>WJMS01000126.1 GCA_014727815.1 candidate division GN15 bacterium
GACCGCCGATGTGCGGATAGGTTCGATGCCGTATCTCGACGGTCGTGCCTGCCTGGTGGTGCTGCATCTCAACAGCAGCAAGGGATACGAGTACTATCTCTGGGATGGTGATTCATTCGAGGCGCGATCGGATCATTCGATCTACGCCGATGACATGGGCTACGAGCGGGCGTTTACGCACAACGTCGTCAACGATACGACCATGCACCTGGTCTTCGGCCTGAACAACCAGATGCATCACCTCTGGAAGCACAACAACAACGGCACCGGCAGCTGGAATCACCAGACGCTCGAAAGCTCATCGAACACCGACGGTATGGAATGGTATCCGATCACGACCGTACACGGTGATGATCTCTACCTGTTCTATTGCAAGAAATCATCGAGCGCGGCTGCCTCTTCGATGATCTACTACATGAAGTGGTCGCAGACGTCGGAAAGCTGGACTTCACCGCAGCTGGTGTCGGCCGGCCTGAATGGTGAAGAAAACGTCTCACCGAACTCGACCCCGCAGGTGCCGGACAACTCGACCTTCATCCCGATATTCTGGACCTCCGGTTCCTACAGCGTGCAGTTTTCAAAGATCCTTCTCAGCGGCACCGGGCAGACCGATACGATCCCGCCGGGGTGGATTGATGATCTCGACGCCGGCGCCGGCGATGCGCAGGGACAGATTGACCTGGAATGGACCGCGCCGGGTGATGACGGTGCGCTGGGGCAGGCCGATTCGTACGATATCCGCTACAGTGTGGATCTGCTCGACGAAGCCAGCTGGTCTCAGGCAACGTCGGTGGCCGATCCGCCGCAGCCGCAGGCATCCGGAGCGACCGAGCTGCACACCCTGACCGGCCTCATTCCCGGCACGACCTACTATGTCGGCATCAAGGTGTACGATGAAGCCGGTAACGCGTCAGCACTCTCCAATATCGACGGCGCGGAAGCATACAACCAGTTCGGTACCGGTGATGGTGATGTCCTCCCGGTTGATTTCGTCCTCTACCAGAACTATCCCAACCCGTTCAATCCAAGCACCGTGATCGAGTATTACCTGCCGCGCGCCGCGCGCGTTCGAGTGGCCGTTTACAATATCGCCGGACAGTTGGTCACGACGCTGGTCGATGAGTACCAGGCGGCGGGCCGGCAGGCAGTTGTCTGGGACGGCACCAACTTCGCCGGGGCGCGGGTAGCTTCGGGGATCTACTTCTCCTCGCTCGAAACCAACGCGACCAGCAGCCTGCGCAAGATGGTATTGCTGAAATAAGCCGTGACAATCTCCTCGACCGTCACGATCTTCCGCTCAACTAAACGAATAAACAAAACCTTCACATGACGACAATGCACGCGTTATCATGATATCGTATGCACGTACCGGATCACGTGACCGGAGCCGACAGGGTCAACAATCGCCGCCGGCTGACGAAACACTGACGTAACCATGAGCAATTCGGTCAAAAGCGAGGTCAAACTGCTCGCCCGGCACGGGTCGATCTACGGCCTGGCCAATATTCTCGATCGCCTGGTCAGTTTCATCATGATCCCGGTCTATACCCGGTTCCTGACCCCGGCCGACTACGGCGTGCTCGAATTGATCTACATGACCTCGAGTGTCATTGCGATGGTTATCGGGATGCGGATCGAGGCGGCGGTCAGCCGCTTCTATTTCGATTACGATGAGTCCGACCAGGCCGGTCGCAACAAGGTAATCAGCTCGGGCTTCCTCGGCTACGGTGGCCTGGCGGCGCTGCTGGTGGTCGCGCTCCTGCCGCTGTCTTCGACTTTCGCCCGCGTCATCCTCGACTCGCCGGAGTTCTCCTCATACTTTGTCGTCGCCCTCATTACGATCGCAGTCGGCCTGATTATCCCGATCGGCAATGCCTATTTCCGGGTGCGGATGCAGTCGAAAATGTTCCTGTTCTTCCGGGTATCGAACACGATCCTGACGCTCGGCCTGAATATTTACTTCGTGGTGTTCGCAAAATGGGGCGTCTACGGCATTCTCGTCGCCACGCTGATTTCCCATTCGCTGCTCGGCGCGGTCATGCTGCTGTTGATCCTCTCGCGCACCGGGCTGAAAGTTGACTTCCGGCTGGTCTGGGAGATGGTCAAGTTCGGCCTGCCGCTGATTCCATCGAATATCGCCGCCTACGCCGTGCATTCATCCGATCGCTACTTCATCAAGGAATACGTCACCATGAGCGCAGCCGGGCTGTATTCGCTCGGCTACAAGATCGGCGGGCTGGTCAACCAGTTTGTCACGGCGCCGTTTAACCTGGTCTGGACACCGCGACGGTTTGAGACGTTCAGCCGCGAAGACTCCGAACGGATTTACGCCCGGATCTTCACCTATTTCGTGACTCTCGCGCTGTTTGTCGGGCTGATGATTTCGGTGCTGTCAAAAGAGATTATCAAGATCATGGCGACCGAACCGTTCTGGCCAGCTTACAAAGTCGTTCCGATCATCGTCCTGGCCTACATCATCTTCTCCTTCCACTACCATTTCAATATTGGCATCCTGATGGAGAAGAAGACGAAGTACCTGGCGTACGTAAATGTCTCCAACGGTGTGCTCAATATCGGCCTGAACTTCGCGTTGATCCCGACGATCGGTATCTGGGGGGCGGCTATCGCGACCGTGCTCTGCTTCATCTTCAAGGTAAGCCTGACCTACTATTATTCGAACCGCTTCTTCCCGATTCGGGTCGAGTGGTTCAGGGTGGCGATCTTGTTTGCGACGGCGATATCACTCTACCTCGTTACCCTGCTGGTCGACACCGGTTCGATCTGGCTCGATGGCGGTATCAAGGGGCTGATCGGCCTGGCCTATGTCGCGGTGCTCTGGGTCACACCGTTTTTTGATAGTGAAGAGAAGAAGACACTTCGGCAGATGCTTCGGAAACGAAAGCTCGAGGTGTCGATGGTTGCGGAACAGCAATCGCGAAAAGACCGTTAGACAGGCGGGCTCACCAGCCGGACACTAGAGCGGACCCGCGCCCTTTCCGATAGTCACAGTATGCTCACAGAAGCACGAAAGCAGCCAATCGCAGGAACAACATGACCGAGAGCGGACGAAAACTCCTGGGGATAATCGGCGGCATGGGCGCCGCGGCCGGCGCCGATGTCTACCGTCGGCTGGTCGAGCTGACCCCGGTACAGGTCGACCAGGACCATATCCCGACTTTGCTGCACTCCAACACCGATATCCCGGACCGCACCGCCGGCATCCTGGGTACCGGCCCCAGCTCAGAACCGCACTTGCTGGAATCAGCCCGTCTGCTCGAGCGCAACGGAGTCGATCTGATCATACTGGCCTGCGTGACCTCGCACCATTTTATCGATGACGTGCGGGCGGCGGTCGCATGCCGCGTCCTGAGCGCAATCGAAGAAACGGTTGGCGCCATTGTCCGCGAGGCGCCGGCGGTCCGTTCGGTGGCGATCATGGCCACCACCGGCACCATCACCACCAACCTCTTCCAGAACGAACTGGGTAAGCATGGCCTCGAGGCGATGGTTCTGCCGGAGGACCTGCAGGACAAGTATGTCATGGAGGGATTGTACGGCCACGACGGCATCAAGGCCGGGTTCATCGAGCCGGCGCGGACGAAGATGCTCAAGGCGATCGACTGGCTCACCGCCCACGGCGCCGAAGCGATTATCTCCGGTTGTTCGGAATTGCCGCTCTTGTATTCCCAAAAGGATTGCCCGGTGCCGCTGTTTGACGCGATGGACTGCCTTATCCGCCAGACCATTATGGAATGCACCGGCAAGCAGCCGCGTCATGAGGCCTGATCAACTGTCAACAAACTGCCGGAACCAGCTCTCCAGCGCCGTCATACTCGACAACTCCGAAAAACCATCGCCGCCGCGTCGCTCCCGTTTCAGCAGGTTTTCGATTCCGGTACGATCGAGATAGCCCCGCTCCAGCGTCTTCTGATCGAGCAGCAGTGACTCGACAAACTCCCGCAGCGGCCGGTGGGTCCGGAACCACTGATCATACTGGTAATACGTTTCCAGGTTGTAGAGATTGATCGTCCCCATCGACAGCCGTTCCGTGTAGTAGCGGAACTGCTTTTTCCAGCGACGTTTGCGAAGCTGCCAGGCGGTCGGTGTCTCGTAGAGATTGACCCCGGTGGCCTGATAAGCGATACGGGCCAGCTCAGGCAGCTTGATCTTGAAGTACTCCGAGAAGAACTTGCGTGAGCATTTCACTCTGGCCGGCAAGCGCAGATAGAAATCCAGCAGTCGATCATCGTAAAGCACGAAGTGGTCGTGCCAGCCGTAGCGATTGCAGTCGACCTGATTCATGAAGCGGACGAGACGGTTGCGGATGAAGAAAACGTCCTTCTGGTGATGGAAATGCTCGGAGATACCGGTGTGCCTGGCGAACTCCTCTTCGAGACTCGTCATGTACTGCTTCTGGACGTGTTCGCGCAGCGACGGATGGAACTTCAGATACGACTCATCGGTGATCGACTCCCCAAACAACGACCGTCGAAGGTTGGCCAGTTTTTCTTCGTGGGAGATGCTCTCGACAATGTCGTAGGCGCGGAAATAGGCGCTGCCGAAATTGGTCGGACCACCAAAGATACCGTTGGCGAAGAAGGCCGATTTGCGCGGCAGATCATACTGCGCGCCGATCCCGAGCAGCATCGATGGGTTCGCAAAGACCATCCCCTCGGTCAGGTGCACGAAGCGGTCGTGGTTCTCGACAAACCAGTGCGGGTTGATATCGACAAAGTCATAGTGACGAATCTGCAGTGCCCGGGCAACCTCGACCGCGATTTCGTAGTCCAGGCAGCCGGGCACGCCGTGGGTGTAGCAGTGCGGCTGTCGGCCCATGTCCATCACGTGGGCGACAATGAAGCGCGAGTCGAGCCCGCCCGACAGCGGCAGGATAATCTCGGTGTTGTCACCGATCTGTTTCCGGATTACGCCGCGGTAGATCGCATCGAGTTCATCCACCAGCTCCGGGATCGACTGCCGCGATTCCTCGGGAAAATGGAAATCCCAGTAGCGGCTGAAGCGGGCTTGCTCCGGTGTCAGCGTGACGACATGGCCGCCGGGCAGACGTTTGACCTTCTTGAAAAAGGTGGCGTCGCCGAGCACATAGCTGAAATTGAAGTAGTCGGCGATGGCCCGATTGTCGACCGCCCGATCGAAGCGATCGTAGGCCAAAAACGCCTTGTACTCGGTCGAGAACAGGACATAACGGTCGTCCTCGTAGTAGTACAGCGCGCGATGCCCCATGCGGTCGTTGCCGAGCAGGATGCGCTTCGACGCTGTGTCGACCACGACGGCATTGAAGGAGCCATCGATCTTCTCAACAAACTTCTCGCCGACCGCGCGGTAGACACCCAGCAGGCGGCCCGCCTTGTCGGTCGGCTCGCCGCCGCTGCCGGTATCATCTTTCCAGTCGTAGATGTAGCCCGAGAAGGCGGCGACGCCGTTGCGTTCCGGATCGTGCACAAAGCGTCGTTCACCGGCGATCGGCAGACCGACGTTGCCGACAGCGCACCAGTCATCGGCCCAGACCTCGCCGGTGTATTCATCATGGTGGGACAAACGCGCCAGCATGCTGTCGATCAACCATTGGTTGCGGGCGGTGTCGGATGTTTCTTTGCAGATAAAGCCAAAAATACCGGGCATAGCTTGCTCCCTGAATGGTGGAATGTGCTCTCTGGGTTCGGCCGGCGCAATCTAAAATAGGGTTAGGATAGCGATCACTGCTTGTATAGCTATCGGTCTTTGTCAGCAAGTGTCCGGCCGGGCGGCCGGGATAGCTCGGGGTGGAATCTTTTTCTGTGCAGGGATTGCGCACGTCACGAGGCCAGCCGAGCAGGCGTAAATAGTTGCGACGCAGCGCCTTAAGCGCATTTTCCGGAGCGCAGTATAGAAGCCGTACAACAGGCCGTGTTGGGAGACCGATTCGCAGAAAAAAGGTCATGGGAGACAATGAGTTAGCTGGGTCAATTGTGGTACGCAGTTTGCATTCACCGGGGGCATGACGGGTCTGCGTTATTTTTTGGTTTGGTGGGAATTTTTCTCCCACTATATGCTGGTATTTCACTTCGGACTACTTCATATTCGGGCGGGATGGGGCCGCAACCATCCATCGGGGAGTGTTGACTGCGACAGGTGACCCGTCGGGGCGCCTGCAACGCCCCGGGGAAACCGCCTGTGTTCTGGCCCCGTTCGCTGCGATACAAGGATTGACAGATCGCTGACGAACACGCAAACGGAGGAGCACACGTAACCAGGAAAAACCCGACCAATTCGCGATGCATTTGTGGAAAACTCTGCCGATTAATAAACTATAAGAGGCATGAGTCGGACCGGCGATCTCGCGCGGGCGTCCTTGCGACTCCACTGGTATCGTGATTGACCGGAATCAAGCAATGAGTGCCGCCCTACTTGGGAAGACTGCGCGGCACGTAAAGGAGGCAAACTCTATGCGATGGGTTTCCATATCCGCACTACTCAAACTGACTGTCCTGTCACTGGTGGTGGCGCCGATGCTCTTGCTGGCGCCGGCGGCCGATGCCCGCCAGGTGGCGATTACTTCGCTGCCGTTCACCTACAGTGACGGTGATCAGATCCCGGGAGTAGTCGACACGCTGTACATCCAGGGCACGAAACTCACCTCAGCCACCCGCGGCATTGACCTCAACTCGGTCAGGGATCTCGTTCTTAACCTCGGCAGCGACACGCTTGTGTTCGGCACCGGCGGGGGCGATGAGCATTACGGTCTCGATATCAACGGCCCGGTCTCCGATCGACCGCGCAATGTCAAGATCGTCGGCGGCTACATCCTGCATCAGCCATCCGACACCACCGCCGCCAACTGCCGCGGTGTCCGCCTCAACGGTCATGAAATCACCATGGAAGGC
>WJMS01000127.1 GCA_014727815.1 candidate division GN15 bacterium
AGGCCGCGCTTCATACAAACGGCCGACTGCGGACAGAGTTCGGCGTACTCGCGGGTCTGCTTGATCTCGGCCGGAACCTCATCGCGTGCGACGCGTTCAAAGCCGAGCTTTCGGAACCAGGCTACGGCGGTAGTGGTCAGCAAGTACACTTCGTCCAGTGCATTGTCACTCGCACGATTGAGCAGGTGCTCGGTAATCTGTCTGCCGAGACCCTTGCCGCGGAAGCGTTCGGTGGTGACGATGGAGCGGAGCAGTCCGTAGCGGCCGTGAATTTCGAGGCCACCGACACCGACCAGCAGATCGACCTGAGTAGCCACGACGAGGTCGTCGAGACGCTGGCTCAGGTCCTGTGTCGGCAGGCCGTTGTCGGCGAGCAGGGCGGAGATAGTCGGCAGGTCAGTCGACCGTGCGGGCCGAAACTGCAGGTCGTACCGGGAGTTCGCGGCGGGGTCGGTCAAGGCGTGCGTCTCAGTCGGAGTCGGTTCCGGTCATGCGGACCCCGGCCTCTTCCTTCTTGCGACCGAGGCCGTTCTTGCGGAAGGAGAGTTTCTGCAGCAGTCCACCCATCTTGAAGTTGTCGTGCAGGAACTCGCGGATCGAGCTTGAAAGGCCGTCAACATCGAGACCAACATCACGCAGCAATTCGGCCCGGGAGCCGTGCACGGTGAACTGGTCGGGAATTGCGAGAGCCAGGAACTTACCCTTAAAGCCGGCCGAGAGCAGGTGATCGGCGATAGTCTGGCCGAAACCGCCCAGCCGCTGGTTCTCCTCGGCGGTGATGACGACCCTGGCTCTTTGTTCGATGTCGGCAAGCATTGCGTAGTCGAGCGGCTTGACGAAGCGGCAATTGACGACCGAGACATCGATCCCTTCGGATTCGGCCAGACGTTCGGCCGCAGCGAGGGCGGTTTGCACCATGGTACCGACGGCGAGGACGACGACATCGGTGTCATCGGTCATGCGCTGCCAGCGGCCCCACTCTATATGAGGAATCTCTTCGGTCATCGGAGTCGCCACACTGTCACGCGGGTAGCGAATGGCGACGATACCGCTGTCCTGGTCGAGCGACTGGTGCATCATGGCACGCATCTCATTGCCGTCGGCCGGGGCACCGATGGTCATATTCGGCACGGTCTGCAGATAGGATAAGTCGAACACGCCGTGGTGGGTCGGGCCGTCGTTGCCGACCAGACCGGCGCGGTCCATGCAAATCACGACCGGCAGGTTCTGAATCGCCATGTCATGAATGACCTGGTCGTAGGCGCGCTGCATGAAGGTCGAATAGACCGTCAAATACGGCCGCATGCCCTCGGCGGCGAGACCGGCGGAGAAACAGGCGGCGTGCGCTTCGGCAATGCCGACATCGTAAAAGCGCTCCGGGAATTTCTCGGCGTATTTCACCAGGCCGGTGCCGGAAGTCATGGCGGCGGTGATGGCCACCACTCGTTCGTCCTTTTCGGCAAGTTCACAGATCGTGTCACCGTAGACCTTGGTAAACGACGGCAACGCAGAGCCCTTAGGGGCGGCTTTGCCCGTTACTTTATCGAACTTGCCGACACCGTGGTAGCTGAACGCATCATCTTCGGCCGGACCGAAGCCCTTGCCCTTGACGGTGGCGACATGCAGCAGGACCGGACCATTGAGATCCTTGAGGTCGCCGAGTGTCTTGACCATCATCGGCAGATCATGGCCGTCGATAGGACCGAAGTACTTGAAGCCAAGGTTTTCAAAGAGCATGCCCGGCACCAGGAGTGACTTGATCGACTGCTCGAGGCGGGCGATGGTCGACCGGATGCGGTCGCGGCGCTTGAATTTGCCGGTCAGTTCCCAGACCTCTTCGCGGAGTTTTCGGACCTTCTCATCGGTCATGATATTGGTCAGATAACGTGAGATCGAGCCGACGTTTTTCGAGATCGACCAGGTGTTGTCGTTGAGAATGACCAGCAGGTTCTTTCGAAGGGAGCCGGCATTGTTCATGGCTTCGAAGGCCAGGCCGCCGGTCATGGAGCCATCGCCGATAACGGCCACCACGCGGTGGTCATCGCCGGCCTGGTCGCGGGCCGCGGCAAAACCGAGGGCGGCCGAGATCGAGGTCGAGGCATGCCCGGCGCCGAAATGATCGTACTCGGATTCGGTTCGTTTGGAATAGCCGGCCAGGCCGCCGTATTGACGGATAGTGGCAATGCGATCGCGGCGCCCGGTCAGCAGCTTGTGGGTGTAGGTCTGGTGCGATACATCCCAGATAACCCGATCGCGGGGGATATCGAAGACATAATGCAGGGCCAGGGTCAATTCGACCGAGCCGAGATTGGAGGCGAGATGACCGCCGGTTTCCGATACGGCGCCAACGATGGCGTGGCGGCATTCGACGGCCAGTTCGACCAGTTCTTCTATGGACAGCTTCTTGGTGTCGGCCGGGCCGTTGATCTGGTTCAGGTGTTTCATACGCAATACGATACGGTCGCTATCAGTTTTCCCTTTGACCTATAAACCGGGCCAGGAACTTCAATATATTGTCGTCGTCGGTGTCGACCAAAGCAAGCGCCTGATCGATCAGCCGCGAGGCTTTTTCTTTTGAGGCGGGCATCCCGATCACCCCGGGATAGGTCGCCTTCTGGTTTTTAGTGTCCGAGCCTACCTGCTTGCCGAGCTTGCGCTGGTCGCCCTCGATATCGAGAATATCATCGATAATCTGGAAGGCCAGCCCTATCTTCAGGCCGTAGGCGGTCAGGCGATCGAGTGTCTCCCGGTCGGCGTTGGCCAGGAGAGCGCCGATTCGAACCGAGCCGCGAATCAGCATGCCGGTCTTATGAGTGTGAATATACTCGACTTCCTGCTCGGTATTGCTGGGGCGGCCTTCGGCTTCAACATCGGCCACCTGTCCTCCGAGCATACCACCGGTACCGATCGCCTCGGCCAGTTCAATCACGGCCTGGGGGGAGCCGGTCTGAGCCATCAGTTGAAAGGCGACGACATGGAGGGCATCGCCGGCCAAAACAGCGGTGGCCTCGCCGAACTTCTTGTGACAGGTCGGTATGCCCCGGCGCAGGTCATCATCGTCCATGCACGGCAGATCATCGTGGATCAGCGAGTAGGTGTGCACCATCTCGAGAGCTGCCATGGCCGGGTAGATTGTGGACTCGGCGTTTTCCGGGCGGCCGCCGCAGTATTGATAGGCAGCCAGGGCCAGGATCGGCCGCAGGCGTTTGCCGCCGGCCAGAGTGGAATAGCGCATGGCCCGGTGAAGCGACTGCGGTTTGGCATCCTCCGATGGCAGGAACCGACGCAGGAGGTCTTCTACCAGCAGGCGATTTTTCTCCAGATACTCGATACCGTCAACCGTTGCAACCGTCATTCGTCTTCCTCGTCGTCGGTCTCAAACTCTTCCTCGACCATCAAGCCGCTCTTCTCGGTGATGATCTTGATCTTCTTCTCGGCTTCCTCGAGTTTCTCGTTGCAGAAGCGGGCGATGTCGAGTCCTTCGGTGTACAGCCCGATCGCTTCTTCGAGCGTGGCCTCGCCGGCTTCAAGTTGCTCGGTGATGGTCTCGAGTCGTTCGATAGCGCTTTCGTAATCCTTATACTTCTTTTTGGCCGTCATTATTCTGCCCGGAGCTTTTTTGCTGTATTTTCAATCACCGACTCAACGCGACCATCGGGGAGAATCGTTTCGATTCGATCACCCGCGGCGAGACCGTCAATCGAACGAAGCACGTTCCTGCCATCGGCGGTCCTCGTAACCGAGTAGCCGCGCGCGAGAATCTTCAGCGGTGACAGACCATCCAATTTTGACGCCAGTAAAGATAGGTGGTTGCCAAACCGGTCGAAACAACTTTTTCCGGCGGCGGCAAGGAAGCGGTAGTCGCTTTCGAGCTGCCGTCGGTGCTGCTCGATAACGTCGGTCGGCCGGGCAAAGACCGGGCGGCGAACGAGATAGCGTAACTGCTGGCGGGCGTTGGCAACCTGTCCGGCCAGATAGCGGGCCTGAGAGAGAAGCATCGAATCGAGCGACTGTTCGAAATCGTGGCGCGACCAGATGGTCAGTTCGGCGGCGGCCGAGGGGGTCGGCGCGCGAAGATCGGCGACCAGGTCGGACAGGGTCGTGTCGATTTCGTGGCCAACCGCGGAGACGACCGGGATCCGCGAGGCGGCGATAGCCCGGACGACTGTTTCGGTATTAAAGGGCCAGAGATCCTCCAGCGAGCCGCCGCCGCGGCCGGTGATGATCAGGTCGATGTCGTTTCGCGTATTGAAGTAGCGTAGTCCGGCGGCTATGGTCCGCTCGGCTCCTTCCCCCTGCACTTGCGCCGGGTAGATGATCAATTCGACGGCATCGTTGCGGCGGCGGGCGATCTGGATAATATCGCGGATAGCTGCGCCGGTTGGCGAGGTGACGATACCGATCCGGGTCGGGTAGACCGGCAGCGGTCTTTTGCGCGAGGTCTCAAACAGGCCCTCGGCCGAGAGTTTCTCATAGAGCTGACGGAAGGCCAGTTCAAGTTCGCCGATCCCGACCGGGGTCATCCGGCGACAGTTGAGCTGGTACTGACCGCCTCGTTCGTACACCGATATGTCACCATAGACCAGCACTTTCTGGCCGTTTTTGGGCTCGAACTGGAGAGTCCCGCCGACTGAGCGCCAGATTGTTACACGCAATACGGCCCGCTCGTCTTTGAGGCTGAGATAGCGGTGGCCCGACGTGTGGTGCAGGTAGCCGGAGATTTCGCCTTCGACCCAAATGCCTTTGAAGGCTTCTTCAAGGCGCCCCTTAATCATTCGGGTAATGGCAGTTACGGAATATGCCCGCGGTTGGTTCGGCATGGCGCAGTATAGAGATGCGCAAAATACGGGGCAAGGACAAAATCGGTAGGATTGGGCACCTATGACAGGTGCTGCAGAATCGTCCGGGCCAACTTCTCGTTGATTCCCCTGGCCTCGCTGAGTTCTTCCACGCTCAGCTGACGGATACGGTCGACCGAGCCGAACGTAGTGAGCAATTCGGCGCGCTTGGCGGGACCGATACCGGGGATATCATCGAGGGCCGACTTGATCGTGCGCTTCCCGCGGACTTTTCTATTGTAGGAGATGGCGAAGCGGTGCGCTTCATCGCGAATGCGCTTGAGCAGAAGCAGCGCCGGGGCGCTTCGGGGTATGGTAAACGGGTCGCTGTCCCCGGGTCGGAAGACTTCCTCGAGGCGTTTGGCCAGGCCGATTATCGGCTGATCGGAAAAGCCGAGCGAGGTGAGTTCGGCGAGGGCCGAGGACAATTGCCCCTTGCCGCCGTCGACTACGACCAGATCGGGCGGCTGGTGCTCTTCCTGTTGGAGCCGATAGAAGTAGCGGCCGATGACCTCGCGCATCATGCGATAGTCATCCTGGCCCACCACCCCTTTGATCTTGAAGTGGCGATACTCGCTCTTGCGCGGCTTGCCGTTTTCGAAGAAGACGCAGGAACCGACGGCATCGGTCTCCCCCGTGTTGGAGATGTCAAAACAGACCATCCGCCGGGGCGCTTTGAGCAGCTTGAGTTCCTCCTGCAATGAGGTTACCATGCGGGAGGTGCGCTCGCTGTGCGTTCGTTTCTGGATCAGCACATTGTCGAGCAGGTGGCGGGCGTTGCGGGAGGCCAGATCAACCAGCCGGAGCTTGGCCCCGATTTTGGGTGTGACTATCGGCACTTTGCTGCCCTTGATTTTCCGGAGCATGCCTTCGACGACGTCGCGATCTTCGATCTCCATAGGCAGCAGAACCGCCTCGGGCAGGTTGGGCTGGGCGTGATAGTACTGGCTGATGAAGTTCGAGAGGATTGTCTGTTCAGCATCCTCGCGATCGGCCAGCAGTTGAAAGTCCTGACGGCCGATCAGCACACCCTCGCGGATCTGCATCACGACCGCGACGGCATCGGCATCCTCGCGGGCAATCGCGACGACATCCTCGTCGACCACTTCACCGACATCGACATGCTGCCGGACGCGCATATCCTTGAGCGCCTGGACCTGATCGCGCAGTTCGGCAGCCTCCTCGAATTCCATCTCTTCGGAGGCGTGCTGCATCTTCTCGGTGAGCCGGTCGATCAACTCCTGGGAGCGGCCCTTGAGCACCATGATCACCGAGTTGATCAGTTCGGCGTATTCATCTTCGGACTGCAGGCCCTCGCACGGTCCGCCGCAGCGGTTGATATGGTAGTCGAGACAGACTTTGTGCGACTTGCCGGGCGGCGCGGGAATCTGGAGGTTGCAGGTGCGAATCTTGAAGAGCCGGGTAACGAGGGCCAGCGTCTTGCGCATCGACCTGGAACTGGTGTACGGTCCAAAGTAGGTAGCGCCGTCTTTTTCCAGGCGGCGAACCACGAGTACGCGGGGAAACGGTTCGTTGGTCGTGACTTTGATATACGGGAAGTGCTTGTCGTCTTTGAGACGGACATTGTAGCGCGGTTTGTGTTCGTGGACGAGGTTGGCCTCGAGAATCAGCGACTCGATTTCGGTCTCGGTCACCAGCGTCTCGACATCGGCCACCTGGGAAACCATGCGCCCTGTCTTCGGATCCTGCCGCTCCGGCGCCGAGAAGTAGGTTCGCACCCGGTTGCGGAGGTTTTTGGCCTTGCCGATGTAAATGATTCGGCCGCGATCGTTCAGGAATTGATAGACACCCGGCGAGGTCGGCAGGCCGTTGAGCTTGCGCTTGAATTCGTCGCTGATCCGTTTCATATCAGCTTAAACCCGTGAGTGGTCGGATCAGTTCGACGGGCCTCGAAGGGAGAGGATCCGGCGGGCGCCGACATAGCGCTCGGCCCAGTACTGTTCCCCCATGCTGCTGACGATCACCCCGCGTGATGACGACACGTGCATAAATTCGTTGTAGCCGACATAGATGCCGACATGGGAGATTGTTCGGCCATCGGTGCGATAAAAGACCAGATCGCCGAATTCGAGCCGCCGGGTCGACACCGGCCGGCCGGCCCGGAACTGATCCTCGGCGGTGCGGGGCAGTTCGGTCCGGTTGAATTTCCAGAAGACCTGCTGCGTGAAGAGGGAGCAGTCGAGGCCCTGCCCTACCCGCATACGGGCGCCATAGGGGGTGCCGAGATAGTCCTGCAGGATGAGGCCGAGGGAGATGAAATCGTCTGTGTGGTACATCTCCACCCTCGGGCCGCGCTCCATAGGGGTGTTGGCGGCATGGGTGGAATACCTCGGATACGGGGTACACGCAACCAGGGCAATCGACAGGCAGGCGAGTATGACAACGGTGTATTTCATGACAATCTCGGATATACCAGGCCAAAGCGACGCTGGTAGTATATCCGGGTTGCCAGAATCAGAGCAACAAGAAACACGAGATAGCCGGGATAGAAAAAGGCGGCCAGCAGGGTCATCAGAAGCAGCGGCAGTTTGGTCGCCAGCAGCACGACTCCTGGCGCCGGCAGCAGCAGGGCCATGAGAACGACGATCGATGCAAACAGGGCGAGATAGACCAGCGCCGCATATTCGGAGCGCCAGGCCACGAGCACCGCTATTATCATCAGTACGAGAGCCAGCGCGAGCGCGCCGCGTGTGCCTAGGGCCACAGCGGCGGTGCGTTTTCCGGTGTGGCGGTCGCCCTCGCGGTCGGGGATGGTTGTCAGGATGGTAATCGAAGCCACTGCAAAGAAAAAGTAAACCGGGTTGTCCCAGCCGAGCAGGCCGATGGTGTGAATGGTTGGCGACGGCAGGACCGTGAAGACGATCAGGAAGCCGATCGCCCAGGCATTGGCCAGGACCCCGCCGATCGGGCGGTCTTTGAGGCGCAGCGGCGGCGCCGAATAGGCCCAGCCGAGAAAGACGATTTGTGCAAAGATGCCAAGCATCCAGAAGGAGTACGCGATACTGATCGCGAGGGCAACAGTTGATGTTATCACAA
Organism: candidate division GN15 bacterium; assembly: GCA_014727815.1. GTDB lineage: Bacteria > Zixibacteria > MSB-5A5 > GN15 > FEB-12 > WJMS01. The sequence continues at coordinate 7,896 of WJMS01000127.1, forward strand.
AGCCCAGCGAGAGGTTCCCTGGTGCAAGCAAACCGCGCTGAAGAAAGCCGAGCTTGTTGTTGATGCGGTCAGATTCGATGTCGTAGACCTGATTGATGTAGTAGGCGCCGGCAAAGGCAAGGGTCAGTGCCGCCAGCATACCGAGATCGGCCCAGTCAAATGACTCACCGCTGAGTCGATGGTGGTAGTGCAAGGAGACAAGATATACGGTCCAGACCGGAATCAACAGCATCGGTCTGGCCGCAAACACCAGATCAAGAACGCGCATGGTCAGTAAGATGGGACGACAAACATGAGATACGCAAACATAAACGGTGCGCCGAACAGCAGCGAATCGAAACGGTCAAGGACGCCGCCGTGACCGGGGATGATTGCCGACGAGTCCTTGATGCCGAGCGACCGTTTCCACATCGATTCAACCAGATCACCCAGCTGCCCGAACAATGAACTTCCGATGGCCATAATCAGCACGTGGTGCAGGTCGATCGAATCGCGGAACAGCCAGAAGTACAGGATCAGACCAACCAGCGCAGCGCCAAGGAGGCCGCCCACGAAGCCCTCGACCGTCTTGTTGGGCGAGACGGTCGGCGCGAGTTTGTGGCGGCCGAGTTTCATGCCGCTAAACATCGCCGAGGTATCCCCTACCCAGAGCACCGCGAACAGAAACAAGAGAATATCACCGCCGCTTGCCGCGACACCGGAGCCGATCCCCTGGTGTGCGCCAAGCAGGAACACGACCGGGTAGAGCCAGCAGATGTAGATCACACCCCAGACCAGACGGGTGGCGGTGGCAAACAACTCGGCCGGCGAGCGCTTGCCGAACGCCAACAGCATCGCCGAGAGGATGAAGTAGACAGCCGGAAGCAAAAGCACCGCCAGGGCGGTGGCGAGAAAGATGCTGCCGTCCATCCAGCGAATAGAGGTGCGTCCTTCGAGAAAGAGGAACGCAAAGAGAATCAGGGCGAAATAGACGGCGGTAAACAGCAGCGTGGCCCAATAGATAATGCCGCGCGGAGTGTGGCCTTCGGCGATCAGGTACTCGGTCATCGCAATCAACGCAAACAGGGCGATCATACCGAGCAGCCAGAGGCCGCCCTGGTAGCATATCCATAAAATGACGGGAATCGCGACAGCTGCAACGGCGATACGTGCGATCAGGTTGCGGCTCATAGTTCGTCCTTGAGAAGCACTTTGCCGAAGCGGCGTTCCCGGCCCTGGTAGTCGAGGATAGCGTCGAACAGTTCCTGCCGGCCGAAGTCGGGCCAGAGCGTGTCGATAATATGCAGTTCGGTGTAGCTGGTCTGCCAGAGCAGGAAATTGGAGATACGGCGTTCGCCGGAGGTGCGGATCAGCAAGTCCGGATCCGGCACGTTAGCGGTGTAGAGAAACTCGGAAAAGAGGGCTTCATCGATATTGGCCGGGTCGATCAGGCCGACCTTGGCGGCTTTGGCGATCGCCCGGACGGCATCGAGAATCTCGGTCCGGCCGCCGTAGTTCAGGGCCAGGATCAGCACCAGCCCGGCGTTGTCTTTGGTCTGCCGCACGGCTTCATCGATCACCTGCCGCTGGTCCTCGGACATGCCGTCGGGCCGACCAATAGTCACGAGGCGCACGTCGTTTTTCATCAACTCCTGCATCTCGTCGAGCGTGGTCCGCACCAGAAGCGACATGAGGGCAGTGACTTCATCGGGCGGTCGTTTCCAGTTTTCGACGGAGAAGGTGTACAGGGTGAGATATTTCAAGCCGAGTTCGGCCGACGCGCGCACGACTTCCCGTACCGCTTTGACTCCGGCTTCGTGGCCGAACGTCCGCGGTTTGTTGCGCATCGCTGCCCAGCGGCCGTTACCGTCCATGATGATCGCCACATGGTGGGGCAGGCGATCGGGCCGGGCAAGGATGCGCTCCTTGACAGCATCGAGATCAGTCATATGTCGTTGGAAACTACAGCGCCGACCCGCCTCTGGCAAGCGGCAAAAACAGGCTCTCCCCTATTGCGTGACCGTGATGTCGGTCACGGCGGTCTCGATCCGGAAGAACTCCGTAAACAAGACTCCGCGTTTGGCCGCCACCACCCAGACCGAGTCGGGCACGATCAAGCCATCATGCTCGGTGAAGCGAAACGAGCGGGTGAATCGGGTGTAATCCCCCTCCGGCGTGTAGTGCAGGTAGAGCCAGCGAGGTTGGTAGTTGCGACGGTCGACCAGGACCATGCCGGTCGGCACGTTGACATCGAGTGAATCGGTATCGATGCCGATCGCGAGGTCGCCCACGCCGTCATCATTCGGATAGAGATTGCGCAGGTAGTCGTGCTCGAAGATGTTCGGGGGGAGCAGGTCGACCTGATCGAACTGGTCTTCGCTGCCCTCGACGACCACCTGTGAATCGAGGGTCGGGCCGGAGAAGTGATAGGTGATCAGGGCGGTGTCGACGCGTGACACCTCACCGTTGCGACTGAGCTTCTTGTACAGCGACCGTGCGGTCACCTGGTAGGCAAGGGATGAATCGGCGTTGCGGCGGTCCTGCCAGACATCACCGGCTTTGTTCCAGTAGTACTCGAGTACGGCCTGCTGGGATTGACCGAAACCGATCGTAGCCAGGGCCAGCAGGCCGGCGAAAACCGTCAATATCGATCTGTGTTGTTTTTTTACTGGCATTGCCGCCTCACCTGATGCATATATATGGTATTCGTAACCTGTTTCGCTTGTATACAATCAACATCGCGATTTCGTTTCGCGTTCCGTCTGACATGACGGAAGCACACACCGCAGAGCAACCTCTTATCGCAGTCAGGAGGGATCATCATGCTCGTCAAAGACCTGTTGCGCCAGAAGGACCGTCGTCTCGTCACCACCACAGCCGGCACCGATCTCGAGACAGCTATGGGGCAACTGATCGACAACCGCATCAGCTGTCTGCCGGTGCTCGACGATACCGGCAAGCTGATCGCCATCATCAGCGACAAAGATATCTTCCGGGCAGTGTATGAATCGAAGGAGCAGTTTCGCGAACTGACGGTCGGTGATGAGATGACCCGTGATCTCATTGTTGGTGTGGGCGATGACTCGATCAGTTATATCGCCGGTCTGATGACCAACAACCGCATCCGGCACATTCCGATAGTGGAGGGTGACGCACTGGTCGGCCTGCTGTCGGTCGGCGATATCGTCAAGACGCAGATGGAAGACATCAAGATCGAAAATCGCTACCTGAAGGATTTCATCCAGGGCACCTATCCCGGCTGATTGTCAGCCGGGCGCAAACGACAAAGCCCGAGCGCATCCTCGGGCTTCCGTCGTCATCCGTACAGCACAGCGCACCTAGACTTCCATCAATTCTTTTTCTTTCTTTTCGAGCGCCTCGTCGATCGCCTTGGTCATGTCATCGGTCATCTTTTGCACCTCGTCGTGACCATCGGCCTCCTGATCCTCCGACAACTCTTTGTTCTTCTCCATCTGCTTGAGTTGATCGTTGGCATCGCGGCGGATATTGCGCACCGCCACCCGGCCGTTTTCGGCAATCGTTTTGCAGTGTTTGACCAGTTCCATCCGCCGCTCCTCGTTGAGAGCCGGGATCGGCAGACGAATCAGGTTACCGTCCGGGGCCGGGTTAAGCCCGAGATCGGCCTTGTGGATCGCCTTGACGATGTCGCCGACGGTGGATTTGTCGAAGGCCTGGACGGTCAGCAGTCGCGGCTCCGGGGCGTTGATGGTGGCCAGTTGGTTGAGCGGCATGACCGACCCGTACGCCTCGACCCGGACGTGGTCGAGCAGGTGCGGCGAGGCCTTGCCGGTGCGGACGGTCTGCATTTCGCTGATGACCGAGTCGACCGACTTCTGCATCCGCTCTTTCGTTTCCTTGTAAAATTGTTCCAGCATAACTCTGCTCCCGTGACGTATGAGTACGTGTTACGGTCAGGATATGACGGTGCCGACCTGCTCACCGGTCACGGCGCGCACGAGGTTGCCCGGACGGTTGAGGTCGATCACGCGAACGGGAATCCGGTTGTCCTTCAGCAGGGAGATTGCCGTGGAGTCGAGGACGCGCAGTTCCCGGGTCAGAACCTGCATGTAGGTCAGGTTCGGATAGAATTCGGCGTTAGGGTCCTTTTTGGGATCCGAAGAATAGACGCCGTCGACATTGGTCGCCTTGATCATTACGTCGGCCTGCAATTCCATCGCACGAAGCGAGGCGGCGGTGTCGGTGCTGAAAAAGGGATTGCCGGTGCCGGCCGCAAAGATGACGAGGCGGCCTTTTTCGACATGGCGGACAGCGCGGCGTCGGATATACGGTTCGGCGACCGCTTCGATTCGAATCGCCGACATGACTCTGGTAAAGATGCCGACCGATTCGAGCGTTTCCATCAACGCCAGCGAATTCATAATCGTTGCCAGCATGCCGATATGGTCGCCGGTCACCCGGTCCATACCGCGCTCGGATGCGGCCATGCCGCGAAAGATGTTACCGCCGCCGACCACCAGACCGATCTCGAGACCGAGTTCCTTGATCGACTTGATCTCTTCGCAGATAAACTGCACGGTGGGCGGGTGGATGCCGTACTCGGTGGGGCCCATGAGGGCCTCACCGGATATCTTGAGCAATACCCGCTTGTAGATCGGTTTGCCGGCGCCGGCCTCCATCGCTATTCTTCACCCAACGCGTAGCGGGTGAATCGCTTGACTATGATGTTCTCGCCGAGCGAGCCGATCGTTTCACGGACGTAGTCACCGACCGACTTGTCCGGATCCTTGATAAACGGCTGTTCGAGCAGGACCACCTCGGCATAGTATTTTTCGATTCGCCCTTCGACGATTTTCTCGACGATATTCGCCGGTTTGCCTTCGTTTTCGGCCTGGTGCTGGTAGATCTCTTTCTCGGCCTTGACCAGGGCGGAATCGATTTGTTCGCGCTCGACACAGACCGGCGACGAGGCGGCAACATGCATGGCGATATCGCGGGCGAATTTCTGGAATTCATCGGTGCGGGCGACGAAATCGGTCTCGCAGTTGATTTCCACGAGCACGCCCAGTTTGTCACCCTGGTGGATATACGAAGCAATGACACCCTCGGAGGTGGCGCGGCCGGCCTTGGAGGCGGCTTTGGCCATACCTTTTTCCCGAAGCATGGTGACTGCCTGATCGAAATCGCCGCCGGTTTCCCCGAGGGCTTTCTTGCAGTCCATCATACCGGCCCCGGTCTTCTCCCGAAGCTCTTTGACCATCTTCGCTGTGATTTCCATCGGGACCTATTCCTCCTGCTTCTCGCTGGTGTCGGGTTTGGATTCGCTTGCTTCTTCGGCTGCCGCCGGCTGTTCGGTCTCCGGGGCCGGGGCGCTCGGTTCCACCATCTCGCGGGTCAGTCCGGATCTCGCTTCGACAGCCGAATCGACCAGGTCACGCATCAGCACGCGGATCGACTTGATGGCATCGTCGTTGCCGGCGATCGGGAAGTCGATCGGGTCGGGATCGGCGTTGGTGTCGATGATACCGATTATGGGAATCCCCAGGTTGTTGGCCTCGGCGACGGCGATCTTCTCTTTGCGCGCATCGACCAGCACGACCAGCCCGGGCAGTGAGTTCATTTCTTTAATGCCGGCGAGCACCTTGTTGAGCTTCTCCTCTTCCTTCTCGAAACGGGAGCGCTCTTTTTTGGTGAATTTGTTGATGGTGCCGTCTTCACGCATCCGCTCGATGTCTTTGAGCTTCTTGATCGAGTTGCGAATGGTGTTGAAATTGGTCAGCATGCCGCCGAGCCAGCGCTCGGTGACATAGAAGCCGTCGCAGCGCGGCGCCTGCTCGTGGATAACTTCCTTGGCCTGCTTCTTGGTACCGACAAAGAGGATCGGTCGGCCGGCGCGTATGACTTCGGCGATTTTCTTTTTCGCCTGTTCCAGCGCGTTGACCGTCTTCTGGAGGTCGATAATGTAGATGCCGTTGCGGGCGGCGAAAATGAACGGCTTCATCTTGGGGTTCCAGCGGCGCGTCTGGTGGCCGAAATGTACCCCCGCTTCGAGCAGTTCTTTGATTTTGGGAGAGATCATGATACTTCCTGATAGATAGCGGTTATCCTTCACCCCGACGTCATCCCCGTTCGGGCCCGAGCGTGCGGGACCCCCGAGCAGGTCGGTCGGGACTGTCTATTCCCCGCCACCTGGCGGGGTGTGCCAAAACTTAGCGCTTCGAGTACTGGAAGCGTTTGCGGGCTTTCGGCTGCCCGTACTTTTTCCGCTCAACGGCGCGCGGGTCACGCGTCAGAAGCTCCTCCATCCGCAGCGTCTTGCGAAACTCCGGATTCAGTGCGGTCAGGGCGCGGCTGATGGCCAACCGGATGGCGCCCGCCTGACCGGCAATACCGCCACCCTTGGCAGAGCAGGTCAGGTCGACCTTGCCGGCCATCTCGGTCACCTCGAGCGGCTTGGTGGCAAGCTGGAACAAGGTATCGCGAGTGAGGTAGTCGTTACCATCGCGACCATTGATCGTAAACTTGCCGCTGCCCGGTTTGAGGCTAACCCGCGCAACTGCTTCTTTTCTGCGACCCGTAGCCGAGAATTCAGTCTGCTGATTCATTCGCTACTTTCGGTCTGAGTTATAGTTCGAATTTCTCCGGCTTCTGCGCCCGATGCGGGTGCTGCGGCCCGGAGTACACGTGTAACTTCTTGAGCATTTTCCGGCCCAGGCGACTCTTCGGCAGCATGCCGCGGACCGCCTTGACGAAGACGTCTTCGGGCTTCTTCTGCAGCTGCTCGATAAAGGTGCGACTGCGCAGTCCGCCCGGGTAGCCGGTATAGCGCGTGTATGTTTTCTGATAGCGCTTGTTGCCGGTCACTTTCAAACCGGCCGCGTTGACCGCCACTACGTGATCACCGGTGTCGATGTGCGGTGTAAAAATCGGCTTGTTCTTGCCCCGCAGGATATCGGCGACCTGGACCGCCGCGCGACCAAGGATGGCGTCCTTGAGGTCGACGACATACCAGTTGCGGCTGTTCGGATCGATCTTCGGAATAAATGTCTTCATTGGTCCCATTCTCTTGCCTTGTGGGCGTACCTCACCACGAAAAGTCGCTCAATATACGCAGAGCGACGGGAATGTCAAGGAACAGATTGAAAAAAATGCGGCGCAGCGACTTATCGGTTCGACGGCGCCCCGGGACAGCTCATGGCTTCGCGCAAGCTCTTTCGATACATGGAATTAGCGCCGACCGTCGAGTCGTCGGACGGCCACCGACTTTCCCGGACAAATGCTATCCTACTGCTATGTATAACGTTAGCCTCCTTTTCCGCCCAAATCCTACTGTAGAAAACCGGTCACACACCCGATAACATAACTACAGAGATGCACACTTGAAACATACCAACGGGCACGGGGTATCGATGAAGACGACCGAGCAATATCTGCAGTTGTTCGAAGAGACGATCAAGAAGCAGGCGGCCCTGATCGGCCGCGAGGAAGCGCTGGCACAGGCCAAGCGGGCCGGATTGGGCGTCTCCAAAGATGGCCATATCGTCAGCTGCGTGGGCAACCCTGCCCTGGTCCTGCTTCGCCTGGTCAAGTATTTCACCGAGGGGGGCAACCTGGAAGCACTGGCCGAGCTGACACCGCTGATCAATGAGATCGAAGAAATCCAGGAAATGTTCTCCGAAAAGGAGCAACCGACCGAAGCTTAATCGGTCTTCTTCGACGTTCGCGACTCGACCAGACGCAGCTTAAAGCGAGCGTCGAATTTCCCACCCTGCGAGCAATAACCGCAGGAAGCCATCCGCAGCCGTTTCTGTCGGGGGTACTCCCGCCCGCAGCCGGGACAGCGATACAGGTATTTCGGGGGCCGGCGCAGCGACGGGTGCGAGCGCGCTTTCAGCATGCAGCCGATCCGTCTGGCCTCCCGTTTGAAGGCGGCATCGTGATAGAAGTGGATGATGTGGATCATCTCATGTTTCAGGGTGTCGTCGATGTCCTGCGGAAACAACTCGTGGTACTTCCGACCAAGCTTGATGAGTTTTGCTTCCGGCGTGTATGAGCCGGCGGAGGTCATGCGGTTGGAATACTCAATCCGGACCCGGGGCAGCTTTCCCTCAAAATACATCCAATTGTAGAGGTCAAACCGACGGTAGAGTTCGGCCACGGACGGCAGCCCGGTCGTGGTATCGACTGGCGCCGGCGCCGGCACCTGATGACGGGCGGCCCGGTCGCGGGCGGCGTGCTCGCGAATTCGGGTGTCGATCGTGGCCGGTGCGGGCGGGTTCAGGTTCTCGGGATAGAACAGATCGTAGTTTAACGCCGCCAGCGCTTTCTGTTGTCGTCTCTTGCGCATAATGAGGTCGAATGGTATCCAAATCCGGGTCTACTAGTAGGTATCGGCGTCATCCTGAGCAAGCATAAATGAGCTTTCATAACATCCCTGTCAGTGCAGAGCAGGGTAGCCCGAGTAGCATCCCGATGTATGCGTTAGTGCAAGCGAGTGCACTACTTAAGCTATCCCGCCCGCTAAGTCGTTGACTCTCAATGTCATTTTTTGTCACGCTGTCCGGCACGCCAAGTGCTTTTATAGCTGGATGTCACTTGACGAAGAATATCGGACTGAATCGATATCATATTTTTTGGGATGTCTTATGAAGAAGTTATTCACTGCCTTTGCCCTGATCGCTTTGATACTGACGGCGGCGCCGATCCAGGCGATTCCGACTGTTTCGATCTCGGGCAGCGAGCTGACTGCCCTGGCCGGTCCGAATGAGGATCTCAGCCTCACGTTCGAACATGGTCGTCAGCGCTGGACCCTGCTCAGCGAGAACGCCGGCTGGCGCAACGTCAACACCTTTGGATTCTACAATGACATTGCCGGCGGCACCGATCGCACGGTGATTTTCAACGGGTACGACTCACCGGTCACGCACCGGACGACCAACATTGCCGCAGGTGTGGAAACGGGATTCTGGAATCTGGCCGATTTCGACCACAATGGTATCCGCAACGGTAATGAGCCGATGGTATTCTCGACTCGCAGTTTGTCGATGGGTACCGATGATGACCATTACCAGTTCTTTTACGCGTTTGATGTCAGTGCCTATCGCGGTACCGATGCCGAGTTCACGCTGGCCAACGGCAGCCGTACGCTTCGGACCAGCGGGAATTTCGATTACCTGATTTATCTCGATGACAGCGGCGCCGGACCGGACTACGATCACAATGATATGGTTGTAGGTGTTTCGGCGGTGCCGGAACCGGCGACGATGCTCTTGTTCGGTCTCGGCCTGGCCGGGGCCGGCCTGATGCGCCGACGCCATCGCAAGTAAAGACCTCCCCCCTCCCTTTTCGTGTGTGTGAGTGCACGGGCGGCCGATTCGACGGCCGCCCGTTCTTTTTTGGTTACTATTATAGGACTTGCCATGAGTGCTTTAGCGGCACAAACTGCGTATACTATGGGTTACGCGGGGAAGCACGTCACAACATGAACATGGGACAAGGAGGAAAGAACACGATGGCCTATACGCCGAAGATCCTGGCCTTTGCGGGAAGCACCCGAAGCGAGTCCTTGAACAAAAAACTGATACGGGTCGGGGCCGAGGCCGCCCGGGAAGCGGGAGCCGAGGTAACCCTGATCGATTTACGCGACTATCCGCTGCCGCTGTACGACGGTGATCTCGAAGCCCGTGATGGTCTTCCGGAGAACGGTCGCAAGCTGAAGGACCTCTTTCTGGCCAATGACGGTCTGCTGATATCATCGCCGGAATACAACAACTCCTTCTCGGCGGTTTTCAAGAATACGATCGACTGGGTATCGCGTCCGGTCGAGGGGTATCCGCCGCTGGAGTGTTTCACCGGCAAGGTGGCCGGATTGATGTCGGCCTCGCCGGGTTATTTTGGTGGGATGCGGGGTCTGTTTGATGTTCGCAAGCTGCTTTCAATGATTGCCGTTGACGTCCTGCCGGACCAGGTTGCCGTGCCCAAAGCAAACACCGTATTCAATGACAACGGCGAGCTTACGGATGAGGGCATCCACAAGCGGGTGGTGGCGCTGGGCGCCAGGCTGACCGATACGATCAACAAACTGAAGGGGTAGCCCGGGCCTACTGCCGGCCGCCGGGCAGCACGCCCTCATCGGTGATGTAAGCCGTGATCAACTCGCGGGGCGTGATATCAAAGGCCGGCGCGTAGACGTCGACCGCATCCGGTGCGGTACGCTTGCCGAACCCATTGGTGACTTCATCGGCCGCGCGTTCCTCGATGACGATATCGTCGCCGGTTTCGATATTCTTGTCGAAGGTCGAATACGGCGCGGCGACGTAGAAGGGAACCCCGTGCTGTTTGGCGAGTACGGCGACCGCGTAGGTGCCGATCTTGTTGGCGACATCACCGTTTCTTGCGATTCGGTCGGCGCCGACGATGACATGCTGGACTTTCCCCTGGCGCATCAGCATTCCTGCGACCGAGTCGGCGATGAGCGTGACCGGGATCTTCGCCTCGGTCAGCTCCCATGAGGTCAAGCGGGCGCCCTGCAAGAGCGGCCGGGTTTCATCGGCATAGACGGTGATCTTCTTGCCCTGTTCGTCGGCAACATATATGACGCCAAGGGCAGTGCCGATGCCGCCGGTAGCCAACGCGCCGGTGTTGCAGTGCGTGAGGACGGCATCGCCGGGATTGATCAGGGCGGCGCCGTGTTCACCAATCCGGCGACACAGCGCCCGGTCCTCATTGTGAATCTGCTCCGCTTCATCCCAGAGCAGTTTGAGGGTGGCGTCGAAGCCGTCCGGCTTGTCTTGCTCCAAACGTCCCAGAACCCGATCAACTGCCCAGGCCAGGTTGACGGCCGTGGGACGGGCGTTCTTGATATCGGTCGCTATCTTCGCGATAGTTTCTTTCGATGCGTCATTTGCCTGCTGCACACCAATTGCCAGGCCGTAGGCGGCAGCGATACCGATGGCCGGGGCGCCGCGCACTTCCAGGCGCTTGATGGCCGTAATGACATCCTGATAATCATCGATCTCTCGATAGACTACTTCGCCGGGCAGTTTGGTCTGATCGAGCAGCTTGAGTTTATTGCCGATACGCTCGAGAGCCTGGACGGGCATGATTACTCTCCCATTATCTGGAGGATGAGGCGACGGTTGCGTGGTTTGTTGTCGAAATCGAGAAAGACGACCTGCTGCCAGGTGCCGAGGGTGAGTTTGCCGGCGGCAAACGGGACGGTGATGTCGGGGCCTATCAGGGCCGAGCGCAGGTGTGAGAAGCCGTTGCCATCGTGCCATGTCTCATCGTGCTGGTAGCTCTTGTTGGATGGTATCAGCTTCTCGAAGAACTCCGGCAGGTCTTTGAGCAGGCCCGGTTCGTACTCAATCGTGGTCAGACCGGCGGTTGAACCGGGGACGAAGGCGGTGACGGTGCCGGCACTCATGCCGGAGTCGGCGACAGCAGCCTGGATATCACCGGTGATATCGATGATGGTACCGTCACCCTGAGTACTGAAGGTGAGTTCACGCGTGTCAATCATAGGTCTACTTGTAGAGGAAGCGCTTGATTTTCTTGGTGGAGGTCTTCTCCAGCTC
>WJMS01000128.1 GCA_014727815.1 candidate division GN15 bacterium
CGTTTGCAGATCCTTGTGTAAATTGCATGCCATGATTGTTTGAAAGCGCCGTCGGGACCGGTGCGAGCGCGCTAACCCATTGTGCCACAAAGGGTGGCGGGAGCTTCGGCAATCCTCGGAGGCGCTGATTGGTGCCGATTCGGGGAGCCCAGGGTACCCCTTGCAGTCCAACAGGTATGGGACCGCGCCCATATCCGGTGGTAATGATCTGAACTTGCTCCCGGCCGATAGTGTTGACCGTGGAAAGAAACGGACCGGCCGGATTCAAACGGAGCTTTCCGTTTGAGACCGGCCCGGACAGGCGCTATACTATCCACCGACAGCACCAACCCGCGCCAGAGAAATCGAAGATGCTACAGATAGAGGAAGCGAGAGAGTATGGCTAAGAAATTCAAGATGTACCTCGCCGGCGAATGGGTCGACCGGAAAGAAAAAGCGCAAGTTCGCAATCCCTACGATGATTCGTTGGTGGCTACGGTTGCGCAGGCCTCCCAGGATGACTTGACCGAAGCAATCGGCAAGGCCCAGGAGGCCTTCGCCCAAACCAGAAAACTGACTTCGTATCAGCGCGAAGAAGCCTGTATGGCCGTCTCCGAGGGACTGAAAAAGAACCTGGAGAAGTTCGCCAAAATGATGTCGCAGGAGGTTGGCAAGGCGCTCAACGATTCGCGTGTCGAGGTCAATCGGGCGGTGGAAACCTTCAAGGCGGCCGCCGAGGAAGCCCGACGGATCGGCGGAGAGATTGTCGATCTCGACTGGACGCGCGGCTCGGAAAACCGGATGGGTCTGGTGCGTCGATTCCCGATCGGCGTCATCTCCGGCATCACCCCGTTTAATTTCCCGCTCAACCTGGTCGCCCACAAAGTTGCCCCGGCCATGGCCAGCGGCAATTGTATCGTTATCAAGCCGGCGCCGAAAACGCCTGCGATCGCGCTAATGCTGGCTGAGCTGATTGACAAGACTGACTATCCTAAAGGCGCCATTTCGGTTCTGCCGGCGGCCAACGAAGATTCGGCGCCGTTGATCGAGGACGAACGGATCAAGCTCGTTTCGTTTACCGGCTCGGATACGGTCGGCTGGTGGATTAAGGAGCGGGCGAAGAAAGCCCGGGTGGTGCTCGAACTGGGCGGCAATGCAGGTGTAGTGGTCGCCGATGATGCCGATCTCGACTTTGCGGTCGAACGGATCGTCAAAGGCGGTTTCGGTCAGGCCGGGCAGTCATGTATCTCCGTCCAGCGCGTCTTTGTCCACGAGGACATCTACGATGCCTTCATGAAGAAGACAACAGCGAAGGTAAAGAAGCTGAAGCTTGGTGATCCGAGCGATGACAAGACGGATATCGGGACGATGGTTGATGACAAGGCGGTCGAGAAGACCAAAGGGATTTTCGATGATGCTCGCGAGAACGGCGCCGAATTCGTTACCGGTGGTACTATTAAGGGACGATTGGTCGAGCCGACAATTCTGACCAATGTCAAGAACTCGATGAAAGCCTGTGCGATGGAGGCGTTCGCACCGCTGATCACGGTCACCCCGTACAAGTCGTTCAAGAAGGCGGTCGAGGAACTGAACAACACTCCGTACGGTTTGCAGGCCGGCGTGTTCACGAACCGGCTTGACGATGTCTTCTATGCCTTTAACGAGGTCGAGGTCGGCGGCCTGGTGGTCAATGATGTCCCGACCTATCGGGCCGATCACCAGCCCTACGGCGGTATAAAGGACTCGGGGATCGGTCGCGAAGGCCTGCGCTATGCGATCGAGGATATGACCGAGATCAAGATCCTGTCGATGAACCTGAAGTAGACCGCGATTGACCGCGACCATCGCGGTCACCTCCGATCTCACCAAGCATACGCAGCCGGGCGTTTACCGCGCCCGGCTGTCGCTGCAGTTGTACCGCGATATCACTCAACGATACCCCATCCCGGTGCAGCGAGATCAACCGGTTGTCCTCGTGAGTCTCCCATTTCTCATACGCGCGAGGATACTCCTGCCGTACCTTCGTCACATCGATCAGCCGACCATTGTTGGCGCGCAATTCGATTGCCGTCTCAATCCGGATCTCGCGCTCACTGGTGACATGATCCAGAATCAAGTCATGCGCAATCTTCGCCGCCGCCATAATGTCCGCCGCCGTCAGTTTCGGTAGATGACTGAGGATTTGCTCGGGCGTATAGCCTTTGGCGAGTCCCCGAAGAATATCGGTAACCGCCACCCCGGTATCACGAATCACTATCGATTGCTCCATCGCTCGCTCCTTCAATAACTCACGGCAATACCACGCCTGTCATCGCCCCTAGCGCTTTTCGAATTGACAGCGCTGTCTGCGACACCTTTACTCCGGTATTCACGTTACACCATAACAGGCGCCACTGACAGCCGGCGTCAGCAATTCTGAAAGGAGACGACATGCCACGAAAACAGGTATCTTCGGGCTCACCCTGGGAAGAACCGATGGGGTATTGCCGGGCGGTCCGGGTCGGCAATCGAATCGTCGTCTCCGGTACCGGACCGGTGACGGACGACGGTTCAACGGCGTCACCGGGCGATCCCCACGGCCAGGCACTTCGCTGCTTCGAAATCATCCGGCAGGCTATCGAAGATCTCGGCGGGGCTCTAGAGTACGTTGTCCGAACCCGTATGTATGTGACCGACATGGCCCACGCCGAAACGATTGGCCAGGCGCACGGTGAGTTCTTCCGCACCATCAAACCGGCCTCGACCATGGTGGGGGTCACCGGGCTGGTACGTGATGACTGGTTTGTCGAAATCGAAGCGGAATGCCTGATCGAACGAGAGACGGAGTAGCAATCCATGGCAACCCGGAAGCAGACAGCTCGGAAGAAATCGGTTGGCAAGAAGGCCGCACGGAACAACTCCGGTCCCGCCCTCGGTGCCCATGAATCGATTGCCGGTGGCGTCTTCAACGCCATTGTCCGTGGCGAGCAGGCGACCTGCGACACGATCCAGATGTTCAACAAGTCAAATGCGCAGTGGAAAGCCAAAGTGCTGACCACCGAAGAAATCGACAGGTACTTCGAGATGATTGAGCGGACCGGGATCACCGTTGCCTGTTCGCACTCGAGTTACCTGATCAATCTCGCTTCGCCGGACAAGGCCCTGAACAAGAAGTCGTACCTCGCCTTAAAAGAAGAAGTCGAGCGGTGCAATCTCCTGAAAGTCCCCAATCTCGTCTTTCACCCGGGTGCGCACGTGGGCGCCGGTGAGGACGAGGGGATCGCGACTATCGCGGAAAACATCAATCGCATTCTCGGCGGCGTCAAAGACAACGGGGTGACCCTCTGCCTGGAAACGACCGCCGGACAGGGCAGTACGATCGGCCATACCTTCGAGCAGCTCGCCGACATTATCGATAGAGTCGATGACAAAGATCATGTCGGTGTGTGTCTCGACACCTGTCATATCTTCGCGGCAGGCTACCCAATCACCGAACCGAACGACTACAGAAAGACGATGAAGTCATTCGATACTGTGATCGGGCTGGATCGACTGAAGGTGATTCACCTCAATGACAGCAAAAAGGAGTTCGGCTCCCGGCGTGACCGCCACGAACATATCGGCGAGGGGATGATCGGGATCGGCGCGTTCAAGAACATCGTCAACGACCGCAAACTCCGCAAAGTCCCGATGGTGATCGAGACACCGAAAGGCGATGATCTCGCCGAGGACATCGCCAACCTTCGCACGCTCCGCTCCCTGATCACATAACCGCCTCACAGTTCCATCGCCGCGCGACCTGCGCGAAAACGTTGCGCGAAGCACTCGGCCAGCTATCGTATTGTCACACATCAGGTTGGTTCTGCCACACAACAGCTGCGCGAAAATGCCGCGCGAACCGGTGTCGGTGCCGGGCCGTCTCGACCTACACGCGCGCTCGTTCCCAGCCTTTATATCCATGCCGCTCAACGCTATCACGGATTGCCTGCGGCTCGCGCGAAACCGGGCATGCCGTTTGCATACCGACGTAATCGGGCAGTGTGAGGGTTCATGAGGGTAAGCGTTGGACCATGCCTGGCGCCCTGTCGGATCGGGTTGTCTTCACCATTCAGCCTGTGTACGCATCCGGCGGGGCGCCCCTCCCCCGGGAGGCAATCGGTCTGTTGACGTGGTAAAAACAGGCAGGGCCATGTCGCTGAAGATAATTACGGGTAACAACACTCGATAGGATGGAGGAGGGATTCATGTACCGTTCACTCACTTGTCGTACGCTCATCGTGGCCGTGGTTATGACTTCGCTTATAGTCGTGCTCGGTTGCGAACAGTCACATGTGGCCGAGCCGGGTCACTCGGCCCCGGTTGGTCCCGAAGCAACCACAACTCTGACGTATTCCGATACACCGTTGCAGGTTCCGGCCGCGATGCTGGACGTGTATCGATTTGTCATCGCCGAGATCATCATGCGCATCGTCACACATTACTTCGGTGCGGCAGGACTAAGTCTCACTCAGATGATGCTGGCCGCACTGTCAATCGATCAATCACCGCCACCGCGTTGATTCCTGACGGGTACGAACTCGCAGGGACGCCTTCAATCGATTACATTCTCGACCGCCGGTTTCGCGCAGACTGCACGAAGAGTCTGCGCGAAAGACCTGCGCGAATCACTTGTGTGGCTATTCCATTGTATCATAGGTACTTGTTCCGTTTATTCCGGTCCCTGCGCGAATGTGCTGCGCGAATCTATGTGCTCATTGATCATTTATGACATCGAGAACGCGCGCGCCGTTGGCCACAACCTTATATGACGACAGTCACTTATCCATTCACTCGCATTCCCGTACGTGTTCGGCACGCTGGTTGTATACACACGAGGTGGCTTCGTTAACGTGCCGAATCACTGAAACAACAACCGCCAATATGGAGGAATAACCGAATTATAAGAAGCGCTCGTCGAAGCATAGGTGAGATTCGACCGTTCACAAAAAACTATTGTCTGAACAACCTATGCGGAGGTAGATTATGTTTTACACACGCGTACGGCGTAATCGCGCCATTCACTATCGGGGGATATTGATGTCTTTTGCAGCGTTCCTTCTTATTGTCGGTTTTCTTGGCTGCAATTCTGGTGACAATGGAAGTCACAGCATGATGCTGTCGCAAGTGACCGAGGAGTCCCGGGAAACGACCGATGGCTTGGGAGACCAGAACGGTTCTTCTCCAACGCCGCTGGTCTTGGAGCTACCCAATGAATATACGGCTACGATCACTGATGCCTACATCGCCGACAGTGTTCTTGTGGTCGAGTACGAACAGGTCAATCCTGAAGGGCAAGGCGCTAACCGGACACTACAACTTGGCCTCGACGGGCACAGCGCTATGATCTGCGATACTCATGACAACGTCCTGACCGGAGTTGCCTACCGTGAACTTCAGATAGACCGCCTTGAACTGGCAATTGTCAGTGGAGAACAGCAGTTTACCATATCCGGTCCCAAAGAGGGTGTCGGGCAATTTGTATTTTCCCGCACAAGCGCCAGCGAACAAGACCAGGTAGCGTTTGCCGATGAGGCCGAATTGGAGTTGGCCGCGACCATCTATGACAGTGTTCATAATCTCGGCGTCGATCCACTCAGTCTGAACCTTTACGAGCAGGCCTTGCTTGAGCGAGCTGAGCAATTACATGACTGGGGCAATCTACTGACCAGTAGTGCCGGGCCTCTCGAGATTGAGGCTGCAGTGGAATTACAATCCAGCAGGGAATTCAGAGACTGGCTGCTTGAAGACCCGGAGTTGCCCCAGCCCGTCAGTATGTCCATTCCGAAGTTCATTTGCAGGGTAGTCTGGATCGCCCAAAGAGCTTGCGAGCGGGGCGTTTTTGGCGATGGCCAATTCTGTGAATGGGTGTATGTATTGAACATGATTTGCACCCTGCTCGAGGAAGCGGAGATCATTCGATAGCAGTGTTCGAATTCAATCCACACTCGCCGGAGGATATCACTCATGGACCCGTATTTCACAATCCTGTCGCTGGTGCTGCTTGTCGGCGGTATCATTTGCGCACTGGTCGCTCTGCGCTATCGCACCGAGCAGGCGCCATCCTTCACCAACCTTCAGGCGCTTAATCCGCGACACTGGAGGTTGGTCTGGCAGAATGACGATCACTACTCAACGCGAGGCTTCCATCTGCAACTGATCGGTGTCATAATGATCGTCGCCGGCGGGTTGGTGTCGGCCATTTTTGTCTGGTAATGAGAGGTTATGATGTCGCTTTCGATATCAATGCTCATCCGTGCGGCGTTTATCTTCGTCGGCGTCTTTGTTGCCGATAGTATCTCCCGCGACGGCCAGCCGGTGCTCGGGTGGCTGCTCGGCGGGTGTATTATCGGGGCCGGCTCGTGTTTCGAGCTGGTGAAAACGCGACCCAACCCGTGGCCGCGCACGCTGCTGGCTATTGCGGTGAGCAGTGGTGCGGCCGGTCTGGCGGCGTTCCTGATGTACTGAACGATCACCAACTGTCAACCTCGCGAGGGAGGACCACTCATGGACCCGTATTTC
>WJMS01000129.1 GCA_014727815.1 candidate division GN15 bacterium
CTGGTTCGGGCAGTGCGACCGATGTTGCCTCGAGCATGAGCGCGACGATATCGTCGTTGTTGTCGAGCGGGTGAGTAATCGGCGAGGATAACTCCAGCAGCTCGGCCAGCCGGCGGGCATCCTCTGCGGTACAGAGAAAACCGCGCAGGCCGGTGTGGCGGACAATCGCCTGTAATTCCTGCTGGCGGTATTTGGTGGAAACCAGCGCGACTGTCGTGTCGAGCTTGCACAGGGCCAGGCAGGCGGGTATCAGCGATGGTCGATTTGGCAGGGCCAGACCGAGCACATCGCCCGCCTGTACACCCAGTTCGGCCAGCCTGCCGGCCAGCTGCTCGGCCTCATGAGCCACCTGGCCGAATGACACTCGGCGTTCGGTGGTGATAAGAGCCGTCCGCTCGCCATGTTCGGCGAGACGGTCGGCAAATGCCGTCCAGAGAGAATTAGAAATACTCACGTCAAGAAGCAGCTCTTGTTGTCGTTGGCTATCTCGTGCAACAATGTATTGGCGATCTTCGCAAAATACGGTCCGATTCCGGTTGGTATACTGGAAGCGTCCCCCGATTGATCATCCCCTCATGCCCCTCTGGCGTATCTGGCGGAGCCGAAGATGCCGGCGCCGCTGCGGACAGACCAATCGGGAATAATATACAAAATCGCCCGAATTCGGCAATGTTTTTCGGACATTCCGGCTGGATGGATGCCGCCGGTTCTCGGTTGCCGCCCAGACAATATCCCACTATTTTGTCGACGCGTACGGCTTCCAGGAGTACTGGAGATACTCAGGATATCAACAGCGATTCGCCGGCGATAATCCGGTTTGTGGATGGGAGGTAAAATGGAACGGTCAGGTCAGGGACATTCACGAGGACAGCGACTTGTTTTGTGTCTGGCAGCGGCGGCGCTGCTGTGGGTCGCCGTGATGGTTGCCTGCGGGCAATCCGATCAGCAGGCGGTAGTCGACTCGGCTGAACCGCGGACCGACAGCGTAGTTTCGGCCGATGGTGTCATGATACACTACACGGCGGCCGGTCCGGGAGATTCGGCGCTGGTCTTCGTGCACGGCTGGAGCTGTGACCGGACTTATTTCCAGGATCAGCTCGAGGCGTTCGACGATCTCTATCGGGTGGTCGCGGTTGATCTGGCCGGTCATGGCCAGTCGGGGACGAACCGTACCGATTGGACTATCGAGGCGTTCGGGGCCGATGTTGTCGCCGTGATGAACGAGCTGGATATCGAGCCGGTCATCCTTGTTGGTCATTCGATGGGTGGCGCGGTGGTTGTCGAGGCGGCCCGGCAGGCGCCCGGGCGAGTTGAGGCCCTGATCGGGATCGATACGTACCAGGATCTGACGCAGACCTGGGACGATGATCAGGCAAGGCAGTTCGTGGCGCCGTTTACACAGGACTTCCCGGCTGCAACCAGGCTGTTTGTGCAGCAGATGTTTCGCGGCAATGCCGACACCGCTCTGGTGCACCGGGTCAGCGAGGATATGGCATCGGCGCCCAAAGACGTTGCCATAGCCTCGTTCAAAGCGCTGGCCGCGTATGATCCGGCCGCGGCGCTGGCCGAGATGCGCAAACCGATCAGGAGTATCAACGCCGACATGTATCCGACCAATATTGAGGCGAATCAGCAGGCGGCGGCTTCCTACGAGGTGACCTTCATGCCCGGGCAGGGCCACTTCCCGCATCTGGAGGCGCCGGAGACATTCAACCGGATTCTTCGCGAAACGATCAGTGAATTCTGGCCGATCGATTCGGCCGTTGCGGACGGTCCATAGCGGTCAATCGACCTGTACGATTGACGGTCGCGGCTGCCGACAAAAGGGGTAAAGCAGAACTCACGCAATCGGGGAAGACCATGATTTTACAGCGACTTGCCTGCGCCCTTCTGTCGGCAGCCCTGTTGACCGGACTTGCCTGCAGCGACGATGACAACCCGACCGGCGGCGGTGATATCGACACCACCAATGCCCGCTCGTACTATCTTGGCTATACGCCTTTTCCATACGATGTTACTTCGCAGGCGGTCCAGTACAGCTATTCCAGGATCGCCGCTGAGACCGATATCGTCGCGCATCATTTTGACGATGGTATCCCGTGGCCGGAGGCGCTCCGTGGCGAGGCCTTTCACTCCAACATCATGAACGACTGGCAACACCGAGTTGACGCTGCCCCGGCCGGGCATGCCATCTACCTGGCCCTGACCCCGATCAGTATTAATCGCGATGATCTCGCGCCGTACAAGGGAGAGTCGCCCGACATGGCCCTGCCGTCGCCGTGGGACAGCTACGGGTTTGATCATGACAGCGTGAAAGTTGCCTATACCAGTTACTGTCGCCGGGCGATTGATTTCTTCTCACCGGAGTTCGTGGCGATTGGGATCGAGGTTAACCTGCTGGCCAAGAGCGATACCGGCAACCTGATGTGGGCTGACTATGTCGAACTGCACCGGCACGTCTATCAGCAGCTCAAGGGCGAGTATCCTTCGCTGCCGATTATGGTGTCGTTTACGGGAATGGATTTGATTGACGGCTTCACCGACGCCGATCATGCTGTCCAGAGCCAGGCGTTTGCGGATGTGATAGGCTATACGGACTATTACGGCCTGTCGATGCACACGGTGATCAGCGCCTTCATGGCCGATTCGCTGCCGCCTCGGGTGCTGGACAGCGTGTTCTCACTGAGTGGCAAGCCGATTGCCATCTGCGAGACCAGCTATCCGGCCGAGTCATTCAGTGTCCTCGGTGGCAGTTTGCAGTTCAACGGCAGCCCGACCAAGCAGGATCAGTTCTTTGCCGATCTGTTCACCGCCTGTGACCAGTACGGTTGTGAGTTCATAATCAACTTCGTGATTCGCGATTACGATGCGCTCTGGCTGGCGATGGGATCGCCGGATGATATCAACAAGCTCTGGCGCGATACCGGCTTCTACGATGAAGACGGCAACGCCCGGCCGGTGCTGACGCGCTGGCTGGAGGCGCTGGCCCGAACACGGATTTAGTCAAAAGGATCAGGCCAGCCTGGCGCCGTTGGGGACCGGGCGTTCGGGGACTGCCAGGATAACATCGCCGTTATCCATAATAAAGCCGGTGGTGAGCACCTCGGAAACAAACGGGCCGATCCGTTTTGGCGGGAAATTGACAACACACAGCACCTGGCGGCCCTTGAGCTCATCGGGACTGTACACTGTCGTCAGTTGTGCACTCGAACGCCTGGCGCCCAACTCACCAAGATCAATAGTCAGTTTGTAGGCGGGTTTTCGGGCCTCGGGGAATTCCTCGACTTCGATAACTGTCCCGACCCGAAGCTCCACCTGCTCGAAATCGCTCCAACTGATCTCTTTCATCTCGTCTCCTCGTCTTCGTTGCGGACGTGTCCGTGTCGACACCATCTCCGTTTGGTCCTGTTGTCTAAGAACTTAGCCGACATGGTCGACTGCCGGGGGCTAACCGGGATATCACGAATCCGTAAAATATCATCTTTTTTGGCTACAATCGGGAGCTTCAACCGTCCAATAGGCAGTTATACGGAGAGAAGAGATGGAACGCAAAAGGAGTCTCAGGTCATGAAACAATTACTGACAGCCGGCCTGGCCGCAATCATCCTGTTGGCCGGGACCTGGTATATTTTGGGGATGGCGGGTATGCACCGCCCGGCGATTGCCGAGACCGACCAATCAACAAAAGCATCGACCGAGACAGCAACCGAAAAGGAGTCA
>WJMS01000010.1 GCA_014727815.1 candidate division GN15 bacterium
CTGCCGCTCTTCAGGGGTGAGCGATTCATCACCATCGAGTTCCGACAACTGGGTCGACAGATCGGGGATTTCGAACAGCCGCTGTTCCTCAGGCGGCAATTGCGAAGTGCCCAGATCGGTCAGGGCAATGGAGTGTTCGCGCTCATCGATGAAGTAGTAAAGCCGATCGTCGATCTCGTGCAGCCGCTTGTCGCGCATGTAGGCCGACTCGACATCGGTGAGCAACTGCTGCACCCCCGGCTCCTTGAGAATCTTGAGCAGGCGCTTGTTCTTGGGGCCGCCGCGGCGAACCGCCAGCAGCAACGAACCGGCCTCGAATTGATCGTCAGCCTGTTCCCCCTCTATGAGCTTCTCCGCCCGGGCGATCATGTCAGTCAACAGCGCTGTCTGCTTGCGGACGAGCTTCTCGACGGTCGGCTTCATCTCGCGATAGCGCTCGTGGCCGCTGGCTTCGACCTGGCCGGAGATGATCAGCGGTGTCCGGGCTTCGTCGATCAGGATCGAGTCGACCTCATCGATGATCGAGTAGGTGAATTTGCGATGCACCCGGTCTTCGACCCGCTGGGCCATATTGTCACGGAGATAGTCAAATCCAAACTCATTGGCGGTGCCGAAGGTGACATCGCATTCGTAGGCGACGCGGCGCTCTTCGTTGTTCATCTGGTTCTGAATCACGCCGACCGTCAGCCCGAGATACTCGTAGATTTTGCCCATCCACTCGCGGTCGCGGCGAGCCAGGTAGTCGTTGACGGTAACAATATGCACGCCATCGCCGGAAAGGGCATTGAGGTACGTCGGCAGGGTCGCCACCAGCGTTTTACCCTCACCGGTCGCCATCTCGGCAATTTTGCCCTCATGAAGCACCACGCCGCCCATCAACTGGACATCGAAATGCACCATATTCCATTCGGTGTCCTGGCCGACCACGTTCCAGCTGGTGCCGACATGGCGACGGCAGGCTTCCTTGACCACCGCGAAGGCCTCGGGCAGGATATCATCGAGCGTCTCGCCCTCGGCCAGGCGCTGCCGGAATTCGTCGGTTTTGCCGCGAAGTTCCTCTTCGCTCAGTCCTGCCAGGGGCTCGAAATGCTCGTTAATCTCGTCAACGATCGGCAGCAGGCGCTTGACTTCGCGCTCGTGCTTGGTGCCGAAGATCTTGGTAATCAGTTCCCACATATTGGTCTATCTACTATCTCCCTATAGGTCCGTTTGTACAGGATAGTATATTCCTCCCCCAATAGCAATTATCGGCTGCTCGAGATGAATCGCTACCCGCCCGGCGGGCTATTTGTACAACATCTCGTTCATCGCGGAGGTGCCCGGATCCGGTTGAAGTACCGACGAGCCGCCTCATGCTCTCCTGTCACCCTCTTGTACCGATTGTCGGTTGGATTGTTCGGACTCGCCGCCGCTATTGTTCGCTTGCCGCAGACGGCGTGCGGACGTACCTTTGCAAGTGATGGCAAGTAAGGAAGCTGGCATGGTAACCGCCCTGCGCGGGCGGTTGTTCGAAGTGCGGGCCGAGGATGGTCGACACGTGCTGTGTGAAGTCCGGCAAAAGGTCAAATCGGAAGCCAAAAACACCACGCCCGTCGCAGCGGGCGATGATGTCTTGTTCGTGCGCGGCCGGGGTGATCGGGGGGTGATCGAGGAGGTCACAGAGCGCCGCTCGGCCTTTTTCCGGCCCATGGTCGGCCTCGAGCACAACAAGCAGGTCATTGCCGCCAATCTCGACCGTCTGGCTGTCGTCGCCTCGGTGGTCTCGCCGCCGCTCAAACCGGGACTGATCGACCGCTGTATCATCGCCGCCTACAACGGCTCGATGGAGCCGCTCATCATCATCAACAAGCTCGACCTGGCCCCCGAAGAAGGTTTCGAGGCTATCGTGAACGCCTACCGGCAGGCAGGTTTCATCATTTTGGAAGTCTCGGCGACCACCGGCGAGGGTGTCGACGCGTTGCGAAAGGAACTGGTCGGCCATCGGACGCTCTTTGTCGGGCATTCCGGGGTCGGCAAATCGACCCTGCTCAATCGGTTGATCCCTGGCCTGTCGATTCGAACACGCGAGGTGTCGACCTACTCCAATAAGGGCAAACATACGACCACCAGCGTCGAATTCTACGAGCTGCCATCGGGCGGCTTTGTGGTCGATTCACCGGGCTTGAAGCTGATGGGCCTCTGGGAGGTGGAAAAGGAGGAACTGGCCTACTACTACCCGGAGTTTGAACGATTTCAGGACCAGTGTCGTTTTACACCGTGTAGTCATGTTCACGAACCGGATTGCGCCGTGCAGGAGGCGGTGACGGCCGGGGAGATCAGTAAGATACGCTACGATAACTATGTATCCATTTACCATTCTCTCACTGCATAAACGTCTTAGTACAGGTCTACCAGAGAGTTACCGATAAGAGAGAATATGGCACAGAAGACCAGCAAAGAATTCAAAGTCGGCTTACTGATCCTGATCGGTATCGCCGTTCTGGCCGGATCGTTGTACTGGCTGCAGGGCTACAAGCTGGAGAGCAATGCCTATCTGGTACAGGTGAAATTCGAGGATGTCGGAACCCTGGCTGTCGGCGACAAGGTGGCTGTATCGGGCGTCCACAAGGGAAAAGTCAATGATATGACGCTGGCCGATGACGGCGTGGTGGTCAATCTGTTGATTTATCGCGATGTTGAATTGCGGTCCGATGCGACCTTTCGGATCCGAAACATGGGCGTCATGGGCGAGCGCTATATCGCCATCGATCCCGGCTCGGCTGACCAGTCGCTGAACACCGACCAGGTCATCCAGGGTGACTACGATATCGGCATTCCCGAGGTGATGGGGATGATCGGCGAAGTCGTCGCCGAGTTGAAAAAGACGCTGGTGGAGGTGCGAACTGCTGTCGGCCCGGAGTCGACCTTCGAACGGCTCAACAACACCCTGGCCAATCTGGAGCAGATCACCGCGACAATGGCCGGTTTCCTCCGCGAAAACCGCTCGCGGCTTGACACCACGGCTGCCAACATGCTGCAGGCCAGCGAAGATATCCGGGATATTCTGGAGAGTAATGCCGGGCGAGTGGATTCGACTATGGATCGCTTCGACCGAGCCTCAGTCGGATTCGAGTCGTTTGTCAACAATCTCGACTCGCTGTCGCAAGCGACCCGACGAATCGCCCGGGCGATCAACGAAGGTGACGGTACGCTGCAGGCGATGCTGGAAGACCGTCGTCTGTACGACGATTTGCGCAAGACAGCCGACGATCTTGACGACCTGATCCTGGATATCCGGTCCAACCCGGAGAAGTACATCAATCTCAAATTCGAACTGTTCTAGTCCGTGCGGCCCGAAAAGCCGTTGTCTTTTCGGGGCATGGCGCGTATGTTTTCTCCATGTTAGATCAACTTTGTGACCTGGTACAGAATTGCAGTCAGGCTGTTGTGTTGACCGGGGCGGGCATCTCGGCCGAATCGGGGGTGCCAACCTTTCGTGGCAAGGAGGGTCTCTGGGGCAAGTTCCGCGCCGAAGAATTGGCTACCATGGAGGCGTTTTTGCGCAACCCGGAGATCGTCTGGGAATGGTATTCCTGGCGGCGGAAATTGATCTCCGAGGTGCAGCCCAATCCGGGCCATTTCGCCCTGGCCGAACTGGCTGACTACTTTGACTCATTTACACTCGTGACACAAAACGTCGACGGCCTCCACCGGGTGGCCGGATCGACCGATATCCTCGAGCTGCACGGCAATATCAACCGCAACAAGTGTGTTAAATGCGAGGCGCCGTTCGACGAGGTCGATATCGATCCGGCCCGAATCCCGAAATGCAAGGGCTGTGGCGGCTCGATCCGACCCGACGTCGTCTGGTTCGGCGAGATGCTGCCCGGCGAAGTGATCGAAGCGGCCTTCCGTCGCTCCGAGGAAGCCGACCTGTTCTTTTCGATCGGCACCTCGGCAATCGTTCACCCGGCCGCGTCGCTTCCGATGACCGCCAGGCGCTGCGGCGCCACCCTGGTGGAAATCAACCCGGAGGAGACGCCGCTGAGCAACCTGGCCGACATCCGCATCGGGGCGCCTTCGGGCGAGTTCCTGCCCAAGCTGCTGGACGCCGTCAAAGCCCGGAAAAACCAATCCGGACAGGGTTAAACGGACGGTCGCGGGCGGCGTATAACAAGTGATGGGAAATCTCGGCAACATGACTGTGAGTCGTTTCGGCAGCCGTCGACTGGCGCTCCTGCTGCTGGCCGCTGCCCTGCTGTTTGGCTCCGGCTGTGTATACTACAACACGTTCTACAACGCCCGGAAGGCCTTCAGTGAGGCGGAACAACAGCGCAAGGAGTCGCGTACGCCCGGCCGTGGCGGCGAGGGCCAGTATCGGGTGGCGATCGAGAAGTCGCTGAAAGTCATCGAAAACCACCCCAATTCGAGCTGGTATGACGATGCCCTGTATGTTGCCGGCGTCTCATACTTCCATACCGACCAGTACGGCAAGGCGGAACGTCGTTTCCGTGAACTCCTGGCCAATTTCGCTGAGTCGGAATACGTACGGGAGTCCACCCTCTACCTGGCCCAGTCGAAACTGCAGCTCGGCGAGGAGCCCGAAGCGATGACGATCTTTGAAGAGATCTTCACCGACGAGGAGTATTCTCGAGAACTGAAAGCCGAGGCGGCCCTGGCGCTGGGAAATTTCCATTTTGCCCAAGAGAACTGGGACCGGGCTCAACGCTACTACACGGCGGTCCGTGACTCGCTTGGTTCCGACGAGATGGAACTGGAGGCGCAGGTAGCGATCGCCGACGCGAACTTCAATGCCTACCGATTCGGCGATGCGCTCGGAGCGTACCTGCAGGTGCTCGGCATGGAGCCGAAGCCCGACGTCGAATATCACGCCCTGTTTCAAGCGGCCCAGGCGTCCTATCGCATGCAGCGGATCGATGACGGGCTGGCGTATCTCGACCGATTGATCGAAAATGACCTGTTCTACGACTCGCTCGGTGTGCTGCTGCTCGAGGTAGCGTACGGCTATGAGATGGACGAGGACTTGCTGCTGGCCGAAGCGACTTATGAAGATATCACCGACCGGGTAACCAAGGGCAATATCGTGGCGCAGGCTTACTACCGGCTCGGACTGATCCAGCAGTACGACTACGACAATCTCAACGAGGCGAAGAAGTACTATGACCAGGCAGTGGAGGCCGGTCGCTCGTCCGAAGCCGGCAACCTCGCTTTGCAGAAATCATCGGATATCGGCAAGCTCGAAACCTACAAGCAGGGGGTGGATCTCGATTCCACCGCCACCGAGGAGGCGGTCAACGAGGCTGCGCGCACCCAGTACCTGCTCTCCGAGTTGTACTGGTTCCAGTTGAACAAGCCGGAGTCGGCGCTGGTGGAGATGTCCTACCTGATCGACGAGTATCCCGAGTCCGACATCGCCCCCCAGGCGATTATCGCACTGTCACAGATGTACCGCGATCACCGAACCGACACTACCGCCGCCGATTCATTACTGCGTACGCTGCTTCAGGAATACCCGCATGCCGACGAGGTTCCCCGGGCCCTTGATCAACTCGGGCTTCGCGGCACGGCGGCCGACACCGGTTATGCCGAGTTGTATATCCACAAGGCCGAGGAATTCCTGCTGGAGGATGAAAATCCCGATTCGGCGATGTACTATTATCAGTATGTGGCGGACAATTTCCCCGACTCGAAATACTGGCTGCAGGCTCAGTTCAGTGCGCTGTTCGTGCAGGAGGAGTATGCGCTCCCGGGAGATTCTTCGCTGGTGTTCGGATATCGCGAACTGGTCGACTCCTTCCCCAACACCGAATGGGCCAACCTGGCGCGCATGCGCCTCGGGGCGGCGCCCGTAATGGGGGCGGTACAGACCGCCAAAGAGCAGGAAGCGGCCCAGGGTGGAGCCGACAAGTTCGAAGATGAACAGGCATTGGATACCACCGACCAGGTCTACGCCTCGGAATTCGGGGAAGGTGGTTCCTACGTCGATGCGCAGACTCAAATGTACCTTCGTCCGAACGGCGACACGGTCATCCTGCTCGAAGAAGAACCGGTGCTGATCGAGGAGCCGTTCGAGTTTCCATCCGAAGCGTTCAACATGGAAGAAGATTACATCTTCCTCTACTACCAAATCCTGCTTGATTTTTCCGGCCGAGTTATCGAATATGACCTGAAGGTTCCGTCTCGCTGGGACGAGTTGAACACGCGCGCATCGCGAACGGTTGCCTCGATGACCTTCGATCCGATCGAGACGTCGCGTCTTGTCGATCTGGTCGGGCAGCCACCCGATCCAAGCGGACAGGGACACTGGTTTTTATTCAAGTATCGTGTGGACAAGCCGGAACATCTGCGATGAGCAAAATCAACAGTGAAGAGACGGTGGTGATTCGACGCCGTGATCTTCACAACGACTACTACTCCCTGACATTTGGTCCCCTCAAAGGTATCTCCCGCTGCCGCCCCGGGCATTTCATCCACGTCAAGCTGCCGACCAGCGATATCTTCTTCCGTCGTGCCATGTCGGTGGCCTCGGTGAACCCGGAATCAAGGGAACTGGAGATCATTTTCAAGGTGTTTGGCCGCGGCACGACGCGCCTGGCGCGCTTTCGGTCGGGCGATCCGATCGATGTGCTCGGGCCGCTCGGGGTCGGCTTTTCCAAGCCGAAAAAACGCGAGCGGGTCATCTGTGTGGCCGGCGGCATTGGCTTTCCTCCGCTGCTGTACCTGGCCACCTCGCTGGTGGCGGCCGGATTCGATCCGAAGCAGATCGAGTTCTTCTACGGTGGCCGTTCGGCCCCGGACATTATCGAACGTCAGCGCATCCGCAAGCTGGGTGTGAACTTTCATCCGGTGACCGAGGACGGCTCGGTCGGCAAGAAAGGTCTGGTCACTCATCACGTAGCCGAGTTGATCGAAGCGCGGCCCGACGAAAAAGTCCGGCTCTATGCTTGCGGACCGGAGGGGATGCTTCGCTCGACCAATCAGCTCGGTCTTGATATGGGGGTGCCCGGTGAACTGGCGCTCGAGGCGCCGATGCCGTGTGGGATCGGGGTCTGCCTCGGGTGTGTGGTGCCGCTGACCAAAGGCGGTTATGCCCGGGTATGTTACGATGGCCCGGTGTTTCAGATCGGCGAGGTGGCCCTGTGACCCCTGATCTCAGTGTCACGATTGCCGGCGTGTCGTTCAAGAACCCGATCCTGACCGCCTCGGGCTGTTGCGGCTACGGCGAGGAACTGGCCGGAGTCTTCTCGCTGTCAAAGCTCGGCGGTCTGGTGACCAAGTCAATCACACGCGAAGTCCGCCAGGGCCATCCACCGCCGCGCACCGCCGAGACGGGCGGCGGCATGCTCAATGCAATCGGGCTGGCCAATGTCGGTATTGAGCGGTTTATCGAAGAGAAAATTCCGTTTCTCGAGAAACAGAAAACCAATATCATCGTCAACGTCGCCGGTTCCAAAATCAGCGAGTATGTTGAGATCTGTGCCCGGCTCAACGACCAGCCGCGCGTTGATATGGTCGAGCTGAATATCAGCTGTCCGAATGTCGATGTCGGTGGGATCGAGTTCGGTACCCAACCGACGTTGACCGAAGATACGATCCGGCGCGTGCGGCAGGTGTTCAAGCGACCGATTATCGCCAAGCTGGCGCCCAACGTCACCGATATCTCGGCGATCGCCCAGGCGGCCGAGCAGGGCGGAGCCGATGCCCTGGCGGTAATCAACTCGGTGGTCGGCATGGTGGTCGATCCGCACACTTGGCGACCGCGGATCACCAACAACAAGGGTGGCCTGACCGGACCGGCGATCAAGCCAATCGCCCTGGCCGCAGTCGACCGGGTCTATAACAGCCCGTGCAACCTGCCCATCATCGGTATCGGCGGGATAGCAACTGTCGACGATATGGTGGAGTTTCTCCTGTGCGGCGCTACCGCCGTTCAGATCGGAACCGCCCTGTTTGTCGAGCCGGACACGCCGGTGAAAATCGAGGCCGGTCTCAAAAAGTACCTCCGGGGGAAGAAGATGGCCTCGGTACGCGACCTGGTCGGGAAGGTGAGGAAATACTGATGAGTGCAGTTCGCAAACTCCAGAAATGCCAGCAGGATCACAAATCGATGATCTGCCTGGGACTCGATATCGATCCGAAAAAAGCGCCCTCGACACACACCGGCAGCGTCAAGGGGCTCTTTGATTTCGCCAACAAGATTATCGAGGCGACCGCGGACCAGGTCTGCGCGTACAAGCCGAACCTGGCCTTCTACGAGAGTCTTGGCGCCGAGGGCATCTCGCTGCTCAAGCTGATCACCGAACGGATTCCCGAGAACATCCCGATCATTCTCGACGGCAAACGCGGTGATATCGGCAATACCGCATCGCATTACGCGACCTTCCTGTACGAGCGTCTGCGCGGTGACTGGGTAACGCTCAATCCGTACATGGGCTATGATTCGATGCGTCCGTTTCTCGAACACAAGGAGAAGGGCGTGTTTGTGCTCTGCCTGACCTCCAACAGCGGTTCGAAGGACTTCCAGATGCTCGAGGTTGATGGTGTCCCGCTGTATCGGATCGTGGCCGACAAGGTAGCGTACTGGAACAAGGACCAGAGCTGCGGCCTGGTGGTCGGCGCGACCCACCCCGATCAACTCGAGGAACTCCGGGGCGCCGCCGGTGATATGCCGCTCTTGATCCCCGGTGTCGGTGCGCAGGGCGGTGCGCTGGAAACCGCCGCCAAGGCCGGGACGGACAACTTTCGCAAGCTGGCCGTGATCAATGTTTCGCGGTCGGTGCTGTATGCCTCAAATGATGCGGATTTCGCTCAGCGTGCCCGTCAGGAGCTGGAGAAGCTCAACAGGATCGTTAATGACCTCCGCGACGGTGAGAAAGCTGAAGAATCAAAGCCGGCCGGCAATCCGGCTCCCGAACAGCCGTCCACGGAGCCGAGCGTCGATCAGCCGAACAATCCGGGCGAACAGCCACCAGGTGACTCCCCATCGGGGCCCGAGCAGTCACAGCCCGGTTGATCAAGCAAATTCAAAGCGCATGAGCGAATAGTGCGCGCCGTGGTGGTACTCGCCATCGAAATAGAAGTGCTGCCGCAGGGTGCCGTCGCGTTTGAATCCCGCTTTCTCCAGCAGTCCTACTGCGGCATGGTTGCTTTCGGCGACCGTCGCGTAGACCTTGTTTAATCCCCGCTGTTCAAACAGATAGCGACAGATCAGGCGAATCCCCGTACCGCCATGGCCCTTGCGGCGGATATCCGGATCGACCACCAGCGATATCTCCGCCGAACGGTTTTGCAGATTGAGCCGACAAAATGAGACGATCGCGACCGGCACATTGGCGCCACGGTCGATCAGCATGAAGGTCCGGCCGGACTCATCGCCAAGTGACTTCTTGTATGCTTCCGAGGCGGCCGCGGCCGGTTCGACCACTGCCTGTTCAACCGACAGCGCCTGCGGCTCGCTCTGCAGCAGCCAGTGATGCGTGTTGGCGATATCCTCCGTGGTGGCCGGACGGAGGTACATTGCGCGGCCGACCAGCGAGGGCGCCGTGGCCGGCAGTTTTTTCGAGTCAGCCATGAATCTCCCTCTTTTTGCCGTCAGGATAGGTCGGCTCCCGTTCGAGTGCAACTAATGTATTCGGTTACGATTGACAGTGGCGGCGAGGGAGGGTAGAATGGTGCCATGAAACGCAATTTCCTCTTCCTGCTTTTTCTGATCGCGCTCTATGTGCTCAGTTCGGTGGCGCTGCACCTGGTTTACGGCGAGTCGTATCCGCTGTGGCCGGGTGGCGATTACTGGCGGCCCGATGGTGAGTATGGCTGGGAGGCGGTCGGGACGCCGGCCGAGCCGATGCCGACCATGCCGAGCCGGAATGTGCCGACACCGCTGATGTTCCTTCCGTTTTTGCTGCCGGGGCTGATCCTGGCGGCGGTGCTCTTGACACCGCTGAGCCGAATCCTGGAGGACCCACCGCAGCCGTCGGACGTGGATGAACATGATGAGCCGGGGGAGGACACACCGGGCGAGTCCGAGAAGGTCTGACCCGTCCCACGTATCGGCTCAATAAAGAGACGCCCGGCCAAGATCATGACCGGGCGTGGTGCCCCATGCGGGCGCTCCTGATACAAAGAACTTACTTGCCGAGCGCTTCCTTGACGGCATTGAGCGCCGAATCATAATCCGGCTCTTCGGTGACCTCCGGGACAATCTGCATGTAGCTGATCTTGTCGTCCTTGTCGACCACGACCACCGCGCGGCCGAGCAGGCGAAGCTCCTCGATCAACAGGCCGTAGTTCTCACCAAACGAGGCGTCCTTGTAGTCCGAAAGGGTCTGCAGCTGATCGACCGATTTCTGGGCGCAGTAGCGCTTCTGCGCAAACGGCAGATCCATCGACATCGAATACAACGCGACATCATCGCCCAGCTCGGCGGCTTTCTTGTTGAAGGTCACGGTCTGGGTGTCGCAGGTGGGGGTGTCGAGCGACGGGGCGACCGAGATCAGCCGCACCTTGCCCTTGGAATTCTGCAGGCCGACCGGTTTCATGTCGGTATCGAGAACGGTGAAATCGGGGGCCTTATCGCCGACCTTGACCTGGTTGCCGGTCAGGGTGAGCGGGTTACCTTTCATCGTGATCTGGCTGGGTCTGTCCATAGCAACTCCTTACTGCGTCTGGCGGTTTACTCTGTGTGATATCGTGGACAACATCGGTCGCCGCCGAACGGTTCCGGACAAAACGTTTGGCGGGCGACGCGGGCCTCTCTATATTCGGGCCATGGATCCGATCATGCTCAACTACTACATGGGCATAGCCCTGCAGGAGGCCGGGGTCGCATTCGAGAAGGGCGAGGTGCCGGTCGGGGCGGTGGTGGTGTTCGAGAACAAGATTATCGGTCGGGGGCACAACCTGACCGCTTCGATGCATGACGCCTCGGCGCACGCCGAGATGGTGGCCCTGTCGGCGGCCTACAACCACTTCAAGGACTGGCGGCTGGAAAACTGCCTGCTGGTGTCGACCCTTGAGCCGTGCCCGATGTGCGCCGGGGCGGCCATGCTCTCGCGGATCGGGACGATTGCGTTTGGCGCCCGCGACCCGAAATTCGGGGCGTGCGGCTCGATTATCGAGATCCCCCGGGAAGCGCGCTTCAACCACCAGATCGAGGTGATCAAGGGTATCCGGGGCGACGAGGTGGCCGACCTGATGAAGCTGTTTTTCCGCGAGGTGCGCGAAAAGAAGGAGCGGATCAATTGAGTTTCCCCCGGTCGCCGAACGTGGGCAGCCCCCGAGTCAGGAAGATCGTCGTGTATGCACTGCTTGTCGTCGTTCCCCTCGTCATGCTGGCGGTAGCATCGCTGACGACCATCGAGCCGACCGCCACGGCCGGCAACAACTTGTTTCTGTACGTGCTGCTGTTTATCGCCGTACTGGAACTGGCGATCATTCCCCTGGTCGAGCGGGTGCAGATTTCCATGCGCAAGAAAGTTACGGTAACGCAGATGGCGCCGGAGCAGTTTCTTTTTTCGCTGTTGCTTATCCGCATATCGTTTGTTACCGCTATCTATATCTACGGTCTGGTCGCGTATCTCGTCATCGGTGAGATCACCAACATGCTGTATTTCTATGCGATTGGCATTGTCGGGTCACTCATCTACTGGCCGACCGAGAGTCGACAGCAGGCCCTGCTTGCAAGGATGGAGCGATCATGAGTTCGATTTTCGATGAGGAGTATGACCTCAGCGCTATCATTGTCAAGCCGCTCTATTTCGGCATGTTTGTCAACATAATCGTGCCGATGATTCTGCTGGCGCTGTGTTACCATCTCAACAACACCCAGCAGGTCAACAACAAGGTCGGTGATATGGCCAACCTGTTGTTTTATGTCTTTGCGGCCGGGGCGGTGCTCGAAGCGGTGGCGGCGCTCTTGCTTCGGCAGCGCATGCTGAAGGCGCCGATGATCCGTCGCAAGGAGACGTTCGAGGAGGATTTCGGCGAGCAGCTCAACAAGCGCAGCCGGGTGGTGTTTGTGATTATCGCCTCGATTTCGCTCTGGGGAATCATCTATTTCTTCCTGACCGCCCGGTTTACCGAGGCGGTGCTGTTTGTGGTGTTGTCGTTTATCGTGTTTCAGCTGGTACGACCGCGCTATGGTTCGACCCGCAAGTTCGTGGAGGCGCAGGAGAAGCTGGTGGCCGAAGGGAAGTTCCTGCAGGAGTAGCGTCGTCGTCCGGTCTTTTGTTTGTCGGGCACGTCCCGGTCCGAAACCCGGCGTGCTGATCACTCCAATCCGCCGAATCCCGAATCTGATCGACTGAGGTGTCCGTCCGAGGACCTGCCGATTCGGAAGCCGTTGTACATCGGCCAGGGCCTTGGTGAGTCTCTGTATGTCGTCCGGCTTCATATCATCATCGCCGGTTGTGCCGGTTGGCAGGACGGTGGTCGGGACCTGACCTCCAGGGGTGGCGGTGGTGTCGGTCAGGGCCGCCACGCACGCGGGGGTCTCCGGCGGAAAATTCCTTTACATCGGGAAGGGTTTTATTACATTGTGGCTCTGCCGGTTGGCCGAATTGGGCCGGCCCGGCGAGGAGACCAGATCGGAGAGGTGGCTGAGTGGTCGAAAGCGGCGGTCTCGAAAACCGTTGTACGTGTGAGCGTACCCTGGGTTCGAATCCCAGCCTCTCCGCTTTGACCTGATC
>WJMS01000130.1 GCA_014727815.1 candidate division GN15 bacterium
ATAATCGAGAGCGGATCAAAAAACGACTCATACTGCGACGCCAGCACCAGGTAGATGAAGACCACCGAGAGGATTAGAGCGCGGAGGATATTGGTCGAGGATTCCTCGCGGATCTCCTCCTGTCCCACCGCGCCGACCGAGTAGCCGGGTGACAGCTGGACAGTGGTGTCGACCTGCGCTTGCAATGTCGTGGAGATTGTGCCCGAGGCCGCCCATGAAGCCGCATTGGCATTGACGCGCACTTCGGGGAGTCGGTCGTAGCGACGAAGCTCGCCGACCGCCGTTTCGGTCCGGATATCGGCAACGCGATCCAGCGGCACGAGAAACGCGTTCTTGCCGGGAATCTCCTTATCGCTGGCAATCAGGATGCGGCCGACATCCTGGCGAGACGCTCGGTACTCTTCCTGCAACCGGAGCCGCACATCGTACTCGTCGTCACCCTCCTTGTACCGGCTGATATCGTCACCTTCAACAAGAGTGCGAATCGTCTGGGAGATCGCCGCGAGGTCGAGCCCGAGATCATCGGCCAGCTTGCGCCGCACGGTAATCTGGAGTTCCGGCTGGCCCTCCTGCAGCGTGTTGTCGATATCGACGGCGCCGGGGATTTCGGCGAGCATGCGCTCGACCTTGTGGGTCAGTCGCTCGAGTTCTTCGCGGTCGTCACCCCGGATCGACAGCTCGATCGGCTTCTGTGAGCCGCCCTCCCCGACTTGCGTAGCGAAGGCTGCTTTGATTCCCGGTACCTGACTGGTGAGGACTCGCGTTGAGTCGACCAGTTGCTGCGCGGAAATCTCGCGGGTGGTCGCGTCGGTCAGCAAGACCAGCAGGGTGGCCTTCGTCACCTCATTGTTACCGGCGCCAATCGTCACGTACGTGCCGGCAACTTCATCCAGATCTGTAACGATCTCCTCGACCGCTCGCACCCGGTCATAGGTGTGTTCGAGGTCGGTCCCGGGCGGCGTTTCGATCGAGATGTACATCTTGCCCTGATCCGATTGAGCCATCCACTCCACCGGCAGGAAGGTCGCCGCGAAAATCGCCGCGGCGAATGCGCCGGTGGCGACCAGGGCAATCAGCCAGCGGTGATTCAGGGAAAATGCGAGCAGCTCTTTATAGTGTGGACGAAGCGATTCAAAAGCCCGGTTCCACACACTGAGCGGCCGGCGCACCTGCAGCCAGACCCGCCACCAGCCCTTCGCGCGGGCCGGGTCGAGCGATTCCGGGTCTTCCTTCGGCGCCTTCGTCCGCGAGGTCAGCATCGGCACCAGCGTAAAGGCGACAAAGAGCGAAATCAGCACGGCAATCGCCACCGTCATACCAAACTGATAGAAGAAGCGACCGACAATCCCTTCCATGAACGCCACCGGCAGGAACACCACCATGATGGAAAAGGTCGTGGCGGCAACCGCGAGCCCGATCTCCCGGGTGCCAGTGAAAGCGGCTTTCCAGGGTGTCTCCCCCTCCTGGACTTTTCGATAGATATTTTCCACCACTACAATGGAGTCGTCGATCAGAATCCCCACCGCCAGCGACAGCCCCAGCAGTGTCATGAAGTTGATCGAGAAGCCGAGGAACTTCATCGCCGTAAAAGTCGCGATAATCGAAATCGGAATCGACAGACCGGTGATGATGGTCGGTCGCAAATCGAGCAGGAAGAGGAAGATCACCAGTACCGCCAGCGCCGTTCCGAACTGAATGTTGAACAGGATCTCGTGGATAGCGTCGGTGATAAACACCGAATTGTCGTTTACGACCGTGACCGATATGTCAGGCGGTAGTTCATCGTTCAAGCCATTCAGTGTGGCGCGAACTTCCTCCGCCAGCTGCACCACGTTGGCGCCTGACTGCTTGACGACATCAAGCGCAATCGCCGTCTCACCGTTGAACGTCGAGAGCGAACGCTGTTCGGCGATCGTATCCTTGACTACGGCGACATCGGAGAGATAAATCGGCGTACCGTTTTCATTCTTGACGATGATCGAGCGGAAGGCATCGACCGACTGCAGCCGGCCCATCACGCGGACCAGGTATTCCGTCGCCGCCTCGTCCACGCGGCCACCGGGAATTTCGAGATTGGCCGCCTGTACCGCACCGGCCACCTCGTTGATCGTCACTTCCTTGGCCTCCATCCGATCCGGGTCGAGCGCGACCAGGATCTCACGCTCGTAGCCACCCACCAGGCGAACCGAACCTACGCCACCGATCGATTCCAAACGCGGCTTGATCTTGTCTTTCACCAACTGCGTGACTTCGCGGGGCGGCCGACGGCCGGAGATGGCAATCGACATGATCGCCTCGGCGTCCGGATCGTACTGCGACACCACCGGGTCCTCGATATCGTCCGGCAGATCACCGCGGACGGTTGAGACCTTCTCACGCACGTCCTGGGTCGCCACGGCGCCATCGATCTCGAGCTCGAACTCCACCAGAATGAGCGAGTAGCCCTCCGATGATGTCGCCTGGATATGCCTGACCCCCGAAATCTCGTTGATCACGTCCTCGATCTTCTTGGTCACCTCGGTCTCGACCGACTCGGCCGACGAGCCCGGGTAGGCCGTCTGGACCACGACAAACGGGAAGTCGACCTTCGGGAACAGTTCGACCGGCAGATCGGTGTAGGAAAACCAGCCCAGCACCAATAGGGCGGCGATCATCATGGTCGCAAAGACCGGCTGGCGTATCGAAATCTCAGATATCTTCATCGAGTCTGCTCGCTCAGTTCGGTGATGTTGACCTGTACGCTGTCTTCGAGATAGTCCTGTCCAAGCACGACCAGCGTGTCACCGACCGCGAGACCGCTGTCGATAACGACCAGGCCGTCGATATCCGGCCCGAGTACGACCTGGTGCATGCGCGCCTGCCCATCCTTGACCGTAAACACCGTCGGCACATTGTCGAGCCGAAGCACCGCCCGGCGCGGCACCGCCAGTACGTCACTGAGGCGGTCACTGATATACTGGATCCGGACGAACATGCCCGGACGGAAGCGGCCCTCGCTGTTGTCAATAATCGCCTCGACCTCAAACGTCCGGGTCATCGGATCGGCCGAGCTGGCGATCGTTTTGATGGTCCCGGTGCCACTGCCACCGGCTCCCTCGGCGGTCACGCGGACCTGTGAACCGATCGTGAAACTGCCGATCTCTTCGGGATTTACTCCAAACCGGACCCGCAGCCGGTCGGTCGTGGCGACCGTCGCCAGCCGTGTCCCAACCGAGACGAGATCGCCGGCACGGACGTTTATCGCCGTGACCACTCCGGCAATCGGCGTCTGGATCTCAACCAGCTGCCGGACCGCGTCAAAGTCGGCCCTGGCAACTTCGTAGGCCAGTTCCGCATTGTCGAATTCAACCTCGGAGATTGCACCCTTCTCATAGAGGAACTTCATCTTGCGATAGTTCTTCTGCGCGTTTTCGAACGTCGACCGCGCTTCGCGATACTTCGTCGACGGTCCGGTCTTGTCCAGCGACATGATGACCTGGTCAGCCGCCACCCGGTTGTCCTCACTCACCCAGATACTATCCACCGCTTCGGCCAGCTTGGCGTAGAGGACCGCCTGCC
Organism: candidate division GN15 bacterium; assembly: GCA_014727815.1. Lineage (GTDB taxonomy): Bacteria > Zixibacteria > MSB-5A5 > GN15 > FEB-12 > WJMS01. The sequence goes on from WJMS01000130.1 coordinate 3,559, forward strand.
GTTCGCCCTCGAGCGAGCCGGTGTAGGTGCGGCCGAGTTCGAGATCACGACTGGTGAGCACATCGGCGCGCACCGACAGGACACGTTCCGATTGCTGCGCCTGCTCCTGCCGGCTGCAGCCGGCCAGGGCGATCAGGATTACTCCGATCAGGAGATATCGATAGGGGCTAAACCGTGTCATCACTGCATATCCGTCCGTATATCAAGGGTTGTTGCTCGTTCTAGTCCGGCCCGGGCCACGCGGAACGCAAAGAGCGCTTCGGCTTTTACCCGCCGCGCTTCGGTCAGGGCCGTTTGTGCGGAAAGCACCTCCAGCTGGGTGCCGACACCCGATTCATACCGCAGTTTGGCAATCTCCAGACCTTCAGTCGCGGCCGCAATCGTCGCATCCTGGATATCGACCGCCTTCTTGGCCCGCAGCAGGCGGTCGTAGGCGTCTTCAACTTCCAGCGTCACCTCATCCCGGGTCTGCTTGAGACTCAAGCGCGCCTGCGACAACTGCGCCTTGCGCATCTGCACATCGCTGCCGCGACGGAAACCGTCGAAAATCGGCAGGCTCACGCGAAGACCGGCGGTCCAGGAACTGGTGTTGTTCTCAGAGAGCGTGAAGTCATCGGAGGCTGACTGCCAGTCCCACGCGGCCACCGCCTCGAAACTCGGCCAGTATTCCGCTTTGGCGACACTGACTCCCTCGCGCGAAATATCAACCAGCTCCTCCGCCTGGGTTTTCTCCGGACGGTGGGCCTGGGCCGAATCGATCAGGACCGGCAACGCCGGCAGCGCCGCCAACGATGTGTCAGTGGCGCTCTCGACGATCTCAACCGGCTCGCTCAGGTCGATTCCGAGAAAAGACTTCAGTCGTTTTTCGGTCAACCGGACCCGCGATTCGGCGCTGATAATCTCGGGCAGGATATTCTGGCGTTCGACACGCGCCCGGAGTAATTCGTACTCGGGCACTATCCCCTGTTCGTATTTCTGCCGCACGACCTCGAGATTGGCCGTATTCGACTCCAGCGCCTGCTCCCAGACGGAAAGCTGCGAACGCGCCAATATGGCGTCGTAGTACAACTGCTCCGCCTGGTACAGCACCTCGGCGCGCACCTGGTTGGCGATCGCTTCGGAATAGCGCTTGTAGCGCTTGGCGATCTCGATCGCCGTGAAGACCTTGCCGCCCTGCCAGAGCGTCTGGGACAACGATACCTGGGCTCCATACGAGTTTCTGAATCCGGTCTGCAGCTCCTGGGTCTCGCCGTTGACGACAAAAAAGACACTGGGGACGACAAAATTACGGTTGTAGCTGGCCGCAAAATTGATCTGCGGGAAGGCGTCGGCACGCGCCCGCCTGACATCAGCGTCGGCGATCACTACCTCCTGCTGCGCCTGCAAAAACTCGCGGTTGAACTCCAGCGCCAGATCGCGCACCGTGTTTCGGTCCAGGGTGGTCTGGGCGACCGCCGGGACAGCCAGTCCGACCAGCAGCACGGCAACGCACAGACCCGTCGCGAACCGTTTCGTCCGATACATCATGCCGGTTTGTTGTCTTTCCATCACTGTTAGTCCTGCCGTTTCACACATTCTATCAGGCGAGCGTACAGCTTGAGCTGTTCCTGGGTGTCGACCGACGTTGGCTTGAGCGCCTTGCGAGTGGCCAGGCCGTCGAGAAACGCAAAGGTAAAGGCGCCCACCGCAAGGCGCTCCCGCCGGGTCTTCCCGTAGGCCGTATCGACATGGTCCGCAAACATCTCCAGCGCTTCCTCGTAGAAGCTCTCGAGATAGCGTCGAATCCGCGGGATCCGCATCGCCTGCACCCAGATATCCATCAGATTGCGGAACTCGGCATAGTTGTCCTTTTCGTGTACCTCGATGAGCGTCCGGGTAAACTCGCCGGGCGTGAAGCGCTTCTCCTTCAACGGCCCGACCCTGATTGAAAACTCGCTCAGCATGTTCTCGACCAGCGCCAGCAGCATATCTTCCTTGCTCTTAAAATGATGGTACAGGGCGCCCTTGGTAAGCCGCGCGGCCCGGGCAATCTGCTCCGTCGTCGTTCCCCGGTAGCCTTTCTTCACGAACAGCCGCTGGGCGGCGCCAAGCAGCTGCTTGCGGCGCTGCTCCGGCGGCAATTTCGGGCTCTGCTTTATCTTCGGCATCCCGTCGTCCTCGCTGTTTCATACCTACCGGTGGGTATGTAACCAAATACCTACCGGGAGGTATGTAAACTATATCGGTTAGACGGCAGGTCAAGTGAATAGTTTCACTTTTTTCGCTAGTTTTCCGTGAGATGGTGCGGAAACGCAGTCAGAACCATTTCTTGAGGCGGAAGACGATTATCATCCCTATCATCGACAACAGGATAGCCCCGATCGCGATGTAGTAGCCGTAATCCCAGTCCAGCTCCGGCATATGCTGGAAATTCATCCCCCACAGCCCGACTAAGAAAGTCGGCGGGATAAAAATGGCGGTCAGGATCGTCAGAACCTTGATCACCTCGTTGGTCTTGGTCGAAACCGAGGAGTAGTAGACCTCGAGCGAGGATATCAGGTTTTCCCGGTAGGCATCGGCGACATCGTTGATCCGCACCAAATGGTCGTAGATATCGGAGAAGTAGACCGCCAGCTTGGTCGAAATCAGCGGGCTGTCGCCCCGGGTCAACTGGTAGAGCAACTCCTTTTGCGGCATGACGATTCGCTTGAGCTGGATGATGTCACGGCGGAGCGTGAAGATCGAGCGAAGCGTATCCTCGTCGGATTCACCCAGCACGTCGTCCTCCACCTGGTCGACTTCATACTCGAACGTATCGAGAATGGCGTTGTAGTTGTCGACCGCCGTGTCGATCAGGGTATGGAATAAAAAGTCGGCCCCGCGCGACAGCAGCCGTTCATCGCGTTCGGCCCGATGATAGAGGTAATCGAATATCCGGTGCTCGTCGAAATGCACGCTGACCAGGACATTCTTGGTCAGAAACACATCCAGCTCGCTCGCCTTGAGCCCCTCTTCCCGGCCGACATAGTCGACCACCTGGAAAACCATGAACAGGTAGCTGTCGTAGTCATCGAGCTTGGTGCGCGGCCGCTCGGAGATGACGTCCTCGATGGCCAGCGGGTGGAAATCGAAATCGTGCGTGAGAACAAACGACTCGTCATCGGTCGGTGTCTGCAGATCAACCCACAGCACCGCTCCCGGCTCGGCGCTCATCCGGTCGAAATCGGCGATTCCTTCGATCACCTCTACCCCGCGATTCGGCAGGTAATAGAACGAACGAATCATACCTTCTCCTCCTCGATAAGCGTGCCGTCCTCGGAAATCTGGTCGAACAGGGCCCCGTCATGCTGCTCCCGGATCTCCTTGAGCGAGATCTTCTGATAGTGCAGATAGGTCAGACCCAGCAGGAAGATCGGCAAGAGATCGATCAAATGCAAGGCCAGGGCGAACAGGACGGCATCGGAGCGCGCCACCGCAAACGCCGACAGCACGGTCGAGACGGCGACCTCAAATGTCCCGGCGTTGCCCGGTGTGATCGGGATCATCAGGACCAGGCTGTTGATGATCATCACGGCAGCCGCCACCGCGAAATCCAGTTCCAGCCCGAACGACTTGAAGAGGAAATAGACGGTCAGCACGTGAAAAAACCAGGATGACAGCGAATAGGCCATCGAACCGAACATGTGCTGGCTCGACTTGAGCAGCTCGATCCCCTTGGTAAACGACCGGAGAAACTTCTTGAGGGTGATATAAAAACCCGGCCAGCGCCCCCGAAACCACCGTGTGCCCAGCTCTTCCAGTTTTTCCCGATACTGCAGTATCACGTACAGCAGGACCAGCAGGGCGGCGGTGACCGCCACGATGATAATCGAGATGGAGCGGTATTCCGATGGAAACGCAAACGCAAGCGAGGTCAGGATGAGAAACGCGATCAGGCTGACCGCATCAAACAGCACCTCCAGCACGATATTCGAGAAGATGAACGTCTTGCGAAAGCCGGTCTTGCGCGAGAAGAGGATCATGCGACCGACCTGACCGGTCAGCACCGGCATCACCGTGTTGAGCACCTGGCCAGCGGCGTAGAGCGATGCCCCCTGGACGATCGGCATGTGCCCCTGGTGGGACATCATCAGGCGCCAGCGAAGACCGCGCAGCATCTGGAACAGAAACGAGGCTACCACCGCCGGGATGACATACCAGAAATTGAGGCGCTCGGAGAGACGTTCGACCTCGTCAACAGTGATGTCCTTGACACACCAGGCCAGCAACGCCACCGCGATAAGGCCACCCCAAAACTGCTTTTTCTTCCAGAAGGTCAGCATGCGATTCCCGTTTCATGGTCACACCATCGCGGCAAGATAGACCTCGGTATTGGGACTGTCAATTAAATAAACGGTGGGGGACGCCTGTAAGTCGTTACACTTCAGCGACTAAGTCGCTGCGTATCCATCCCCGGCGCTTGTTCTCGAACAAGACGTTGTACCAGTCGCCCGATTGATCGACAATCTCGACCACCAGGCCGGGCGCGCCCTGCAGTTCGACATCGAGATCCTCCGAGGGACCGATATACACCGGGCACTGGTCGCAGGTGAGGACGGCACGACGGGTGAGGTAGTCGTGACGATACTTGTACGTGGTCAAAAGCGACGCCGCGATAAGCAGGACGAGTATAAGAACGGCGCTGCGGCGCAGCCAGGCGTCACGAAAATCGAGACCATAGCGCAGCGAGAGCAGGACAAAAAACGCAATAAACAGCAGCGAGGATATCCACGCCAGCGTGTTGAGACGAACCGGGTCGATAATCGATTCGATAACTCCCGAAATCGGATTGAGCTTCACCCCCTCCATCTGCACCCTGGTATAGCCGCGGGCGAATTCGAGATTGGCGCTGATATCGTCATCGCGCGGATCGAGCCGCTCGGCGCGCAGGTAGTTCAGCACGGCCCGACCGATATCCCCCTGCTTGAAATACGCGTTGCCGAGATTAAAATAGAGCGACGCCGATTCGACCCGATCGGCCAGGATACGTTCGTAGAGCACGATGGCACTGTCGTACCGGCCATCCTGGAACAACCGGTTGGCCTGGTCGAATGCCTCACGCCGGGTCTGGGCGTCCGCCTCCACGCCGAAACTTATCACGACTGGAACAAGGAGAAGCAACCAGAGGATGCGTTTAGCCAAGACGGATGCCCTCCATCCGCACGATCAGCTTCTCGGCGCGATCGAGCGCCTGATCGATATCGTCCTTGCCGATCGTCGCCGGCGCAAAGCGCGCGAAATCGCACTGCTCGAGGAACTCGGTCGTTTCGTTCACCAGGTCACCGTCGGCGCCACGCTCGGTCAATAGCGAGGCGATCCGTTCGCCGGTCAAACCGTGCGGCGACATGTTGAGCTTGTCGGCCAGGTACGAGGTCACGGCGCGGTGCAGTTCGGCGTAGAAATCGGCGGTGCGATCGACAGTGGCCATCCCGCCGGCCGTGGCCAGCCGTTTCCGGGCAACTTTCAACGCGGCCCGCGAGCGTGCATAGCCGACATCACGGCTCAACCGCTCCCGCCGCACGCGCGCGACGATCAGGCCGACCATCACCAGTACCGGCACACCGTTGACGATGACGTACAGTGGGCTCGTCAGGATAATATTGCCGGAACGGCGAAGATCGCCCATGTCCTGCTTGATATATCGAATATCGCTGGCCTCGGACCCGATACTCACCCCCGGCGGACTGTAGGGCGTGCCGTTGCCGCCCGCATAGCCCTCGGCGCCGGTGGCGCGAATCGTAATCGGCCGTGTCTCTTTCGTTTCAAAACGCTCCGTGCGCGGGTTGAAGTAGGTGAACTCCAGCGAGGGTATCGTCAACTCACCCGGTCGCCGCGGAATGAACACTTCCTCGAACATCTTCGTCCCGCCAATCCGGTCGTCGAGCTTGTTCACGCTCTCACTGCTTGATGAGCGGTAGACGCGAAAGTCGGGCAGATCACCGATCGTCGGCTCGGCCACCGACTTCACATTGCCCACACCGGTGATCTCGATTGTCACCGTCACCGGCTGATTGACCTCTACCTCACGCTTGTCGGCATGAGCGGCAATGTCGAACCGGCCGATCGTCCCGGTGAAGTTGGCGGGTCGTCCCTCGCTCGGAATCGGCCGCACATTGATCACGATCGGCTTGGAGCGGACCGTGATTTCATCGCCGCGATTCATCAGGTTGTCGAAGATACTGCGACGCTGACTGCGATGCTTGCTGGCCACCGTGGTGCGAATCAACGCCCGACCGATCGTCAATTCACCCGTCTGGGTCGGAAACAGCGCGTACTTGACCTCCAGCACCTGGTAGTTCCGGCCGTTGATCTTCTGGTAGTACGGCGCCCGGTTACCGAGCATCTCGGTCCAGAAGCCGGTGGTGGGCGGTTGCGTCAGTTCCGGTGTCGTGTAATACTGGACCGCGATATGAAACTTGAGCGTGAGCGTGACCTGTTCGTTCACATACGGGTTGGTTTTATCAACCGTAGCGACCAGGAAATAGTCCTGGGCGCTGCTGCTGGTCGACGCCGACGGGTCCGGCAATTGCTGCGAGGGCGCCTGCCCCTGATCCAGGACGGTCAGTTCGAGATTATCGGCCGCATAGCGCTTGTTGCGGTGAACCACTGAGATGTTGTTGATCGGGTAGGTCCCCGGCGCGGTCGGCATCAACAGGTAGCGATACGTGATCGACACATGCATCTCATTGTTGACCACCCGGATATTGCTCGAGCGCCCCTGGTTGTACACCTGAAACTTGGGCAGGGTCGGCAACTGCGGCGCGGGCAGGTCGGCCTCGTTGCCGGAGACTATCACCTGCAGGATCGCCTGCTCGTCAAGACCGATCGTATCGCGATTGAGCGAGGCTTCAATACTGGTCGGTTTCTGCGCCTCGGCGAGCCCGGTACACACGACCAGCGCGAGTACGGCAAAAATCAGTAAGCGGGCGGTCGATACAACCATCGCTACCAGTCCTTACCTTGATACGACGTCGTTGACGGGTTTCGCTTCACTTTCTTCTGCAGGTCCTGCTCGTCATCCTTGAGCGCGTTCAAAATCCGTTCGGCATCTTCCTTCGTCATCGGCTTGTCCTGCTGCATTTCCTGCTGTTGCTGCTGCTGGTCTTCCTGCTGTTCCTGCTCTTGTTGTTGCTGCTGCTGGTCTTGCTGCTGTTGCTGGTCCTGTTGCTCTTGCTCCTGTTGCTCCTGATTCTGTTGCTGCTGTTCCTGCTCCTGCTGATTCTGCTGCTCTTGCTGCTGCTGTTCGGTCTGTTCTTTCAACATGCGCCGGGCCAGTTCCAGGTTGTACTTGGCGTCCATGTCGTCCGGATTGATCTCCAGCACGTTTTTGTACGACTCGATCGCCTTCTGGAAGTCCTTCATCCGAAAGTGCGTGTTGCCGGTATTGTAGTGCACCCGGGCCGCCTGCTCCGGCTTGTCGGTCGACAGCGCCCGCGTGTAGCGCTCCATGGCGGCTTCGAAATCTCCCTGTTGATGCTGCACATTGGCAATGTTGTAGTCCAGTTCGGGCGATTCCGGCAACTCCGTTTCCGCCACCGAATACTGCTCCAGCGCGGTTTTGTAATCCTCCTGCTGGTAGGCCTCGTTGCCCTTGCGCACCGGCTCTACGGGAGTTCGTGCGAGCGCCGAACTCACCATCAGCGACAATAGAACGGTGAGTGTTGTCAACAATTTACGCATGAGTCATTCCTCCCACCGGTTTCTTTCGTTCGGGCACGAAAAACTCGGCGACAATGAGGATCAGGGCAAACAACAGCGGCCACTGGAAGCGGTCGTCGTATTTCGTGACCAGCGAGCCTTCCAGCTCCTTCTTCTCCAGCCGGTTGATCTCCTCGAATATTCTATCAAGCTCCATTTCCCCCGGCGTCGCCATATAAAACTTGCCGCCGGTGGCCAGCGCGACTTTCTGCAGCGTCTCTTCGTCGAGCCGCGAGACAATCACCTCGCCGTCCTCGTCCTTTTTGAAGCCGACCTGGTTACCACTACGATCGAGGATCGGGATAGGTTCCCCGGCCGGGCTGCCGATTCCGACCGTGTAAATACGAATACCTTCTTCGCGCGCCTTCTCGGCCGTCTCTTCGGCTCTCTTGTCATGTGTCTCACCGTCGGTCAGAAGCAGCAAAACCTTGTACTTGCGTTCCTTCTGGTCGAACGACTTCATCGCCGTCTCGATCGCCTCGGCAATCGAAGTGCCCTGCACCGAGACGGAGTTGTCGTCCATCGCCCCGAGCAGCATCTGCGCCGCCGAGTAGTCGAGCGTCAGCGGGCACTGCACGAACGCCTCCCCGGCAAATGCAATCAGTCCCACCCGATCGCCATCGAGCCGATCGATAATCGTTCGCACCTGCTGTTTGGCCCGCTCGAGCCGGTTGGGTCGCATGTCGCGGGCCAGCATCGAGGTCGACACGTCAACCGCCACGATCAGGTCGATCCCCTCGCGCTTGACCAGCTCCAGGTGCGTGCCGAACTGCAAGCGCGCCAGGGCCATCGTCACAAAAACCAGTGCGACAATCAGCAAGACCGCCTTGGTGCGCTGACGCGCGAAGGAAATGTACGGCGCGTTCTTCATCACCAGCGGAATGTCACCGAACTTCTGCAGCAGGCTCTTCTTGCGTGCCACCGCCCAGAACATAAACGCCGCCAGCACCAGGACGCCGACCAGGAGTATGAAGTTGGTTGGTTCTGCAAATCTCATGGCAATATCATCCCGTTACGGCAGTTTCCGGAAATAGGTGTTGGCCAGCAGCAGCTCAAACGCCAGCATCAGCAGCCCCGCATACGTGAAGTAGTGAAACAGCTCTTTGTACTGGGTATGTGACGAGGTCTTGATCTCGGTCTTCTCGAGCTGATCGATCTCGTCGTAAATCTGCTCCAGTTCCTCGCCCGAGCGCGCCCGGAAATAGCGACCATCGGTCCGGTCCGCAATCTCCTGCAGCGTCTCTTCATCGATCCGGGTCGGACTGTAGATGTAGCGCTTGCCGAAGATCGGATCATCATACGGCACCATCGCATTGCCCGGCTTGCCGGCGCCGATCGTATAGATCTTCACATCGAATGTCGAGGCGATATTCGCGGCGGTCAGCGGATCGATCTCACCCGAGTTATTGACCCCGTCGGTGAGCACGACCATGATTTTTGACTTGGCGGTCGACTCGCGCAGGCGGTTGACCCCGTTGGCAATCGCCATACCGATCGCCGTCCCATCCTCGAGAATCCCGAAATCGACCATGTCGACAAACTGAAGCAGCACGCCGTGGTCGACCGTCAGAGGACACTGGGTGAACGAATTGCGGGCGAACACGACCAGACCGATCCGGTCGTCCGGGCGCTGCTGAATGAACTTCTTGATCTCTTCCTTTGCGACATAGAGGCGGTTGTGGGGCTTGAAGTCCTCAGCTTGCATCGATGAGGACACGTCGAGCGCAATCATGATGTCGATTCCCTCCGAGGTCCGCTCGACAATCTCGGTACCCGAGCGCGGCCGCGCAAACGCCACCACGAACAGGCAGATAGCCAGTACGCGAAGCACCAGCAGGAAACCGCGATATTTCTGTCGACCGGAACGGGCGGCCCGTTTGACAATCCGCAGATCGGAATACTTGATCGTCGCCGACACCGCCTGCCGACGCCGCAGGCGGTAGAACAGCATCAGCGCCACCGCCAGCGCCCCGACCAGGAATATGACCAGGGCCGGGATGACGATATCCCCCGACTCAAACAGCGTAAACGTCAGACCGCCGAATTCGAGTTCGCTCATGCCGCTCGCTCCTCGGTTGATCGGGCCGCGCCGTTTTTGGCCGCACGGACCTCGGCCTCCAGCCGCCGCAAGTGTTCATCGCGGATCTCACTGATCATGGCGTGCACGAGGTTCAGGTCTTCCTCCGTCCGGGCCGAATCGGGCGTGTACCGCGCAAACTTCACCAGGTCGGCATGCTTGAGAAAATCGGTAATGCGCTGATACAGCTCGCCCGGCAGGCGGATATCGCGGAACGCCTCGTGGAACTCCGTCGTGGTCATCTCCAGAACATCAACTTTGTACATGCGTCCCAGATATGCCCGGGCAATCTCGGTCAGCTCGATATAGTACTCCTTGAACCGCTCTTCCGCCGGCAGCCGTCGCTCCTGCAAACGGGCGAGGTCTTCGAAGGCGATCTCCCACGCCGTACGCGTGTCGACCGGCGCTTCGTCACCCTTGCGCTTGCGGAAAATAAACCACAACACCAGCGCAATGATCGAGACCAGCAGCATACCACCACCCCAATAGTAGTACGCCGGTATCTCCGGCTCGAATTCATACTGTGCTTTCAGTGGTTTGATATCGAGCGTGTCGGCGCCCTCACCCGCTTCGCCGAGCAGCGACTTGACTGTAATCGGCAGGCCCTCGGCCATGATCAACCGGGCGGTGCCATCGGGCATCTTGAACACCACCGGCAGCGGTGGAATGACGTATTCACCGGTGGTGAAGGTCGACAGCGTGAAGACCGTCTCGCTGCGGATCCGGCCGTCCTCGAGCACCGTCTCCTGGTCCGGCTCGTAATCCTTGACATCAAAAGCGCCGAGGTTCGCCCCCAGCGGTGGCGGCACCAGCTCGATCGTCGAATCGTACGTGATCGCCACCGTGTAGGTCACCCGGTCGCCGACGAACATCTCCGCCTGGCTGACCGACGTTTCCACTTCGACACCCGGCAGCGAGCTGACCGTATCGGCCGGGATGTCCTCCTGCGCCTGCACGCCGAGCGGTATGCTCAGGCAGACAACCACCGCCAGCAATGTCAGAAGACGTGCGATCATATCGTTACTTGTACGCATCAGCGAACATTCCGCTCTAAGATTTCAAATCGTTCCGCCTCGGCCAGTTCCTGGACATACTCATTGAATGCGACCTCGGCTTTCTGCTGCTGGTAATCGAAAAAGACCTGCGCCCGCACCGAGTCGTATGGCGCCCCGCCATACCGATCTTCCCTGTTGGCCCGATAGAACGTGCGCACATCGAGCGTGTCGATCGGCAGGTCCTTCATCACTTTCTCCACCAGGAACTGATCGATTATAGCCTGCCGGGCCAGTTCCTCGATCCGACGCTGAATCTCCGGATCCCGGTCATAGCCCTCGCGCAGAGCCGCCCGGTACAGCAGCTCCATCGCCGCCATCTGCTTGACGAATTCAACCCGGGCATCGCGACTGGCCAGTTGCTTCTGCATTTCCGGAGGAAGCGACTGAATTCGCCCTTCGACCTCGGCCATGTAAATCTCATCTTCACCAACACGGGCTACCACGACATCACCCGGGGGCGCGTCCTCGGCCTCGATATCGGTGCTGGCCCGAAGCTCCCGCGCGGCATCGAGCGTCTGCCCCATCTTCTCCAGGGCGGCAACCAGATTGCGCGACGCTTCCTCGGCGTAGCTCGCCTCGGGCGCGTACGAGCGGGCGCGGACATAGTATGCGGCGGCGTTGCGGTAGTCATCCATGTCTTCGAAGTAAATCCGCGCAATCAGGTAGTTCAGGTTGCCGCGCTGGGCGTCATCGAGACCCGGCGTCTCGAGAATACGCTCGTATTCCTGAATAGCCGCCGCATAGAGCTTGTTGTTGCGAAGCTCCCCGGCGATTCGTTTCGCCCGCTCGACATCGACCGTCGGCTCGGAACACCCGGCGGCAAACACACCGGCGAGCAACAGCACAAACACAGATATCGCCATCCGAGCCATCACAGGCGCTTCTCCCGCATCTTGAAGAAGTTGATCAGTGGCACGATATACGACCGGTCGGTGCGGATATTGATGAAGTCCATATTGATCAGCTGGAACTCACGCTTGAGGTTGATCAGATCCTCCTGCGCCCGCGCCTGGAATTCCCGGCGGAACTCCTTCGAACCGGTGTCGACCACGTAGACCTCGCCGGTCTCGGCATCCTCGAGTTCGAGCAGGCCGACATTGTCGAAGACGGTCTCGCGCGGGTCGGTGATCTTCATGGCGATAATGTCATGCTTGTTGTTGGCGATCTGCAGTGGCTTTTTGTAGCCCTCGTTGAGGAAATCGGAAATCAAAAAGACGACCGACTTGCGTTTGATCACCCGACTGAGATATTCGAGCGCCCCGGCGATATCGGTGCCGATCCCCCGAGGCTGGAAGGCGAGGATCTCGCGGATCAGCCTGAGCACATGCGCCCGGCCTTTCTTGGGCGGGACGAACTTCTCGATCGAGTCGGTGAAGATGATCAGGCCGACTTTGTCGTTGTTTTTGATCGCCGAAAAGGCCAGCAGCGCGCACAACTCAGCCGCCGTCTCCGACTTGAACCGCTCCCGGGTACCGAACTGCCCCGACGAAGAGGCGTCGACCAGCAGCACCACCGACAACTCCCGCTCCTCGCGGAACTTCTTCACGTGCGGGAAACCGGTCCGGGCGGTGACGTTCCAGTCGATCAGGCGGATGTCATCGCCCGGGATATACTCGCGCACTTCCTCGAACTCCATTCCCTGCCCCTTGAAGGTCGAGTGATACTCGCCGGAGAAGAGGTCGTTGACGAGTCGTTTGGTGCGTATCTCGATCCGCCGTACCTTGCGCAATATCTCTTTCGGGATCATCGACACGGGTTACGGTACCTCGACAGCATCAAAAATCTTCTGGACGATATCATCGGAGGTCACTTCCTCCGCCTCGGCTTCGTAGGTCAGCAGGATGCGATGCCGCAGCACGTCGGGTCCGATCGCCTTGATATCCTCGGGCGTGATGTAGCCGCGACCGCGCAGGAAGGCATGGGCCTTGGCGGCCAGGTTCAGGTTGATCGTCGCACGTGGCGAGGCGCCAAAGGCGACCAGGTCGGCCAGTTCCTGCAGGCCGTACTTGTCCGGCTCGCGCGAGGCGAAGATGATGTTGACGATATACTCCTTGACCTTCTCATCGATATAGATCGAGCGGATCACCTCGCGGGCCCGCACGATATCCTCGGGACGGATGACCTTCTCTATCGACGGTAGACTGGTGCCGGTGTTGCGATCCATGATCTCGCGCTCTTCGGCCGGCGAGGGATACCCGATCTTGAGCTTCAGCATGAACCGATCGACCTGCGCTTCCGGAAGCGGATAGGTCCCTTCCTGCTCGATCGGGTTCTGGGTAGCCAGGACAAGGAACGGCTCATCGAGCGGGAAGGTCGTCTCGCCGATTGTCACCTGGCGTTCCTGCATCGCCTCCAGCAATGCCGACTGCACCTTGGCGGGTGCGCGGTTGATTTCGTCGGCGAGAATGATATTGGCGAAGATCGGTCCCTTTTTGACCAGGAACTCCGCCTGCTGCGGATTATAGATCATCGTGCCGATCAAATCCGCCGGCAGCAGGTCCGGTGTAAACTGCAGCCGCTGGAACTTCACCTGGATCGAATCGGACAGGGTTCGCACCGAAAGCGTTTTAGCCAGACCCGGGACACCCTCGATGAGGATGTGGCCGTTGGCGAGGATGCCGATCAGCAGCCGCTCGACCAGGTAGTTCTGGCCGACAATGACCGAACTGATCTGGCCAACCAGCTTGTCGACAAACGAGGATTCCCGCTCCACGACCGATTGGATCTGTTGAATGTCTGTTTGCATGCTGCCTCCGCTATATGGTCACTTACATCTTTTCGAAGAATGCTCTAAGCTCGTTGGCCAGCCGGATTGTCTCGCCCGGCGCGGCCTGCACCGGCTGGTACTTCTCTCGCTCGGCCCGCTGAAGCCAGGCGACCAGCTTCTCTTTGCGCTCGGTGAGCATGTCGGTCTGGTCGAGCGCCGTCGCAATCTCATCGGCCGACTTACCCGCCAGCGGCAGCGCAAAGCGATCGGTCAGATATTCCACCAGCAGCGGATACAGGCCGCTCTGGAATTTCTTGAGATCCCCTGCGGCTTCCTGCTCCAGCGTATCGAGGCCTTCAAGAAACCGTTGGGACGGCGTCTTTTCCGGAGAATTGAGGGCTCGCCGCCGGCGGGCGAACACGATCGCCCCGCCCACACCCGACAGGATCAACACCGCCACCACGATCAACAGCCAGACCGGCAGGCCGCTTGATTCCGGTGTGACCGGCGCCGGCGCGGCAATATTCAGCGTCACCGGTTCGGTGACCAGTTCCCCGGGGACCGAGTCCGGCCAGGAAAGATACGGCACGACAATCGGTTCTACCCGGGCCAGGCCGGAACCGGTCGGAATCAGGGAATAGGTGAATGTCTTGGTGGTGGTGGCGGTATCGGCGCCGCTGGTGGCGATTGAGGTCGCGAACCGACCGACCTTCAGTTTGTCGAGTTCAGGCTGAAGCGGCTGCGGGAATCGATAGGCCGACTGCGGGCCGCTCCAGGTCAGGGTCAACTCGAGCGTCGCCGTCTCCTCATAAGACAACTCGGTGCGGTCGATTGATTGCGACAGCGAGATGGAGGCATCGGCGGCGCCGCCGAGAAGGCCTATGGCGATGCATATGGTCGTTATCAGCCGTCGAATACGCATTCCCACGTTACCGGTTGCAGGCCCGTCAGGTGATCGAAGGCTGCAACTTAAATCCCGCTAACTGTTTGTCAAGTTAATAGTTAACCGCACCAAGCCGATCCTGACAGATTATACTCGATGCGGAAACGAATGTTTCAAATTTGTTGGCCACCGGCCAGCAGCGCCACCAGCCCCAGCAGCATCCCGGCTTTCAGGGCCACCGAGCCGATCCGAAGCAGCTTGCCGGTCGGGTTGCCCCAGACGAATATCAGCAGGGCCAGCAACGGCAGATCGACCAGGTAAACCGTGATAATCTCGTAAACCCGTCCGAACCAGTCGTAGTAGATCGGCACCAGCGTCAAGACCACCAGGCCGAGAAAGAGCGCCAGTGCGATCGTCAACGATGCCGTCGTCCCGATCTTCTGCGGCAGCGTGCTCACCCCGACCCGCCGGTCACCTTCAATATCCTCAACATCCTTGAGGATCTCCCGCACCAGGTGAAAAAGCACCGCATAGACCGCCGGGATCAACGGCCCCGGCAGGGTCCACACCAGGGCCGGCTCGGCCGCCATGCCGCCAATAAGGAAAGTCATTGCGGACAACAGTGCAATGACGAGATTTCCCAGCAGCGGAATCCGCTTCAGCCGCAGGTTGTAAGCAAACAGCAGGACCACTGCCAGCGCCGTCATGAGAATCACCGGCAGTGAGATAAACGCCGCCAGCACTAGTGCAATCACACTGAGCAGAACCACCAGTGACTTGGCCCGCGGAATCTCGACCGCGCCTCGGACCAGCACCCGGTTGGGCCGATTGATGCGATCGATCTCCAGATCAACCACATCATTGAGGATATTTCCCCCCGCGCACACCAGGAACGCCACCACCGAGGTCAGCACGACATCACCGATTGGCAGTTCGAGCGCGGTCAGCAAAGCGCCCACCCATACCGCCAGGGCTGCGATCAGGCAGTTGACGGCCCGTATGAGTATGAGGAAATCGACAACGGCTCGCACGCCCGACTATAGCGCCGCTTTCATCGGCGGGTCAACTATTATATATCCGAGGACAGCTCGACCGACAGGTGCGGTTCATCCACCGCCGCGCCTTCCCCCCAACCCAGCGAAAGCGTGACCGAGCGAAGGTCGTTGCGAAGGGCCAGGCCGGCGCCAAAACCGGAACGATAGAATTCATCGGTGTCGACTTCGCTATTCTCCTGGACCGGCCGATTGAGATATGCCAGTTCGTAGAATCCAAACAGATACCCGCCGACAAAGCGCAGCCGCGGCTCGAGGGTCAGCACCGCCGCTCGCTGTACCGCGAACTGGTCGGTACGGTAGCCGCGAAGGCTGCCCGGCCCGCCGATCAGGAGCAACTCCGACAGCGGCGGAAGTTCCTGGCTGGTCTCCAGGCCACGATAGACCGCGCCGATGTGACCAACCAGCGGCCCTGCCAACGATTGATAGAATTCCACTTGGACGCGCGTGAGCGTCTCGTTGAAGGCCCTTCCGGTACCCGCAACAACCGTCGTATCGGTCGAATAGCGACGGTAGCCGTAGCGAAGTGAGGTGGTCAGGCGAAGACCGCTTGCCGGATTGAGTGCATCGTCCAGACTGGAACGCATCGCCCCAACTGTCGCCGAGTAGCTCGAATAGCCGGGCAGATCGCCGGTCGGCTCAACCCGCTTGAACCCGACCCCAAACGACAGATCAAATCCGGTGCGGACAGTGGCGGTATAGTCGGCCATCGCGGAGAATTCGTAGAAATCGTCGCGGTAGTCGCGCGTGGCGACCTCGACTTTGCCCTCATCGCGCCCGAGCCAGAACAACGGTTGCGTGTAGCTGACAGTCAACTCATTGCGGTCGTCGCCCGGACGGGCCGAGCGGATGTCGGCTCGACGTCCTCCGCCGAACAGGTTGGTGAACCCAAGCCGCACGTTCCACACCAGGCCGATATCGTCATCGGGCACATAGCCGCCACCGCCGAAGATCGAGACCTGCTGCTTCTCCCGAAAAATCAGTTCCAGATCAGCTTCGCGATACCCCGGCAGGACCCGAACATTGATTGGCCCGGTGAAACTGACGAACCCGATCGCGCCCGCTTCACTGCGAATCCGTGCAAGGGTGCGCTCGGTCAGCGGCTCGCCCGCTCCGACCGTGAAAGAGCGCCCCAGCCGCTCGGCTTTCGTCCGCTCCAGGCCGACAAAGACCAGATCGCGCACGGCCACCACCGGTCCCGGAACAACCTGTACGTGCAGTGTCACACTGTCGCCGATCGCCGTCACGTCATCAACCCGGGCGCGCGCGAAGTAGTGGCCCCGTCGCTGATATGGTTGCAGCAACTGATTGACGGCATTGTCGACTACCGATGAATCGAACGGTAGAGGAGGTCTCAGCACGAGTGTCGTGTCACTCGAACTGATACCCTCAAGGACATAGTCATTGGTTTGCGCGAAGGACAACGCCGCGGCCATCAGCAAACACAGTATGGTGGCAATCCTTAGTCGCATCCTGCCCGGTCAAAAACCGGCCACCACCTCCCCTCGTCCGAATACCCGGGCGGTGCGCGTGTCGGCATGCCGCCCAGACAGATTGAGATTCACCCGCAGGTTCTCGCGCACACCGTAATTGAGGCTGACTGACCAGCGGGCGCCCTCGTTCCCAGGTCGGTTGTTGGTCAACTGGTACGACACCCCGGCGGCCTCACCGCTCAGCGTCTGGCGATAGAGTTCGAGCGACGTGCGAAGCTCGCCCCGCTCGATTACCCGCAGTCGCGAGCCGAGGGTCACGCTGACAATCTCGGAACGCGCTCCGGTCAGGTCATCATCGGCGCGGCGAAAACCGGTCGCCGCCGACAGCTCGCCCATGCCGATCGTTTGCCGCACAGTCAGGTCGGCTGCAAAACCGGTGATATCTCCCGCGCCGCTGTAGTACTGGTCGCGCTCGAATGTAAACAGGCTGCCCTTCTCCTCGAAGAAAGTGCCGGCCACCTGCTGGCGAAGCGAGACACTGCCCTCGCGGTCGCGTCGATCGCGGTCGACATCGAGAATCCGCCGACGTTCGAGCCGCTCGTTGTACGCGGCGTTGAGCAGATGGAAGCCTCGCAGCGGAATCAGTTTGACATCGCCGCTGTATTGTCGCTGAAAGAAGAGAAAAGGTTCATCACTGTCGGCAAAAAACGGCAGCGCCCAGAGCGCCGTACGGGTACCCGCCGGCAGCAGTTCTTCCCGGATATCCGAATTCAATCGAACGATGCCGAACCCGAACCCCTTCGAAAGGTAGAAGCTCTTCTCACCCCGGCGCACCCGGTCGGTGCTCGACAGCAACTCCTCGACCCGGATGAAGTTGCCCTCGGGATCGGGGATGTACTGACCATCCTCGAAAATGAAGTCTCCCTGTCCCGGCTCCACCTCCAGAAATGAAATGCCACGGGCATTGCGCACTTCTTCGGAGATGAGGTACGACGATGACACCGACAGTCGCGAGGCGGGATCGTCATAGCGAAGGTTGAGTCGTCCGAGGAAGCTGTTCTCCTCGGCAGCCGGCAGCGTCAGCCACTGATAGGTGAGCGTCGCATCGTAGTCGAGCCGACCCAACCGCCGACTCGACCCGGCCGACAGCCGCTGCCGATCGAGCGCCTCGCGCCAACCCTCGGTGAGCGTGTCCTCGACATACCGCTCCCAGCGAACATACTCGGTCCCGCGGCGGGCATCGACACGAATCTGGTTGTACCGCGCCCCCTGTTCGGTGTCGAGGTACGCATTGCTGCGCCGGTCGTACTCGTACGCTGCACGGAGCTTTGTTGTACCATACAGCAGATAGGCCAGCTCAGCCTGAGCGATATCGACACTACCGTCACCAGCGACCCCGGCACTGTCGAGATCAGTCGACACCGCACCGTAGGCCACCCGGCCGGTGAGGTTGGTGTGTGGCCGTATCGTGGCGCCGACATCGCCCCGGCGGGCGCCAAATTGACTGTCGTAGTCGAGATCGGCCGTACGCACATCGATCGAGACGATGTCAAGCGACGTGACTGCCGCCGAGACTTCATGCAACCGTTCATCGCCCTGCTGCACGAACCCCTGCGGGAGATAGAAACTGCGCTCGAAGTCGGGGCGGTTGATCCGTTCTCGCGTCTCGAAATTGGCCTCGCGCAGGCGACGGCGAGCCGTGATCGTATTGACCGTGTCCTGCATCCGCCATTGCCGCTCATAAGCGAGATTGTAAAACGCGGCCGCATTGTCGCCGTCATCGAGAGGCGAAAACAGGTTACGGTCGAAATCGGTCTGACGAATGTCGGCCGTCAGCCTGCCCAGTTTCGGATGATTCAGCCCGAGTATCGATTGGTACTGATCGGTCCGTGAAGCCGGCGTCAGCTCCACCACCGGGGCATACTCACCATTGCCGTCGCCGACAAATTCATACACCTCCCCACCGACAAAGCGATAGGCGCCCACGCTGTCACCGACAAAGCTGAAGACAACGTTGAACTCACCATTGCCGCTCCCTACGTAGTGATAGACACTGTCCGGCAGGCTGTCGACAATCAGCGCATACGCCCCCGAGGTATCTGCGGTCACTCCCGAGCGAAAGACCGGCTGATCGCCGCCCGCCTCGAGCAGCGCCCGGTCGCTTTCGGACAGCTCGCCTGCCTCACGCTGATCGCGGTCATCCCCTTCGCGGAGCACACCCACCGAGAAGAAGAACAACGAGTCGCGCACACTGGCGCCGGCGCCGGCAGCAAGCAACTCCTGATCATACGCTGTTACGAGCGGCTCATAGTCTATCTCGATCCGGCTGCGAGAGTCGATCGGGTTGGCTACCGAGAAAGTAATCCGCCCGGTCGGGTACTCCATCGTGTAGTCTTTGTTCGAGCCGCGTTCGAGCGGGATACCGTCAAGCCAGACCGTCTCCGATCCCGGCACAATCGCTTGCCCGGTCCCGGCCGTGATCTGGTACGGCCCCTGGAAACCATCAGAGCCGAAAAACCGCGCCGTCTCAAACCGACCCCGCGGTCGCGCCGCAGTCGCCGACAGGTTCCAGTTGGGGAAGGTCACTCGCGCCGAGGCTCCGGAGACTTGCCGCGACTGTTGCTGGTTGGGCAAACCGGTGACGGTGATATCGCCCAGTTGCGCGGTCAGCCGCTGCGATTCGACCCGCACGTTGATCTTGTCGAGTTCCTGCAGACGGCTGTTGAGCGTGCCGTACGATGGATCAAAACCGCGGTCGGCGATGGCGCCGCTGATCGTCAAGCCGGGTGTCAGTTCACCCGTGATATTCAGATTGAGCGATTGGCTGAACTCCGAAGTACCGGTCGATTGGGCCGAGAACCGAAAACTCTTGCTTCCACTCAGGGTCACGCCGGCGGCCGCCTCGCCCGGGCGAACCGGTGCTCGATCGGCCGGGATTGGTTGTGATCGGGTGTCAATCCCCGGTCGAATCTCCGGGATATCCCGACCATACCAGGTCTTTAGCCACGCCGGCAGCGGCCGGTAGGATATGCTCAGCGTGTCGTCGACATCATGTACGATCCCGCTCAGATCAAAGCTGCCGACGGCGTCATTGAACTGGTAATCCTCACCCCGCTGCAGGAGTTGTCCGTTCAGCCTGAGGGTATCGGAGTCGGTGATGATGAAGCGGGTGTCGAGGGGAAGTCGCTCGGGGATACTGTCGCCGACGTACTGCCTGCGGACCGTGGCGCCGGTCAGCGAACCCGACAGGAGGACGGCGGCAACGACAAACCAGAGGATACGCAGGGCCATGGCATCCCCGGCCTCAGTTTTCAGTGGCGACGATATGACAGATAATCAGGCGGTTGTTGCCGGAATCACTGATCATAAGACGGCCATCGCTCAACACGACAATATCGGCGGGATTCCGCAGCGATCTGGTGGCGCCGGGCAAACGCGAACCGGTCTCCAGCAGGACCTTTCCATTTCGATCGAGACACGTGACGGCCGACAATGCCTGATCGACCACCCAGATTCGCCCGTCCCCATCAACTGTCGCCGACACCGGATACTGCAGGGCGTCTTCCCCCAGCGCATCGGTAAAATTGCCGAACCGGTCATAGCGCGTGATCCGGCTGTTGCCGGCGTCACACACAAAAAAGCCGTCGCGACCATCGCTCACAATCGCTTCCGGGCTGGAGACCTGACCGCCGGAGTAGCCGAACTCGGCGATATAGCGATCGAAATTCCCGGTGTTGTCGAAGAGCACCACCCGATCCTTGTCCGGATCGGACATCCATACCTCACCGTAGTCGGTGAGGGCGACACCCGATGGCCGTCCGAACATGCCGGGATCCTCGAACTCGATCAGGTTGATTTCATTGACATACTGCAGGCGGGAGTTGTAGCGGCACAACCGGCTGTTGCCGCGATCCGCAATCATCACACTCATCCCGTTGTCGACCGCCAGATAGCCGGGCCGGTCGAACGACCCCGGTCCCGCGCCAAACCCGCCGACCTCGCTGCGCGGCGCCAGTTCCGAGTTGAAGGTAATCAGGCGGTTGTTGCCGGCGTCGGTGAGATACACCGTGCCGCGGAAGTCAACCGCCAGGCCATACGGATTGCTCAGCGGCTTGCCGAACACCATCCCCTCGATAATCGTATCAACCAGCACCGCCGCCGGAGCAATCACCGGCGTGTCTTCTTCACCGGGACCGGACTGTCCGCCGCCGCAGGCAAGGCCGAGAGCGACCCAGGCGAGCACCACGATCAGTCTGCGGGCATGCCGGTTCATCACTGGAAATCGGTATAAAGCGTGAGTTTGATTTGCGTCTTCGATGCGAACGGGTTGATCTTCAGCTTCATGTCGGGCCGTTCGCGAGTCGAAAACGATTCATCGGTGATCTGCTTCTTGAGCTTCTGGCCGTCCCGTATGGCATCGATGACCGAAATGATGCGATCGACAATGGCCACGCCGAGCATGAACTCGGAGCGACGGTCGGCTTCGCGGGCGCGGTTCTTGAGGTGTCGATAGGTCTTCTGATCCTCTTCATCCTGCCACTGCCAGTGATACTCGGGCGAGTCGGGGTAGTACGGTCGCTCCGGGTCGAACACGCGGCCGAATGCGTTGTACTCATCGGTCGACGTGTAAAACCCGACCAGATCGCGGAACTCGTCATCCTTGTTCTCGAGTCGGGCGTTGGCGTTGCGCTGGGCAAACCGCACGTAGTCATCTTCCTTCCAGCCGGAGTACGTCTTGAACGAGAAGTAGCCGATCCACGTCAGCGCCTCGGCCGCAAAGAAATAGCGCGCCTTCTTGCGCTTGCCGAGATAGTACTGACCCGCCCCCGGCAGCAGCGCCGAATACAGCGCCGCCTGCACGGTCGACTTGACCCCGACCCGGGGCTGATCGAACTCATCGGTGTCCTCCTCGTCCTCCTGCGGCGGATCGTCAAACTCGTCGCGGTCCTTCCAGTCATCGCCCTGCAGTTGGGCGCGCATGGCATCCTGAACCGGCGTCCTGCCGAACTCGATTGCGCACAGCGACGGACACAACATGGCCGTCACGATCACAGCGACTATCAATCGTACCATCATGCCAGTGACATCCCCACCTTAGAACCGCACCGCGACATTGACGAACGGCGTATCGAAACGACTGTGGTATGACTTGAGCGACGTGCGAATCTTGATCGGCGATTCAACATCGCCGAACTCCTGCCGCTTGAGATTGTCGTTGTGCTTCTTTGTGGAAATGTACGCCTCAAAACCCGACAGCAGATGGTTTATGATCGACACGATTATCATCTTGCGGGCGTCATCGAGCTTACTGTTGGCGTCGGCCCGCATCGTCTCATACTGAAACCGCAGCGCCGATTCCGGCGTGACTGCAGTGGACGTGATCCGTGGTGGGGGATTCGTATCGCTGTAGTCGGAGAGAGTGCTGTCATTGAGCATAGCGTCAGCCCATCCCCACGAGAATTG
>WJMS01000131.1 GCA_014727815.1 candidate division GN15 bacterium
CATGGCATCGGTGATGCCGTGGATTCCAATCACCTCTTCAGGCATCGGCCGACCCGGGTTCACCAGCTCCTGAAAATGCTGCGTTTGCTCCGAGCCGGGTCGGAAGGCCACCCCGGCGATCTCGACAATCCGATGCGAGGCCGCCCAGAGACCGGTGGTCTCGGTATCAAACGCCACAAAGCGCTGCTTCGCCAGCCAGGGGCTGAATTGCATGGAGGTCGCCATGCCCCAACATGACTCATTTGCATTTGTTTGACAATCGCTTTTCCGCTCGTATTTTACGGGGTGGAGGATATGTCATGATCTGTCGCCCGAAGACACATCGCGCCATCCCGGCAGTCGGCCGTCCGGTCAACTGCCCCCATGCTATCTACAACTCCCTGGCCGCTTCCGGCCTGCAGGACGAATAGCACCCTTCCCCATATCTCTGTCCGTTCTGGCGGACTCCCTTGTGTTTTTCCAACGATAACTTCTTATATCGATACAGGAGTCTGAGATGGCAATCGTACTCGATGGTTCCGGTCTGACGATCGAGAAACTGGTGAAAATAGCCCGGCATAGCGAGCCGGTGGAGCTGCATCCCGAGGCGCTCGAGCGAATCAAGGTGTGTCGGGCGATGCTCGAAAAGAAGATTGAAGCGCGCGAGATCATGTATGGTGTCAACACCGGCATCGGTGAGTTCTCCGAAGTAGTGCTCGACAATGACCAGGTACGTGATTTCCAGAAGTATCTCATTTACAATCACTCGGCAGGGATTGGCGATCCGATGCCGCTGGAATTCGTCCGTGGCGCTATGGCCGCCCGCGTCAATGTCCATGCCCACGGCAACTCCGGCGTGCGACCGGAGATCACGCAGACCCTGATCGACATGCTCAACAAGGGCGTGACGCCCTTCGTATGTCAAAAGGGCTCGGTCGGCGCTTGTGGTGATCTGGCGCCGATGGCGCAGATCGCCGAGCTGATGATGGGCGAGGGAAGTGCCTTCTACCAGGGTGAGCTGCTCGATGGCAAAACGGCGCTCGATCGCGCCGGTATCCCGGTGCCCGGATTGAAAGCACGCGATGGTCTCGCCGTGATCAATGGCTCCAACGTCATGACCGCGATGGGCGCGCTCTTCCTGTACGACGCCAACCGCTGGCTTAAACAGGCGGAGATTGCGGCGGCGATGTCGCTCGAGGCGCTCCGGGCCAACATGCGGCCGTACAGCGCCAAGCTGCATGAAGTACGCGGGTTCAAAGGCGCCGTGCGCTCGGCCGAAGCGATTCGTAAAGTCGTCGCCGGGGGAGACCTCGCCGAGAATCGGATCAAGTGCAAGGTGCAGGATGCCTACTCGATGCGCTCCACGCCGCAGGTGATCGGGGCGGCGCACGATGCCCTCGCGTATGCTCGCTCGCAGGTCGAGATCGAACTGAACGGTGTCGGCGACAACCCCATCTTCTTTCCCGAAGAAAACCTGCAGCTCTCCGGCGCCAACTTCCAGGGCACGCCGGTGGCGGTCCCGATGGACATGGCCGGCTACTGTGTGACGATGATCAGTGTTATGTCCGAGCGGCGCATGAACCGTTTGAACAATCCGGCCCTCAGTGTCGGCCTGCCGCCCTTTCTGACCAAAGGCGCGGGCATGTTCTCCGGACTGATGCTCAGTCAGTACACCGCTGATTCATTGATCGTCGAACAGCGTATCCTCTCGACACCGGCCTCGATACAGTCGATTCCTGCCGCGGCCGATCAGGAGGACTTCGTGTCGATGGGCATGAACACGGCGATCAAAAACGTCCAGATCCTCGACAACGCCTACGGCGTACTCGGTATCGAGATGATGGCTGCGGCGCAGGCGCTTGACTTCCGCGACTACACGTTCGGCGCCGGGACAACTAAAGCCAAAGAGGTCGTGCGTCGACACGTGGCGTTTCTCGATGTTGACCGGCCGTTGTATCCGGATCACACGAAGATGAAAGAAGTCGTGCAGTCGTGCGAAGTGCTCGACGAGGTCGAAGCGGTGGTCGGCTCCCTGGAGTGAGGGAGCCCGGCGGAACTGCGTTCGGCAGGGCGACGTTTGAATAGAAAGGAAAACGAGTTCAGCGCGAGAGGAGGTATCATGGCTGAGGGAGCAGTAGAAGTCTATCTGGTCAAGGCGTTCACCGAGGAAGCCGCCGGCGGAAATCCGGCCGGGGTGGTACTCGATGCCGATGGGCTGACTGACGAACAGAAACAGCAGATCGCCTCCGAGGTCGGTTACAGTGAAACCGCGTTTGTCACTCGTCCCGACAATGCCGATTTCAAGCTGGACTTTTTCACCCCGACCAAACCGATCGCACACTGCGGTCATGCGACCGTGGCCTCGTTTGCGCTGCTGCGGCAGCTGGGCAAGGTCGAACAGGACCGGGTGACGACGATGACCGCCGATGGGATCCGCGAGATCATGTTCGAGGGCGAGCGGGTCTTCATGGAACAATCGCAGCCGGTCTACCGGGCGCTCGATCATGATCTCAAAGCCGAGGCACTCAAGTCGCTCGGATTACAGCCGAACCAGCTCAACCCGATCGCGCCGATCAAGATCGTCAGCACCGGCAACCGTTTCCTGATCTTCGGCGTCAAGACCGAAGAGGACCTGCGCTCGATCCACCCCGACCACGCCATGATCAGCGACATCAGCAATCGCCTTGACCTGATCGGCTTCTATGTCTACACGCCGCTGAAACGGGGGGCGACAGTTGCCACCGCGCGCATGTTTGCGCCGTACTATGGAATCGAGGAAGAAGCCGCGACCGGCATGGCGGCCGGACCGCTGTCGGCGTTTCTGGTTGATTTGACCGGGGTGAGTCGCGAGGAGTTCGTGATTCAGCAGGGTGAACATATGTCGCCGCCGTCGCCATCGAAGATAATCGCGCGCGTGAAACGCGAGGCGGGCAAGATTGAGTCGGTGGTAATCGGTGGTTCGGCCGCAGTGGGGGACAAGCGGACCGTGAGGGTCTAGGCGACACACGAGTACCCCACCGTCCCGGGTGGGATCATCACCCCACCGCAGAGCGGTGGGCTACTCGGCTACAATCCTCTGCACCCCCGTGGAACCCGGTTCTCACCCAACGAACTTCGGGGACATAGGGATGCTTGGTACGAGTACCCCACCCGTCTCGGGTGGGATCATGACCCACCGCGGAGCGGTGGGCTACTCGGTTTGACGAACGAAAGGCTCCGGCCGTTTCATGGCGGGTTCGAAGACGGACCCGCCCTACTGTTACTTTACGGCACGAATACCCATCTATGAAAGGAACCCACAGCAAGCTGTGGGCGACCCAGTCTTTGTGATTAGACTGGTTACTCGTCCTCGACAATCACCGCGGTGCCGTAGACGAGGATTTCCGCCGCGCCCTGGGCGACCTCGGAGGTCGAGAAGCGGGCCATGATGATGGCGTTGCCGCCCAGCGAGCGGGCTTCGTCGATCATTCGATCGAGCGCCTGCTCTCGCGCTTCGCCCAGCAGCTTGGTGTAGTCGCGGATTTCGCCGCCGACGATATTGCGGAAGACCGCGGCGATGTCGCGACCGAGATGTCGCGCCCGGATCGTATTGCCCCGGACGAGGCCGAGTGTTCTGACGATCCGTTTGTGCTGGATGTACTCCGATGTTACGACGATCACAGTTCGACCTCCCGGTAACGATCATGTTTGAACGCAAAGAGCCGCTCCCGGCCGTAGGATACAAGAAGAATAATCGCCCCGACTGTCGCACCGGAGACGCCGAGCTTGAGCCAGAGGGGAGCGTCGGGCGCAAGCCAGAGGTGGCTGAAGAATTCAAAGGCGCCGAAACAGAGCAACACGATCGCGCTGACCGACAGGACAATCCAGCCGATACCGCGTTCGAGTTTTCGATAGAGCGATTGCCAGTAGGTCTCCCATACCTCCGGCGGCAAGTCCGCGTAACGCATCATACCGGTTACCTCTTGCAAGTTTTGGAACTCCTCCAGTTCGGCGCGCAGTTCGGGGTTGCGGGCGAGTTCGGCTTCGAACGCCTCTTTCTGCTCAGGGGTCAGCTCGCCATCAACATACCCGGCCAGCAGTTTGCGAAGGTCGTCAGTCATCGCGCATCCTCCCGCATCAGTTTGGCCAGCCGTTTGCGCGCATAGTACAGCCGCGACATAACCGTTCCTTTAGGTATCTCCAGTAGCTTCGCGATCTCGTCGTACGACATCGCCCGAAAATGCTGAAGGGTAATAATCTCCCGGTCCTCGAAAGAAAGCTTCATCAATGCACCACGAAGCTTTCGGACCTGTTCGTTCGCCCAGTATTCCGTCTCCGGCGTATCTTCGGTGACCATCAGGAAACTTGTGTCATCGAGATCAACCATCCGGTTCTCCCGGCGGGAGCGGCGGCGAAGCCAGGTTCGGGACAGGTTGGCCACTATCGTATAAAACCAGGGCAGGAACGGCTGTTTCCGGTCGTAGGTTTTGGCCGAGCGGTAGACCCGCAGGAAGGCCTCCTGCGAGATATCAAAGGCATCATCCTTGTTGCCGACCAGGCCGAGCGCGGTCTGGTAAGCGAGCTTCTTGTACTTCTCGACCAGAATGCCGAGGGCTTTCTTGTCCCCGGCGCCAATATGCATGACCAGTGCAGCGTCGTCGTTCATATCCAAACCCTGATTTGTTTGATCTTGCATACCGGCCCCAAGGAGGAAAATTCGAGAAAATCCAGCGTTTTTTGTTTTGACCCCAAACGGTAGGTAAGTAATGTCTAAGTGCCTGTATGGCAAGATAAAAGGTTCTATCCATAAATGAGGAGGCGGGGATGAAATCGCTTCGGATTTTCGTGGTGTGTCTTCTGGTGGTCGGGTCTGTCTACGCGGGCGAACGGGTCGAGCCGATCCGACCGGTCAATACCTATTCGATCGTTGCCTATGATTCCACTACGGGGCATCTGGGGGCGGCGGTGCAGTCGCACTGGTTTAAAGTCGCCGATGTTATCTGGGCCGAGCCGGGTCTGGGCGCAGTGGCGACGCAGTCGCTGGCGGAGATTTCCTACGGTCCGCTGGCGCTGGAGATGCTTCGGGTCGGCCGCTCGCCGCAGGAAGCGCTCGATGGGCTGCTGACGGCGGACCCGAACTCGGCAGTTCGGCAGGTGGCAATAATCGACGCATTGGGGGAGACCGCTACCCATACCGGTGATCTGTGTATTGCCGAGGCCGGGCACCGCTGGGGGCCGGGCTACTCCTGCCAGGCAAACCTCATGCGTGACTCGACGGTCTGGGATGCGATGGGTGAAGCATTCGAGTCGACCCAGGGTGATCTGGCCGCGAAGATGATGGCGGCGCTTGAGGCGGCCCAGGCGGAAGGGGGCGATATTCGCGGCAAGCAGTCGGCCGCGATGATCGTGGTGGCGGCGCAGCCGAGCGGACGGTCGTGGGATGACAGGCTGATCGATATCCGGGTTGATGATCACGCCGAGCCGCTGAAAGAGCTGCGACGGCTGCTCAATGTCAACCGTGCCTATAACTTGATGAACATAGGCGACGAGTTGCTGGCGGAGGGTATGATCGAGGAAGCGGCCGAGGCCTACCTCAGAGCCTCGGAGCTGGCGCCGGGCAATGCGGAGATTCTGTTCTGGCATGCGGTGACGCTGGTTGATATCGGCCAGATCGATCACGCCCTGCCGATCTTCAAAGAAGTCTTTGAGATGGACGAGGCCTGGCGGGAGCTGGTGCCGAGACTGGTGGAGTCGGAATTGATGCCGCAAGACAGTGCGTTGATTGAGCGGATAGTGGGGCAGTGACGGGTTTCGTGGCGTACCTGAGATGTAGATTGATGCGATCCCCCGCTTGCTCCCACGGATCGATCGATTGGG
This sequence comes from candidate division GN15 bacterium, assembly GCA_014727815.1. Classification (GTDB taxonomy): domain Bacteria; phylum Zixibacteria; class MSB-5A5; order GN15; family FEB-12; genus WJMS01. The sequence continues at coordinate 5,836 of WJMS01000131.1, forward strand.
TGATCCGTCGCTTACCGTGCCTTTACCTACGGACCACAAAGAGCCGTCGGGCGGCTGCTGGGCTGCATTTCTGAAATCTCGCATAGGCCAGCGAAGCCGCTTCGGCGATTTGCTCCGCCGAATGGCCGGAGTAGAACCCCGTTACTGCCGCGTCCAGCGTGTACGCCTCGGGCGCCATCAGGCCGTTGGTCAGCAGCAGGGGATGGGCGCGTGCCTCTCGCAGGATCTCCTCAAAGTACGATCGGCTTGCGCAAGCGAGCACGATCGCGCTATGAGCTCTCGATGTAGTGTCGACAACTGGTTGACGTTGCGGGCGGAAATCCATGAGGCCATTGTGTCCGACGTAGCAGACAAGTTGTGACCCGGTCCCGTAGGACAGCCACACAGTGTCTTCACCGTTCAGGATGG
>WJMS01000132.1 GCA_014727815.1 candidate division GN15 bacterium
CGTCGCCTGGCCCCCGACATACAGGACCCCGGCGACTATTTCGAGGGTGCTGGCGGAGATCTGGCCGGCCCGCACAAAGTTCGTGTGCCAACCATCGTCGCCGCAGGCGCCGGTATCGGGTGAAAGGGCCACACGCGGCTGTGTCATGTCGGCCAGGTATGGTTGCCCGTTGGCGGCCTGCCGAATCTGCCGGGCGCCGGTAGAGAGGTCAACCGAGGCATCACGGGACAGATCGATTCGGCCGTCGGGACCGGTAATCTGCTCGACGGTCGTCGCCGGTCCGCTCTCGGCAGCGACACCAACCGGCAAGACCAGGCATGACAGGATAACAATGATGCACGTAGGCACCATCGAGACCATATTCGTGATCGATGTATGCATAGATTCTCCTTCTATTGGCACTGCGAATGTCGCGAGAGAAGGAAACCCCGAACGGACGGAAGAATGGCGTGATGAGAGGTTGGTCGGATATCCCGGCCGCGGAGATAGACTCCCAACTGCAAGATAGCGATTAATATGGATTAGTCAAGTCCACGCTTCGAGTGAACGCCGGTGTCGAAGCGAGAGTAGGTATGATTCATGGTCATACGACAGCGGCCGACCATGCTTTGAGTGAAATGGCGTGTGACAGTGGATCGCTACCGGACGGTGCCGCCGATCAGATCTCTGCTTTGGCATGGCATTCGATCGCCCACACCTGGATGCCGTTGTTGGTCTCAAGCTGCGGCTGGCGGCCGGGCGGAAAGCCGGGGACGGAGAAAAACACGTACTTGTGGCGCGCCTCACTGGCCGCCACCCGTTCCATGTCGCGGTAGAGCTTGTTGTTGTTAGTGATCGACACGGCCGCAAACACCTCCGCCACCACCAGGTTCTGTTCGACACTTTCGATATCCGGACCGGGATCGGTCCCGAGGTGAAGCCGGAAACCACCGCTCTCCGGGAATTCGGAAAGCAGCTGTCGAATTGCCTTGAAGCAGGTCAAATAGCTGAATGTCTGGTTGACCTGCTCGATCAAATTGAGCCGGCGGTTCTCTATCGGGTGCCAGCCGATTCGTTCGTATTTGATGCGCTCAAGAAGCCTGACCCCCCGCTCCGGCGCCTGCCGGAGCGCATCGATAGCCCGCTTGGCCGAGGTATCGATCTCCCGTTCATATCGCTCCAGTTCCTCGAGCGAACGTACCACTATAGACATGTTGGTTGCCCCTTGTGTCCCTTCTGTAAAATGTTAGATTAGCGTTTGAATGTCAATTGGGTTTAGGCTGCCGGCCGGGCCGAATTCGCCAATCGTGCCGCTGGGCCCAGCCCCGGCCCACTTATCCACAGGCTGTCCACGCCGTGGATAAGGTTCTTGTCTAACAACACCTTAACAAAACCGCAAGGCGACCCGCACAGTGGCATTTTATATTGCATTTTTCCGGCTATTTGCCTTTCGTACCTGATAGCGGGGCTCGACAGCCCCGTGTGAAAATGGCAGCAGTCAACCAGTAAGGAATTTCTCTGATGGCCATAGATCCCTCGATTTTCAAAGCCTACGATATTCGCGGCACCTACCCCGACCAGCTCAATGCCGAGGCAGCCTACCAGATCGGCGCCGGCCTCGCCCAGTATCTCCAGCCAACCACCATCGCCGTCGGCCGCGACATGCGGGTCTCCTCCGATGAGTTGTTCGAGAATCTCGCCCGGGGTATCAACGACCAGGGCGTCGAGGTGATCGATCTCGGCCTGATCTCCACCGATGCGCTCTATTTTGCAGTTGGGAAATTCGGTTACGATGGTGGTGTGATGATTACGGCGTCGCACAACCCGAAAGACTACAACGGCTTCAAGATATGCCGCAAAAACGCCGAACCGCTTTCCGGCCAGGAAGGCCTCAACCAGATTCTTGAATCGATCCAGCAGGGCGGCTACGAAAAGAAAGCCTCCGCCAAAGGCATGATCATCCGTCGCGAGATCAACGAGGAATACGCCGACTGCTGTGTGTCCTTCATCAACCCCGATAAAGTCAAACCGTACAAGGTCGTGATCGATGCCGGCAACGGCATGGCCGGCCAGACGCTGCCGTTTGTGCTCAAGAAGCTGCCGATCGAGGCGACACCGCTGTTTTTCGAGCTCGACGGAACCTTCCCCAACCACCCCGCCTCGCCAATCGAGTTGGAAAACCTCGTCGATCTGCAGAAGGCGATCGCCGAGAAAGAAGCCGACTTCGGGGTGGCCTTCGACGGCGACGCCGACCGCATGTTTCTGCTCGACAAAAACGGCGTCCAGCTCGGTGGTGACATCACTACCGCCCTGGTGGCCAAGTCGCTGCTCAAGAAACAGCCGGGTGAAACGATCCTCTATAACCTGATCTGCTCACGGGCCGTGCCCGAACTGGTCGAACGCATGGGCGGCAAACCGGTTCGCACCCGGGTCGGTCATGCCCTGATCAAACCGCTGATGAAAAAGCACAACGCCATCTTCGGCGGCGAGCACTCCGGCCATTTCTATTTCCGCGATTTCTGGTTTGCCGATTCCGGCCTGATCGCCTTCCTCGTCTGTCTCGAACTGATTTCGATCGAGGATCGACCGCTGCACGACCTGGTGGCGGAGATAGATCCGTATGTCCGCTCAGGTGAGATCAACTCGCGGGTGGAGTCGACCCCCGACAAGCTCGATGAAGTTGCGAAGGCGTTTGCCGATGGCGAGCAGGATTTGGTTGATGGCTTGACGGTGGGCTACGATGATTTCTGGTTCAACCTGCGACCGTCAAACACCGAACCGCTGTTACGGTTGAATATCGAAGCGAAGTCGAAGGAAATACTCGAGCAACAGAAAGAGAAACTGCTGAAGATTATCCGAGGCTGATGCACGATTCATCGAAAAAGCGCGTCCTGGTCGTCGATGACGACGCCACCCTGCTGGAACTGCTGGTCGACACGCTGGAGGCGGTCGGTTATGAAACGGTAGCGGCCCCCGGGGGTGTCGAGGCACTCGAGGCGCTGAGCCGGCAGTCATTTGATATCATCGTCACCGATGTCAAAATGCCGGGAATCGATGGGATCAGTTTGCTTCGCCGCGTCCGCCGCCACTACCCTGACCTGCCGGTACTCTTCATCACCGGAGTCGCCTCGCCCGATATTATCGCCAGCGCCGGTCCCGATGGTTTTCTCTCCAAGCCGTTTCGCATCTCCAAGATCGAAGAGATGATCGAAGCGACGCTGCAGCGCCACGGTGAAAGCCGCTCGCACGCGTTCCGTCGCGTGCTTGTGGTCGATGAGGATTCCGAATTTCGCGAGATGCTGGCTGATGCCCTGACGGTCGGACAGTTCATTCCGTTTGTCGTGCCGAGCGCCCACGATGCCCTTCGCGAACTTGATAACGGTGAGTTTGACGCCGTCATCACCGATCTGGGTATCCCCGACCTGGACTGGCCGTCGTTCCATGAAAAAATCAAGACAGAGCGTCCAGACCTGCCGATCATCCTGACCGGCAGCGAGCAGAACGAACAGACAGTCGAGCATTCAATTGCCGATTCTGAGGCCGATGCGTTTCTGAAGAAGCCCTTCCCCGCCGCCGAAGTCATCACGGTGCTGAACAAGCTGACCCTGGTTTCAAACGAACAATAGTCCCACAAGGCACTCCAAACGTCCTACTATCATCACCGACCCTTAGGTCACCGCTGATTGCCTTGACTCCGGCCCCACCTCAATGGCGCCGTCGAAGGCGCAGCGGACGGCAGATGGGATTCAGACACTTCTTTCTACGGAAAACCGTCAGTTCTGTCGGATGCTTCTCGCCGGAGGCGGGTCCATCCGACAGCATCTTTCAGCCACTAAAAAAGCCCCGCCCGCCGAAAGGCGGACAGGGCTTTTGTATTCGACGAATGTTCCTGAATTACTTCAGGAGCACCATCTTCTTGGTCTCGGTGAAGTTGTCGGTGGCCAGACGATAGAAGTAGACGCCCGACGCGTTCTCGAGAGCCGCGTTCCACGTAATCGTCTTGACGCCAGCTTCGGCAAAACCGGAGAACTCGGCGACAACCTGACCGGTCACGTTGTAGACCGTCAGATTGTACTTCGAGGCGACCGGCAGAGCGAACTCGATCGTCGTCGACGGGTTGAACGGGTTCGGGTAGTTCTGCATCAGCGAGAACTCGCTCGGCAGGACATTGAGGTGGACCGGGACACCCTCAACCGTCGCGAACTCAGCCGCGAGGATTTCGGCGCCGCCCACGTTCAGGAAGCTACCCGAGAAGGACTCCATGCCGCTGGTGTTTTCGAACGGAGCATGGACCAGCACCTTGGTCGTGAGACCGTCGGAGTTGTAGGTCATGTTCATGTTCGGGGCCAGCAGTTCCGGATGAACGTTGCCGCGCAGTTCGACGTACGCAGCGGAGATCTGCAGGTCGTTGCCCGCACTCAGGTTGCCGTTCATGGTCATCAGATCGGCAGAGATCGGATTCCACTTGGCAATCGGCGAGTTCGGGTACGGCACCGCGTCACCCACGATCACACGGATCAGGTAGACCAGGTCAGCAACGGTCAGGGTCAGACC
>WJMS01000133.1 GCA_014727815.1 candidate division GN15 bacterium
CACACCCGACTCAAAGCGCCTATGCGCTGTGCGACAACAGGATAGCGTGTCGTCGAATGATCCGCACGACAGCCACCCGGAAAAGTTTTCCCATCACCACCACGACCAGAATTCAACCCGGATCTTTGAAAGCAGCTTGTAATACAGCAGGCCGAGCAGTGATGCCGAACCGGTCTCGATCTTCGCATACCCGGTCATGCCGTCACTCAGGGCGCCATCGGGATTGTCCACCACGACGGTCACAGGAAAGAACTGACCGCCATTCATCGCCATCGCTGCCTCGGGAATCCGAACCACCGTTCCGTCAAACACCCGGTGGGGATACGATCGCACCTTCAGCTTCACGTCCTGATCGACATTGACCCGGGTTATCTCGAAATCCGACACCGGCACCAGCAGCTCCACCTGGTTGTCATCGATCACCGACATAATTGTCTTGTCATCGGGATTGCGCGACACCACCCCGGAAAACGGCGCCGTGATCACCTGCGCGTCGCCCTGACTGCGAAGAAAATCAAGCCGGGCGCGCTGCTTCTGAATCTCGCGCACCAGGACGTTTTCTTCCTCCGGTCGCGGCGGTGACTTGAGCAGGTCGAGCGCCGATGATCGCCGTTCCCATTCGGCCCGGGCGATCTTCATCTCCGAGCGACGGTTCTCCATCTCTTCGGAAGAGATCAGGTTTTTGTTGTGCAATTCAACGGCGCGGTTGAAGTCGCTCCGCCGTTTCTCGTAGGCAGCGCGGGCAGCGGCCAGTTCCGACTCCGCTTCGCGCACTTGTTCTTTCTTCGGCGGCGCCCGCAGCAGGTCGAGTTCACCCTGGAGGCGGGCCAGTTCGGCCTCGGCGGCGGAAATCTCCTGAACAACCTGGTTGCTGGTCAACAGGGCAACCGTGTCACCCTCCATTATAACCTGGCCATCGCGCACGACCGGGACAAGGTCGAGCACCCCCATCTCGCTGTTGTTCATCTGGAGAATAGAAACCTTCTGATCGGGCTCGGCCCCGCCGCGCCGAAGGTTCGACTCGATCAGGCCAAACTCATTCATGGTGAGAAAATACGCGGCAATCGGTCGCACGCTGATTTCACCTGACACGCGATGCGGCAGTGGTATGGCGACCAGCAGTACGATCAATCCGGCGATCACGACCACATGGATCGTCAGCCGGAGTGGTTGTTTGAGAATATTGCCCATAGACCGAACGTGTGTTACAATCCCTCGTGCGAATCCATACACCTGCTGGCGCAAGATAACCAACAGTGTGACCAACAACAACAGCAATCCCGCCCCGCCCCACTGATCGACCAGAAACCGCCCGACCACGAAGAGCACGAACCCGATGAGAAGACCCGAGTAGATCAGGGCCAGCACGGCATAGCCGAGATAGATGCGCCGTTCACGCCCGGTGGTCTTTATTGCCGGCACGTCCCACCCGAGCACGCGCCGCTGCAGAACGTTGCCGAAATACCCAAATGACTTGCTGCGCAGGTTGGCGATCTCGAGCCAGTCCGACAGCAGGTAGTAGCCATCGAGCTTGATCAGCGGATTGAAATTGAACAGATAGCTTATCCAGCTCACTGTCACCATCAGCCAGGCGATTTCGGAGATGGTTGTCCCCGGCACCGTCACGCGCCAGACCAGCACCCCGATCGCCGTCAACAGCAACTGAAAGAACGGCCCGGCGAGGGTGGTCAGGATGCGCTGCGACTTGCTCGGAAACAACCAGGCATCGGAAACATCACAATAGAAGCATGGCTGGAAATACATCAGCATGAAACCCATCTCGCGCACCTCTCCCCCGTAGTAACGGCACACGACCGCGTGGGCGAACTCGTGGAAGACGATCAGGACAAACAAAGCCGTGACGATCGTCAGGATCTTACCGACTGTCAGAAACGCCCCGAGGTGCAGACTGAAAAACGATTCCGCATTGGCCAGAAGGATGCCGATACCCAGGATGATGACGAGGGCGGCGACAAATAACCAGGCCGGTCGGTGGAGCGGGCGATAGAGGGCGGCCAGCCGCTCCAATTGTCGACCCGGCTTGAAGGCTCTCAGGCGAATGTACAGCAGGCGCCCGAACAGTGTCTTGCCGCGGAAGGTCTTTTTCGCCGCGCGCGACAGCTCCTGTTCCGAACGGCTGTCCTCCAGAAAGAACAGCTTGCCGAGCATGTCGATGAACTGCTGTACCTCGGCGGCGCCCAGATTCATCCCGAACTTCTCGCGGAAACGGTCCGCGACTTCATCGGGCGATCGGTTACCGTCGAGCTGGTGGACCAGCCAGTGTTCCGGCTCGCGCAGGCGAAAAAACTGCCCGGTGATCGGGTCCTTGACCGTATAGACCGTCTCGCCGTCGATTTCGGTCGGCGAGGAGATCAGGTCGCGACGCAGCTTGGCATACTCGGACATGCACCAAAGGTACGCCGTGTGGCGGGCAACTGCAAGTGTGAGGAGTCGGTCGAGTGCAGGGCGATCAGGCGCGGAGAGTGTCGATCAGGCGCTTGTTGTAGTAGTCGACCAGGTCATCGCGGCGCAGCACTCCGACCACCTTCTTGGGGGCGGCCCGGGTGACCACCGGAATCAGGGCGTAGTCGCGCTGGCCGAAAATGTCGTAGGCGGTGCCGAGATCATCGTCTTTGAATATCGTCAGTGTCCCGGGCACGACCAGATCAGCCGCCACGACGAGATTGTCGAGCTCATGCTGGCTCAGGTGCGAGCGGAGATCCTGGAACGAAATGACCCCGCGAAGATCACCGGCGCGATCTTCGACCACGAAGTACGATTCGCGCGATTCCTCCAGCCGATGGAATATCTCGATCAACGGCATGGCGGTGGGGATGGCCTCAAACTGGTCGTCCATCACCTCGGCCACCCGATGCGATTTCAGCACGTTGACATCCTTACCGCCCCGCAGATCAATGCCCCGCTTGAAGAGCTTGACCGTATAGATCGAGTGCGGGAAGAGCCGCCCGGCCACCAGGGTTGAGATCACAACCGTAACCATCAGCGGCAGAATTATCCGGTAATCACGGGTCATCTCGAATATAATCAGCATGGCCGTGATCGGCGCATGGGTTGCCCCAGCGACCATGCCGGCCATTCCCACCAGTGCATACGCCCCGGGAGTGGCGGTCGAATCGGGAAAGATATAGTTGACCAGAAAACCGAATGCCCCGCCGGCGACCGCACCCATGAACAGCGACGGCGCGAAGATACCGCCGGAGTTGCCCGAACCCAACGTGAAGCAGGTGGCGAGCATCTTCATGAAGACCAGCACGACCAGAAGCCAGACATCGAGCTGACCGTGCAGGGTCAGCGAAATCGTCTGGTAACCATCGGCGAGTACCTGCGGATAGACGATCGCGATAAGGCCGAGCAACAGACCGCCGACGGCCGGCTTCCACATGTTGGGCATTTTCATGGCGTCGAAGCGATCCTCGAACCAGTCCAGCGAGCGCGTGAACAGCACCGCCACACCGCCGATCCCGATCCCCATCACAACATACAGGAGCACTTCCCAGGCTGAAACCAGCGAGTAACCGGGCACCGTAAAGGCCGGGTTGTTGCCGACCAGCGACCAGGTGATCAGCGAAGAGACCACCGCCGAAAGCAGCACCGGTGAGAAGGTCTTGACCGCGAAATCGCCCAGGATGATCTCCAGGGCGAAGATCACACCCGCAATGGGGGCGTTAAACACGGCGGCAATGCCGGCAGCGGCGCCGGAGCCGACCAGCACTTTTACCCGGCTCCCGGAAAGCCGGAACCACTGGCCGATCGTCGAACCGATCGCCGAGCCGATCTGGACAATCGGACCTTCGCGCCCGGCCGAACCACCCGAGCCGATACAGATCGCCGAGGCGATCGTCTTGGCGGCCGCTACACGCGGTCGGATGATCCCACCCAGCCGGGCGACCGAGTTCATCACCTCGGGGACACCGTGCCCCTTGGCCTCGGAAGCGAATTTGTACACGATGGGACCGACCAGCAGACCGCCGGTCATCGGGATCAGGGGCAGCCACCACTTGATGCCGCCAAACAGGTCGCCGGCGACACTGGTCTTGAGAAGCTGGTCGCCCATGCCGAAAAAGAGGTGGTTGCAGTACTCGATCAGGACCCGGAAGCCAAACGCGCCCAGCCCGGTAGCCGTACCCACTATCAGGGACAGCAGGATCAGGAAGTTCGTTTGCGACAGATGTAGGCCACGGAGTCTCATAACGGCAACGGCCAATGTAGCAGGTTTTTACCCGAGTACAAGTCTTAATTCCGTTATGATCGGCAGCCCGGGCCGGGATGATAACCGGATCATGCTTGACTTGTTATGGCTATGTATTAAGTTAGTCTGGCAGTTTAGTGAAAAGATTCACGTACCGTCAGGTACGGTTATGACGAGGGATACTTCGGTATGAAACAGACAGCAGACGCCGTGGTCATTGGCGGCGGCATCGTGGGTATGGCCGCTGCCTTCTATCTCGCCCGCGAGAAATTCGGCTCAATCGTCCTGGTCGAAAAGGAGAAGTTCTTCGGCTCCGGTTCGACCTCAAAGGCCGCCGGCGGTATCCGGGCCCAGTTCACCACCAGGGTGAATATCGAGATGTCGATGCTGGCCGAGAAAATATTCGAGAACTTCAAGGACGAGACAGGCCACGATGCGCTGTTCGATCAGGTCGGCTACATGTTTCTGCTGTCGCGCGATGAAGATATCGAGGTATTCAAGAAGGCCTTCGAGCTGCAGAAATCGCTCGGCCTGCCGGCCGAATTGCTGCAGCCGGATGACATCCCCCAGTACGCCCCGCACGTCCGGCTCGATGACATCAAGCTGGCCACGTTCTGCAAGAAGGATGGCCTGGGTGACCCGGCTGAGTTTCTTTCCGGTTATGAACACGCCGCTCGAGAACATGGCGTTGAACTCGTCAACGAGGCGCCGGTGACGGGGCTCGAGGTCTCCGGCGGCAAGATAACCAAAGTCAAAACTGCCAAAGGTGACATAGAAACGCCGCTGGTGATCAACGCCGCCGGCGCCTGGTCAGGTCTGATCGCTGAAATGGCCGGGGCTGACTTGAAAGTCAAGCCCTACCCCCGCATGTGTGTCACCACCGCCGAGCTTGATTTCATGAAGCCGTACTTCCCGATGGTGGTTGATGTCGCTACGGGGCTTTACAGCCACAAGGAATCCAAGGGCATTTTGCTCGGCTGGGCCAACAAAGACTCCGAATCGACCTTCGATCAGTCGATTTTGCCGGACTATGTCGACGGCATCCTCGAGCGGGCGCTCGACCGCATTCCCCAGCTGGAGACGGCGGAAGTCGCCAACCAGTGGACGGGACTCTACAGCACTACCCCCGATCACCGGGCGGTGATCGGCTGGGAGCCGAGTGTCGAAGGGCTCTTCTATATCACCGGTTTTTCCGGCCACGGCTTCATGCATGCGCCTTCGGCCGGCATCGTCAGCATGGAGATGATCACCGGCAAGAAGCTGTCGGTCGATATCAGCGATCTCAGCCCCGAGCGCTTTGCCAGGGGCGAATTGGTTGAAGAGAAAAACGTCATTTAATACAGTTGATTCAGGATCCCGGGAGGTAACATGAACAAGGTGGTAATCGTCGCAGTGACAATGATCGTCCTGCTGGCAGCCGGGGCCTCGGCCCAATGTCCGGCACACAAGGCAGCCGAAGAGGG
>WJMS01000134.1 GCA_014727815.1 candidate division GN15 bacterium
CCCCAGCACCGTATGATAAGACAACCGGCCACCAACCCAAACACTTTCACTACAAAGGCACGCCCGATGCGACCGTTCAAATCATCTCGTAAGACACGTAACCTGCGACAACACTGCCACATACGTCGAACCCCGCGTGAAAAAACACCCCCAAAAATAACAAAACGAACCCATTTCGCCCTAACGCAAAATGAGACATACTTGTACAATGACTTCTTTGCTTTCAGGAGTCGGCCAATGAATCGTGGGACGGCTCAGCCCTAACTACGCGGCCAGGACGCCCAGCACGATTGAGTTGAATTTGGATTCGGCCGAATCGACCCGGGAGCCAAGCGCAATCGGCACCCGGCCGCCCACAATTACGCCGCCCGTCTCGCATCTGCCGAACAGCGACATCGCCTTGTAGATGCCGTTGGCGACCTCAATATGCGGGGCCAGCATGGCGTCGGCCTGCCCCGCCACCTCGGATTGCACCACGCCTTTGGCGTGCGCGGCAAACATGTCGACCGAGATGTCAAACGACAACGGTCCGTCGAGATAGCAGCTCTTGATCTGCCCCCGCTCGGCCATCTTGGAGAGCACGGCGGCATCGGTCGTGACCGGCATCTGCGGGTAGACCGATTCGACCGCGGCCAGCACCGACACGCGCGGCTTGTCGATTCCGATCAGGTGGGCAACATCGATGAGGTTGCGCACCATCATCAGCTTGGTCTTCAGGTCAGGCTGGACAATGACGGCGCTGTCGGAGAGAAGCAGCAGCTTGTCGTAGCGTTCCGGTTTGAGGACGGCGACATGCGAAACGCACTGCTCTTTCGAGGTGAAATAGGAGCCGAGATCAAACAGCACGGTCAACATGTCGGCGGTGAAGACGCGGCCTTTGACGATCAGGTCGAGTTTCTGGTCGAAGGCCATTTTGGCGGCATTGATCACGGCCAGGTCGCGCTGGAAGGCGTGCTCCATCTGCACGTTTTCAAACTGAATGCCGTGCTCATCGCAGATCTTCTGGAAGAGGGCTTTGTCGCCGAAGACGATCGCGTCGATCAGCCCTTCAGCCTCGGCACGAGCGAACGCTTTGAGGATATTGATATCGGAGACATCGACCAGCGCCGCCCGGACCCGCTGCTCGCGAGTCTTGTCTTTGGCTCGCTGCAGAATCTGCGAGTAGGAGTGGACTTCGGGGATATTCACTTCCTGAGACATCACTTCCCCTCCCACACATGCTGTTCGGAGTAGTAGTCGGCGATCACACAGGCGAGCGCCAGCGAGGCTTTCTTGTTCATGACCGTATCGGTGCGCGACACCAGTGATACCGGTACCTTGGCGCCGACAATCACCCCGCAGAAGATCGCCCCGGCAAATTGGATCAGGGATTTGGCAACGATATTGCCTTCCTCGATCGAATCGACCAGATAGATGTCGGCGTCGCCGAGCACCGGGCCCTCGTAGTTGCGATACTCGGCCGCAATTGTCGATGCGGCCAGATCAAACGGCAGCGGTCCCTGGATGACGACATCCTTGAGCCGGCGGCTCGCTTCGGGTTTGACCGACTCGGCATCGGAGAAGGTGTGCGGGAAGGCATCGGAGATCCGTTCACTCGCGCCCGAGATGGCGACTTTGACCGGCGACAGTCCGAGCGCCCGCCCAACCAGGACGGCGTTTTCGAGGATCTGCACTTTCTGCTCCGGGTTCGGCTTGACCACCATGCCGCCGTCGGTGAAGTTGAGCAGCTTGTGATAGCCGGGGATATCCAGCACGGCGCAGTGCGAGAGCGTGTTGGTCGCACGCAGGTGATAGGCTTTGTCGAGGACCGTTTTGAGCAGTGCAGAGGTCGGCAGGAAGCCTTTCATGATCGCATTGGCTTCGCCGTTTGACGCCAGCCGCACCGCCTCGTGAGCGGCCTCGGAGACATCCTTCTTGTCGACAAGGTCGAGTTTGGAGATATCGGCGCCTTCTTTTTCGGCAAGCTCCTTGATCAGATCGGCATCGCCGACCAGGACACCATCGAGGAAGCCCTCGGCCTGGGCCTGCGAGACGGCGCTGATCACATCGGCATCCTGCGCCGCGGCCACGGCCACGCGTTTCTTGCGCTCCATGTCGGCGATGACAGTCGCTCGCTCGATCAACTGCTGGGCGGAATGAATCGGTTTCAGGGTCATAGGTCCCCCGGTCATGATGTAACGAATGCCGGCTGGGGCCGGCGAAATCTATCAATATGTCTTGAGCTGTTCTTCGCCGTTGAGATAGCGCACACCGGCCGCGGCCAGCGCTTCCATCTCAAACTCCCCCGGCACGACCGTTACGGCGCCGAGATAGTCGATATACTTGCGAATCTCGGCGACCAAACGGGCCGAATGCGCCATGCCGCCGGTGAGGATAACCGCCTCGAATTCGCCTTTCAGCACGGTCGCAGCCGCGCCGATCTCCTTGGCGATCTGGTACGCCATCGCGTTGAAATACAAGAGTGCTTTCTCATCGTCATCGGCGATCAACTGCTCGACCTCACGCAGGTCGGCCCTGCCGAGATAGGCGACCAGGCCGGACTGCTTGGAGAGTTTGGTGATCATCTCCTTCTCGGTGTATTCACCGGAGTAGCACAGGTTGACCAGACCACCGATCGGCAGGGCGCCGGCTCGGTCGGGTGAAAACGGTCCCATACCGAGAAGCGCATCGTTGACATCAACCACTCTCCCCTTCTCCAGCGAGGCGACCGACACGCCACCGCCCATGTGAACCGTGACGTAGTTGACTTCCTCGAGCTTCTTGCCGATCCTCGCCGCCTCGCGCCGTGAGACCTCCTTGATATTGAGCGCATGCACGCGGCACTTGCGCTCGATCTCCGGCACACCGGAGATGCGGGCAACCTCGGTGAAATTGTCGACCGTGATCGGGTCGGAGATCAATGCGGGGACGCCGTAGCGTTCACCGAGATGCGAGGCGATTATCGCCCCGAGGTTCGAGGCGTGATTGGAATAGCGCATCGTCCTGAGATCATCGAGCAACTGCTGCGAGATCGCATAGGCGCCGCCCTCGAGCGGTTTGACCGGCGCGCCGCGACCGACCACGGCGGAGAGCCGGTCGGCGGATATATCGAGAGAGTCGATCCAGCGATCGATCTCTTGCATGCGGAAGTCGAACTGATCGGCAACGTTGTCGAACTTGCCGAGTTCGTCGGGATCGTGCCGGATCGCCTCGGACGACAGTTCCAGGTGACCGTCGAACAGGGCCATCTTGGTCGAGGTCGACCCCGGGTTGATGATCAGCATGTACTTCGTGTCGGCTGCCATTACGCCTCGACTGCTGCCTGTTTGATTTCGCGCCCGCGCTCGAATGCCTGCAGGTTGACGTCGACAAAGCGCGCCTTGACCTTCTCCCTGATCATCTGCTGCCAGACCTCCAGGTCGAACGGCAGGTAGTTGGAGCAGACGCCGAGCAGGATGGTGTTGACCAGGCGCGGGTTGCCGAGTTCACCGGCGATCTTGTCGGCCGGAACACCGATGACATTGCCGGCTTTCTGTTTCATCTGGCCGATCGGATCCTCGGGGTAGTTGAACGCTTTGGTCGAGGTGACGATAGCCGGGACAAGCCGGGTCATGGAGACGACCGCAACCCCATCTTCCTTCATCCAGTCGACTGCGCGCAGACCCTCGGCCTGTTCGAATGCCATGAGGATATCGGCCTGGCCGTATTCGATCACCGGGGAATAGACCTTGGGACCGATCCGCACGTGCGAGGAAACGACGCCGCCGCGCTGCGACATACCGTGGACCTCGGACTTCTTGACATCGAGCCCGCCGTTCATGGCGGCGGCGGAGATGATCTCGCTGGCGAGCAGCACGCCCTGGCCGCCGACACCAACTATCAGGATATTCTTCGTATTGTCCATGATTCTCTCCTATGCCTCCACGAACTGACTTCTCAAAATGATGCACTCTTCAGGACAGACCTGCGCGCACAGGGTGCAGCCGGTGCACAGTGACTCGTCGATCACCGCCAGCGGGTGGCCGTGTTTGTTGGTGCGCTCCGAGGCGGAGATGGCCGGGCAGGAGAGCTGGAAGCAGGCGCCGCAGCCGGTGCAGAGATCGAGGTCGACCGTGTAGGGCTCCTCCATGATCCGTTTCGGCATCAACACACACGGGCGGGTGGTGATGATGACCGAGGGGCCGGGTTTGTCCATCTCTTCCTTGATGACGTCGATACCTTCTTCGAGCTGGTAAGCGTCGAGTTTACGGACGTTCTTCACACCGAGCGCTCTGACCACCTGCTCGATATCAGCCTCGACCGCCTTCTCACCCATCAGGGTAAGGCCGGTGCCGGGATGCTGCTGGCCGCCGGTCATGGCGGTGGCGCGGTTGTCGAGGATGATGGTGGTGACGTTGCTCTGGTTGTAGACGGCATCGAGGATACCGGTAATACCGGAGTGGAAGAAGGTTGAGTCACCGATGACGGCGACGGTGCCTTTCTCGGAGCCTTTCACCCGTTCCATGCCGATGGCGTTGCCGATCGACGCGCCCATGCAGATGCAGGTGTCGAGCGCATTAAGCGGCTTCATGACACCGAGGGTGTAGCAGCCGATATCGCCCGTGACCGTAACCTTGAGCTTCTTCAGGGCGGTAAAGGCGCCCCGGTGCGGACAGCCGGGACAGAGCACCGGCGGCCGCGGGAACATGTCTTCCTCGGGTGGGATCATGGCGGCGTGGGTCTCGCTGATCAAGCCTGCGGCAAGGAAAGCCTCGGCCACGCGTTTGGGCGACAGCTCACCGAGATGGCCGGTGAACTTCTTGCCTTCGACCATGATACCGGCGGCGCGAATCTGCTCTTCATAGTATGGTTCGAGTTCTTCAACGACGATGATCTGCTCGTGGTCTTTGACGAACTGCTCGATCTTCTTGAGCGGGATCGGGAAGCTCAGGCCGATTTTCAGGTAGTCGAAATCGGGCGCGACTTCCTTGGCGTACTGGTACGCCACTCCGCCGGTGATGACGCCGACTTTTGAGCCGTTATTCTCAACAATATTCAGCGGCGACTTTTCGGTCAGTTCGCGCAGTTGCTCCAGACGCTCGGCAAGCACGACATGGCGCTTGCGGGCGTTGCCGGGAATCATGACATACTTGGCGGGATCCTTGACCCATTTCTTCTCCGGTCCCTTAGTCTGTTCACCGAGTTCCACGACGCCCTTGGAGTGCGAGATGCGGGTGGTCATGCGAAGCATGACCGGGGTATCGTACTGCTCGGACAGTTCAAAAGCGGAGAGCACCATGTCCTTCGACTCCTGGGAGTCGGATGGTTCCAGCATCGGAATCTGGGCAAACTTGGCGTAGTAGCGGTTGTCCTGCTCGTTCTGGGAGGAGTGCATTTCCGGGTCATCGGCCGAAACCAGGACAAAGCCGCCGTTGACGCCGGTATAGGCGAACGTCATCAGCGGGTCGGCGGCGACATTGACGCCGACATGTTTCATCGTAACCAGGGCCCGGGCGCCGCCGACTGAGGCGCCGATACCGACCTCGAACGCCACCTTTTCGTTGGGCGACCACTGCGAGTAGATCGAGCGGTAGCGGGCGCCGAGGGTTTCGAGTATTTCGGTCGAAGGGGTCCCGGGGTAGGCCGCGGCCAGTTTGACGCCGGCCTCGAAGGCTCCGCGGGCGACCGCTTCATTGCCAGACATTAGTTCTCTCATCAGTCACCCTCTATCGTTACAGCATTCTTCTTTTCGTGCCCGGATTGACAGCGCGCGGCTGTGAATTATTTCACGAAGATACGGGATAAGGCCTTATCGGGCAACCGGTTTTTTGGGCGGGCGGAAGGGGCCGATATGTCGATGCCAACTGGTGGTGGCCGTGTGTGAGTCGATTCTTGGACGACGGTGGGGGTGAGTCGACTCGAGAGTGGGGTGACCCGGCAGGTCACACTCGCCTCTTGGCCCGCAAGACCGGCCGAAACACGTGAACCGGCCTCCCTCAATGAAACCTGCTCGAATAAGAACGATGGTATCGATTGGGCGGGCCGGGTTTGCCGTCGAATCGGTAAGATTGGCGCCGAATAATTTGGCGGCACATTGCCGGGTTCAGCAGAAGTTAAAGTTGTATTTGTCCGTCCCGCCCGTATATTCCCCGTCTAAACGGTTACGAATTACCCATGCGACTGGTTATTCAACGCACATCGGGGGCCGAGGTCTGGATCGACGGCGCCCGGCACAGCCAAACCGGGGCCGGCCTGCTGATCCTTTTTGGGACACAGGCGGGCGACACCGAGCAATCGTGCGCGTGGCTGGCCGACAAAGCGGTCAATCTTCGGATCTTCGAGGATGACGAGGGCCGAATGAACCGGTCGGTGCTCGATTTTGGCGGCGAGATCATGATAGTCAGCCAGTTCACCCTGTACGCCGACTGCCGCAAGGGCCGGCGGCCCTCGTTCGGCAAAGCCCAGGATCCGGCCGAAGCGGAGAAGCTGTATGACCGCTTTGTCGAACTGGTGGCAGCCTCGGGGCTGAAGACCGGCGCCGGGGTGTTCGGGGCGCGCATGGATGTTCGTTTCAACAATCACGGACCGGTGACGATATTGCTTGACCATGACGTATAGACATCTCGCCGAACTGGCTGACCGCCACCCGCTGATTCTCGCCTCGGGCTCCCCCCGTCGGTTTGACCTGCTCACCGAGACCGGGGTAGTATTTCAGCGGATCGTCCCCGACCTGGAGGAAGTTCGGGCCGATGGTGAACGGCCGTTTGATTATGCGGTGCGGCTGGCCAGGGACAAGGCGTTGATGGTCGGTCGGGGCTTGCGGCCGGACACATTTGCGCTGGGCTGTGATACGATTGTGGCGCTGGGCGACGTGATTCTGGAGAAGCCGACCGACAAGAAGGTGGCGCACCAGACGCTTCGCACACTCTCCGGGCAAGAACATGTCGTCTGCACCGCCCTGGCGTTTGTAAGAGAGGAACAGGTGGTGGTGTCCGGGTATGAAACGACCCGGGTCCTCTTCAACGAGGTCACCGACCATCAGATCGAAGCGTACATTGAAACGGGCGAACCGATGGACAAGGCCGGCGCCTATGGGATACAGGGTATGGGGGCCTTTTTGGTTGACAGGATAGAGGGAAACCTCGATACTGTCATTGGTCTCCCCCGTAACTTATTGGACAGCTTGGCGAGGGACGCCCTGGAAAAATCACGGATGAGGTAACCCTCTGTCGATGAACGAAGTACACGCCAAACTCGGGAAGCTCCTGAAGCTCGAACGGGAGCGCAAAGATATCAAGCTGGACGATCTCTCGGAGAGTCTGAAGATCTCCGAGGAGCACCTCACTCACATCGAGACGGGCGAATCCGACAAGCTCCCGGCGGAGCTGTATTTCAAACTCTTTGCCAAGGCGTATGCCGAGGCGCTCGGGATTGATTTCGAAGCCACGATGCAGGCGATTCAGGAAGATATCGCCGAGCAGAAAGCGGCCCAGGTGCCGCCGGAGAAGGAGCGGGCGCGCAAGGCGGCCGAGGCCGCCCGGAAAGAAGAAGAAGCCAAGTACGGCTTTCGCAAGAAATTGATTTTGCTGTTTGGTGGTATCATTGTCGCCCTGATCGCTTTTGTCATTCTCTTTCGCTTCCTGGCCGGGGGCCCGCCGGAGGCCGAGCGCGGGACCGATACACCCGGCGACGTGAGTGAAGGCGCCACCGATGCCGCCCTGGCCTCATACACCTTCGGCGAGCCGCCGAGTGAGGCGCCGGAGCCGATTACGATGACCCTTCGGGCTCGCGAAGAAAGCTGGGCCACGATTCTGGCCGATGGCGACACGGTCATTTTCCGGTCGCTGGTGCCGTGGAAGGAGTACACGGTCGAGGCCGAACATCGCATTATCGCTTCGGTGGCTCACCCCCGTCTCGTTGATATTGGATTGAATGGCACCCCGGTGAACCTGCGTGATCCGGCCACCCGGCGAATCTCCCGGGTGCAGATAGATCAGGTCAATATCGCTGAGTTGATCGCTCGTGGTATGACCGAGGAGCCGGCGCCACAGCCGACCCGCGAGGCCGAACCGGCTTCGCCCGAGCCGGCCCAGACGGAGACCTCGACGACCCGGGCTGATGAAACGGAGACTGACGGACAGGGTATCACGCGTCAGTCGCTCGGCCAGCCGACCGACAACCAGACTGCGGTTGAGGATGCGTCTTCGCCGGTGGTCGATACTCCTGAAGTGACCGATGAGGAGGAGCCGTGAGAAAACCTCGCGAATGGCTGGCCCGCTGGCAGATCGGACGGATCCGCAAGAACATGCCGGCGGCGCAATTCAGTTTCCCGGCTGACTTGATGAAGCCGAAGCATGTGCTGATCTGTCTGCCCGGCAACCTTCGCGAACTCACCCTGATCAAATCCCTGCTGCCGGCGATCAACAGCCTGTTCAAACCGGCCGATATCACGCTGCTGGCCATGCCGGGCGTGAAAGTGGCGGACATGTTTCCGCGCAAGGGCATCCATATCCTGACCCCGTCGACCGATCAATTGACCTGGTCCGGACTGCCCAAGAAAAGCTACCTTGCAACGTTGAGAGATTACAAGTACGACATGATTCTGGATCTCAATCTGGAAGAGTCCTTCTTCACATCAGCCGTACTGCTGAATTTCCCCTCGGCCATACGGGTCGGCCGGGGTAACCATCTCGGTATCCCGTACTACAATCTCGAGATCAAAACCCGATTCCTCCGCGACGAGCGCAACATCTACCGCTCCCTGCTGGAGATGCTCGGGTCAATCATGAAGCGCCCGGTCGACACGGCCGGTGCGAGTCATGTGCGTCATTAGCATAGAATGGAGGCTTTGTGTATCTCAAGCGACTCGATATACTGGGCTTTAAGTCGTTTGCCCAGAAGACGACGATCGCATTTTCATCCGGTGTAACCGCCATTGTCGGGCCGAACGGCTGCGGCAAGACGAACGTTCTCGATGCCCTGCGCTGGGTGCTCGGCGAGCAGAAGGTGTCGCTGCTGCGCGGCGGCAAGATGGAAGAGGTCATCTTCAACGGCAGCCGCGACCTCAAGCCGCTCGGTATGTCCGAGGTCACCCTGACGGTCATCAACAACCGGGGCGTGCTTCCCACCGAGTACACCGAGGTGCAGGTCACCCGACGACTCTTCCGCAGCGGTGAGTCCGAATACCTGCTCAACAAGGTTCCCTGCCGCCTGAAAGACATCACCGAGCTGTTCCTCGACACCGGCATGGGGGCGCACAGCTACTCGGTGATTCAGCAGGACATGGTCGAGGCGATCCTGTCCAACAAGGCCGAGGAGCGTCGTTTCCTCTTCGAGGAAGCCGCCGGCATCACCAAATACAAACAGCGCAAGAAAGCGGCCCTGCGGAAACTGGAGGCGACCGAACAGGATTTCCTGCGGCTGAAAGATATCCACGCCGAAGTCCGTACCCAGGTCAACTCGCTCTACCGCCAGCACAAGAAGGCCGAACGCTACCAGCGTATTGTCGACGATATCAAGGCCTGGGAATTGTATCTCGGCTCCGGGCGCATCGCCAGGCTCGAACAGGACCGTCGTGAACACAAAGCCAAACTCGATGAGCTGACTTCACAGCGTCAGCAGAGCGACACCGGCTTGAACCAGATCAATGCCGAGCTGGAGTCATCGCGCAAAGAGCAGGTCGATATCGAACGGCAGTTGACCGAGGTAGGCGAGTCGATCTACCAGGTCACCGAGGAAGTGCACGGAATCGAACGGCAGATCTCGGTTGATCGGGAGAAGCGTTCCAATGCCACCCAGTTGATCGACAAGAACCGCCGTGACATCGTGTCGCTCGAAGAGCGCCTGACGGTGCTCAACGAACAGGCCAATCGCTCGGAGGGTGAACTTGCCGAAAGCCGCGAGAGACTCGACAGGCTTACGGCGGAGATGGCCGAGGCGGAGCAGGCCCAGGACGAGGCCGACCGCAAGCTGCTGGCGGTTCGTCAGGTCAAGGAAGAAGAAAACCGGAAGTTGATCGAGCTCGAAGGCAAGCTGTCATCGGGTCGCACCGAAGAAAGCAACCTTCGCGAACAGGAAGACGAACTGTCGACGAAAATCGATGAGATCGATCAGCACATCACGACGCAGTCGCCCCAGCAGACAACGCTGCTCAATGAGCTGGAAAAGCACCAGCAGCACCTCGATGAACTGACCGCCGATAAATCGGCGAGCACCCGGCGCCAGGCCGAAGTCAAGCAGGAGATGGAGACGCTCGGAGCGCGCTCCGACCAGTTGGCCGAGGATATCTCCAATACGACGGCATCGCTCGAGGCCTGTGAAGCGCGCCGGAAACTGCTCGAAGACATGATGCTGCACTACGAGGGTCATGGCGCCGGACTGGTGGCGGCGATGGAGCAGCGCGAGCGCTGGCCGGGCATAATCGGTACGGTTGGCGACACGTTTGTACCGGTCGAAGGTCTCGAGATTGCCCTGGAGCAGGCGCTCGGTGATATGGCGCAGTGCTTGATCTGCGCCGATCGTGAGACGGCGACGTCAATCATCGAGTATCTCAAGAATGACAAGAAGGGCAAGATCGGCATCCTGGTGCCCGATCCGGGCACGCTCAATCCGGCGCACAAGCGCCCGGAGATCGACCATCCCCTCTTTGTCGGCTGGCTCGATACGCTGGTTGCCGTTGATGACGAGTTGACTCGCCTGAAGGAAGCGGTCCTCTCGCGCACGGCCGTGTTCAAGTCGGGTGTGAAGCCGGATGAGGTTTTGCCGCACCTGCCGTTCGGGTTTGCCGCGGTCACGACCGACGGCATCATGTTCCGCGGCAATCTGGTGACGGGCGGTTCGGAGGATTCCCTGCCGCTGTTCCGCCGTCGGGAAAAACTGCAGCAGCAGCAGGTGATGATCGATGATCTCGGCGGCCGCCTGCAGTCTATGCGCGACGAGCGCAACCGGGTCACCGCCCGCATGGCCGCGCTTCGCGCCGAATCATCGGAACTCGTCTCGAAGCAGGAGTCGCTCGCCGAAGAAATCGACGAGGTTCAGAAGAAGATCGGCGAGTATGACTTCGAGCGCCGCTCGCTGGCCAACGAGTTCGATCGGCTCGATCGCGAGCGCCGCGGCCTGATGAGCAAGCTGGAGAATATTCGCAACCGGCAGACCTCGCTCGGGCTTGATTTCGGTCAGCTCGCTTCGCTGAAGGAAGAACTGGTCAGCAGCATGAACGAGGTGGGCAGTCGGCTCGGTGATTTCGAAGCCGCGGCCACAGCGGCTGCGGAACGGGTGTCGAAGGTTCAGGTTTCCCTCATCGAAACGAGAAGCCGGACCGAGCAGATCGAGCACCAGATCACCCATACTCGCGAGTTGATCAGTGAGATCACCAACTCGATTTCGACCAAGAAGGGAGAGATCGAGCAGGCGACCGAGGATATCGGCGCCTGCGATCTGCGAGTCGAGCAGAATGAGGCCCGGCTCAAGGAGTTGTTCGAGAAGCGTGAGAAGCTCAGCGAGCGCCAGAACAGTCTGCGCGGCGTGCAGGGTGAGATCATGGAAGTCGTCACGAAGAAAGAACGTGCGATCAAGCAGATGCGTGACGACAAAGACACCCTGGCCGAACAGGTGCATGAACTCGAGATTCGTATTAACACGATCAGCAACGAGGTCAAGGCGATCCGTGACCGCGTGCTCGACGAGTACGAGGTCGATATAATGACTCTCGAAGTCGAACGGCCGAACGACAAGCTGACCGACGACGAGGCCCGCGAGCATCTGCACGCGCAGAAAGACAAGCTGAAGAACTTCGGCGCCGTCAACCTGCTGGCGCTGGAAGAATACAAGACGGCTTCGGAGCGCGAGAAGTTCCTAGGCGAACAGCTCGATGATCTCCAGTCGGCCAAGTCCGATTTGCAGGCGACCATCTCGAAGATCAACGTCACGGCCAAGGAGCTTTTCCTCAAAACGTTCGAAGAGGCCCGCGGCCATTTCAAGAATCTCTTTGTCGAGCTGTTCTCCGGCGGCGAGGCGGACATCACACTGGTCGACCCCAGCGATCCGCTCGAGTCGGAGATCGATATAGTGGCTCGTCCACGCGGCAAAAAGCTGCTGTCGATCGCGCAGATGTCGGGCGGAGAGCGCGCCCTGACCGCAATTTCGCTGTTGTTCGCGCTCTACCTGGTGAAGCCGTCGCCGTTCTGCATCCTCGATGAAATCGATGCGCCGCTCGACGATGCCAACTGCCATCGCTTCCTCAAGATGATCCGGGCCTTCGCCGGCCAGACCCAGTTTGTGATCATCACGCACAACAAGATCACGATGGAGGCGGCCGACAACCTTTATGGTATCACCATGGAACTGCCGGGTGTGTCCAAGCTGGTGGCGGTGCGGTTCAGCGAGGGTGGTGACCTGATCGATCAGGAAGAACCCGATGAGCAGGCCCAGCCGCTGGCGCCGCAGTCGGAAGAGATGATTCCGGACGCCGTCAGGGACCGCATGACAACCAACGTGACGATTGCCCCCGATGAGGAGCCCCGCCAGTGAGCGCTGCATTCAATCCGTTCGAGAGACTCAAAAACTCGCTTACAAAAACAAAAGACAATCTGGTCGGCCGCATCACGCAGGTGGTGATGCGGCGCAAGATCGATGATGACCTGCTCGATGAACTCGAAGAGATCCTGATCGAGGCCGACGTCGGCGTGAAGGCGACGATGCGCCTGATCGAGGCCGTGAAAGAAAAGGCACGCGAACGTCGGCTGACCGAAGGCGACGAGGTGATCGGCCTGCTCAAGGAAGAGATTTCCGAAATCCTCTCTCGCAAGAAGGAGCCGCTGGAGACGGAGGCTGAGATCAAGCCGGTCATCTGGCTGATCGTGGGCGTGAACGGTGTCGGTAAGACGACGACGGTCGGCAAGATGGCCACCCGGTTCGCCGCCGACGGCAAGCAGGTAATGATCGCAGCGTGCGATACCTTCCGCGCTGCTGCGATCGAACAGGTCGGAATCTGGGCCGAGCGCAGCGGGGTCGATATGATTCGCTCACAGCACGGCGCCGACCCGGCCGCCGTGGCGTTTGATGCCGCCAGTGCCGCCCGGGCCCGGGGGATTGACATGCTTTTGGTCGACACCGCGGGGCGCCTGCACACCAAGGCCAACCTGATGGAGGAGCTGAAAAAGATCCGTCGGGTGGTCGAAAAAGCCGCGCCGGGTGCATCGGTCTACAGCAAGTTGATCATCGACGGCACCACCGGGCAGAATGCGCTCTCGCAGGTGAAGGTGTTTACCGATGCGGTTGGCTGTGACGGGCTGATCGTGACCAAGCTCGACGGGACCGCCAAGGGTGGCGTGATGATTGCGGTGGCCGAAGAACTCGGCGTGCCGGTTGACTTTATCGGGATCGGTGAAGGTATTGATGACATCCAGCGGTTTGAACCGCAGCAGTTCGCGGAGGCGTTGTTCGCGTGATGACTGAACTGAGTGTCAAGACCTCGACCCGCGAGGAGTTGATCGATATAACATCGCAGGTTCAGCAAGTCGTATCCGATGCCGGCATCGACAGCGGGACGGTGACCTGTTTCGTGCCGCACACGACGGCCGGGGTTACGATCAATGAAAACGCCGATCCCGATGTCAAGCGGGATATCCTGTACAAGCTCAACAAGGAGATTCCGCAGCAGGACGGTTACCATCACGGCGAGGGCAACTCCGACTCCCATATCAAGGCATCCTTGTTCGGCGCGTCGGAGACGATCCTGGTCGAAAACGGTCGGCTGGTGCTGGGCACGTGGCAGGGCATTTACTTCTGTGAGTTCGACGGACCGCGCCGCCGCAAGCTGTTCGTACGTGTGAGTGGTGCTTAAGATCACGATTGTCGCCGTCGGTCGCGATAAAGACCGCTGGGTTACCGACGGCATCGCGCACTTCACCAAACTCCTCTCCCGGTGGGCATCGGTGAGTATCGAATCACCGACTGTCAAGACAGCGGCCTCCCTCTCCCCTGCTGAGATCATGGATCGCGAAGCGACGGCGCTCGAGAATTACATCGGTTCCGCTACTACCATTGCGCTGAGTGACCGGGGGACGGCGTACGAATCTGCTGATTTCGCCCGGTGGCTTGAGCGGCTGCAGTCGACAAGTGGAGGGCGGGTGACGTTTCTCATCGGCGGTCCCTACGGGCTGGCTCAGTCGATTCTCGATCGCGCCGACCACATCCTCTCGCTTTCCCCGCTGACGTTCTCGCACCAGCTGGTTCGGCTGGTGCTGCTCGAGCAGCTCTACCGGGGCTTTTCGATCCTCCGCGGCACCGACTACCACAAGTAGCGAACATAAGAAAAGCGCCCCGGGTTGAGGCGCTTTTCTTGGAGGAGGAAAGAAAGGAGGGGGATCTTTATTTCAGAAGCATCATCTTCTTGGTTTCAGAGAAACTGCCCGCCTGCAGGCGATAGAGGTAGACACCCGAGGCGACCTGTTCACCCTTCTCGTTGCAGCCGTCCCATACCACACTGGTGGAGCCGGCGTTGCCGGAACCTTCGAAGACCCGCACCTGCGAACCCGTCACGTTGTACAATTCGAGTCGCCACGTCACGGAGACCGGCAGGTCGAAGCTGATCGTCGTGCTCGGGTTGAACGGGTTGGGATAGTTCTGCTGAAGCGCGAAGCCTTCGGGCAGCGATGAGCCTTTCAGCGTCGTGTACGGACGACCATCATAGTCGGCCGCCTCGGCGTCGGTCAAGTTCAGGGCACCGTCGCCGCTCACCGGGATGGTGACGATCTCCTGCACTCCCGAGTTGATCCGCTCGCTGCCGATATCGTAGATCAGCATGCGCAGTTCATTGTCGCCGATGGCATAGTCGAGCGTCATCCCCTGCGCCCCGGACGCGAGCATCGGCTCACTCACCGTCAGGCCGTCCGGAATCTCATAGACCAGGTGGATGGCGCCCACGGTCGAGACAGCTTCGGTAGTGACCACCACCTGACCGTCGGAACCACCGGTGGCGACGATCAACTCTTCGGCGTACGGATTGACGCGCGGGATCGGCGGGGCGTCGCCGATGACGACACGAATCAGGTAAGTCAGGGCGGCCACGGTCAAGGTCAGGCCGTCGGCATTGACGTCGGACGCGGCCGTCTGGCCCGGGATGCTGATCGTGAAGGCCTGCAGACCGTAGATGAAGTAGTTGGTCAGCGTGACGACATCACCAATCTCGTAAGCGATGCTGTTCATGTTGACGTCACCACGGTCATCGATCTCTTCCGGATCGATAATACAGACGCCGCCGTTGATGAACTCGATACAGCGAAGCGGCTCCTCTTTGTCACCGAGCTCGAGACAGCCATCCTCGGCGCCCATACCGAACGGACGTTCGCTTTCCGGATAGGCAACGTCGTCCGTCTCATCCCAGATCAGGACGTTTTCGGCGTTGAAGATGCGCAGGTCGATAAAGAGGATCTGACCGGTACGGTTGGAGACGGAGTTGTCACCGCAATCGTACCAGACGAAGCGGATCGGGACGAAGTTGTCGCCCAGGTTCTGATCGTTGGCGATCAGGTAATCCATGTACAGCAGCGTGCCCTGCGGTTCGAAGGCGTCACCCGGCGGGTGGTTCGGACCGTCGTTCTGATCGGCGATACCGATGAAGCGGACCAGACCGGACGGACAGGCGCCGCCGCAGGCGCCGTTGTTCAGACTGTAGCGGAAGTACTCCCAGTCTTCCGAAGCGGTGCCCTCGGTAGTCGCGCCGGCAAAGGTCAACGCCGAGGCGTCGTAGGCAAGCAGCAGGTCGTAGCCGCCGATTTCATCGTTGGTTTCGATATTCACCGCGACAGTCGTACGCAGGCCGACCGGGCTGCAGTCACTGCCCTGAATCGACAGCCGTACGCACACATCGCAGTCAGGCTTGAGCGTGATATCGACCTCATAGGTTGCGGTCACCGTATGGCAGCCATCAGTGACCTCGAAACAGAACTCGTGTATACCGAGACTGTCGGGGACGAAGCAGAGTTCGCCGGCCGCCTGATCGAAGTCGCCGGGACCACAGGTCTTGGAAATGGTGACATCGGACTCGGTATCGGTCGCGGCAAAGCCGGTAATACAGATTGCTTCAGTGTCCTCCGGACAGCGCTCGAAGCTCATGAACTCCGGCATGGTGAAGACCGGTTCCTCGTCGGCCGTAACCGTCACCATAGCCGTGCACACATCGGTGCCACAGGCGCCGGTAGCCGTGATCTCGAATTCATAGGTGCCGGCGGTATCGATCGGCACGCAGACCTGACCGGCACTGTACTCACCGGCCGGGAGGATCGAGGTGATCTCGACCCCGGTGCCTTCGACCCCGATCGGGAAACACAACTCGGTCGGCTCGGCCAGGCAGAGCAGGGTGTCGATCGGTTCGGGACAGGTCAGTGAGGGCGGCTCCTGCAAGTCGACGTTGATGGTAAACTCGCAGGTATCGGTGGCGCACTGGGCGGCCGCAATGACCGTAATCGGATGCGCCCCGCCATCGTCGATATCGAGACAGACAGTCTGCTGCTCGAAATCGTAAGTGCCGTTGTAACTCTCGGGCAGGATCGTCACTTCGGCGCCGGCCGGCTCGATCATGACCGGCACGCAGACTGTGCTCGGCCCACAGATCGACACGAACGGATCGTCGGGGCAGGAGATCGAGGCGTACTCACCCTCGCTTATCGTAAAGGAGTATGAGCCGGTGTCAGCGGCGCCGCACTCGTCGGTCGCCACGATAATGATCTCGTAGCTGCCGAACTGGCCGGGTGTGAAGCAGAAGCCTGAGTCGGTTATCTCGCCGAAGGCCGGGCCGGTGATCTCGACGATATTCTCATCGACATCCTCCACCGCGTACGGCAGGCAGACAGTGAACAGGCTGCACTCGACCATCTGGATATCCTGCTGTTCAACCACCACCGGGGCGCTGTTGAAGGTTGAAGTGACCTCAAAAGTGCAGAGGGCGGTATCGCAGTAGTTGGCAGCGGCAATGACGACCGATTCCGTACCCGGTTCGAGCGTGGGGACACAGACCGTCGTACCCTCAATGTACGCATCAGAGTACGCCCCGGTAATCCAGATGGCATCGTAGTTGTCCGAGACCTCGAACTCGTAACAGAGCGTATCCGGACCACACAGGAATTCGGTGGCGTTGTCCGGACAGGTCAGCGTGATCGGCTCGACAATATTGACCGGCACCGTGACAACGCACTGGTCGGCATTGCACTGGGCCGTGGCGGTAACCGTAATCTCGTATACACCGCTGGTGTCAGCCGGGAAGCACAGACGGCCATCTTCCCACGAGCCGAGGGACGACTCTACCGTGAAGTTGTCGCCGACGACTTCGAGCGAGACGCAGGCCTCACCCGGACCGCAGAGCGGGCTCGTGAACAGACTGTCTTCGGGGCAAACGATGTGGACCGAATCACCCGGCAGCACCTGGATACACAGCGTGTCGGTGGCGCTCAGGCCGCAGGCATCGGTGGCCGTGACACCGACACAGATTTCACCGTAGGCGCTCGGCGCGAAACAGATCTCGCCGGACTCGCCGTTGAACACGGCGCCTTCTTCGGAGATGTCGATCGAGGTGATGTTCAACTCCGGATCGTCGATCGATATCGGCAGGCAAATCTGCTCGAGATCGCAGAGCTTGAATTCGCTCGGTCCTTCATCGAACATGACGGTCGGTGCGCTGTTGGTCACCACCGTGATATTCATGTCGGTGGTGCGCTCGGCGCCGCAGTCGTCAATAGCAGTCACCGCAAGTGTGTACAGACCGGCGCTGTCCGGCGTGAAACAGACGGTGCCGGTGTAGTCGTCATACATGAAGATGTCACTGTTCAGTTCTACCGAGCTGAGATTACCGTCGATATCACTGATACCGACCGGGACACAGATATCTTCGATTTCACACTGCACGATAGCCGTGTCGGCCGGCAGGGTCACCAGCGGCCGGCTGTTGGTCTGGACGTATACGGTGAATTCACAGGTATGGCTGCCGCACTCGGTGGTAGCCGTAACCGTGATGGTGTTTTCGATACAGCAGTCGGAGAAGAACCATGCCTCGTTGGTTTCCGGATCCCAGTTGACATTGGTCCCGCCGACCGTGATCTCGGCGCCGGCCGGGATGCCGTCGATCGGGAAGCGCAGGGTGTCCGGCTCGCACAGGAAGACCGTGGTGTCGCCCGGACAGCTGAGCTGGATATCCTGGTCGGTCTCGACGGTCACGACTGCGGTCGCGCTACTCTGCGCACCGCAGATATCAGTGGCCGTCACGGTGATCTCATAGGTGCCGGCGCTGTAGGGGAAGAAGCAGACCTGACCGTCGGCGTACTGCCCCAGGCTGCTGGTCACAGACTCGAGGTCGCCATCGAGATCGATCACTTCGACATCGAGACAGATCTGTGACGGGGTGCAGAGATAGACGGTGGTGTCAGCCGGGACTATCGATACACTCGGCGCGGTGTTGGCCTCGATCAGAACCGTCATCGTATCGGTCGTGCTCTCTTCACACTGATCGACCGCCGTGACGATAAGTTCGTACTCACCCGCACCGTCCGGCGCGAAGCAGATCGTGCCGGCCTCAGCGTCGTAGGTACCCAGATTGCTGGTGACCGAAACGAGGTTCTCGTCGGTGATATCTACGTCAACGCAAACTTCCTCGGTTGGGCCGCACTGCAGAATAGTCGAGTCTTCCGGCAGTACTACCACCGGAGCGGTGTTCACGACCGCAGTGACCGCAAACTCGGCGCTGACAGCTTCGCCGCACGAATCGGTCACGGTAACGGTTGCTGTGTAGACGCCGGTGGTGTCGAGCGGCAGGCAGAGCTGGCCGTCGGCGAGGTTGCCGTAGGAGACAGCGACGTTTTCAATCGGGAAGTCGCCGGCCGTAATCGTCACCGGGTAGCAGACCGTTTCCGGTCCACAGAGCTGCTCTTCAAAGGTACCGCCACCGGAGATAATCGGCAGTTCTCCTTCACGGTTGGTCAGGGTGAAGGAGCAGTCGGCGGTGTCGCGGTCGTTGAGGGCTCGAACGTTAATCTGGTAAGTGCCCAGCGAGTCGATCGGGATACAGACCTGGCCGTCGAGGAACTGGCCAATCGGATCGACTATGACGTCCGTGTAGTCACCCGAAACGGTTACCGGCAGACAGATTGTCTGCGGCCCGTCGGTGAAGCACAGGGCGGTGTCGACATCCTCGGGACAGAAGACCATCGGCGGGAAGTACTCGATGGCGTTGACGACGACATCGCAGGTCGCCTCACCGCACTCGGTCGAGGCCGTGACCGTAAATGTCTGAATACCGAACTCATCCAGCGGCAGGACCAGTTCGCCGGTCTCGACATCGTACGAGCCGCCATCGGAGACCGTCACATCGGCATCGACCGGTGAAATCGGCAGCGGAATCCGCACGGTCTCCGGCACATTGACCAGGACATCAAACGGGTCGATCGGACACTCGATCGCCACCTGGTCGCCGAGCACCACCGTGATGTTGGCGGTGTCTTCGGCCAGCAGCCCGCAGTCATCGGTGGCCGAGACGATCATGGTGTAGACGCCGGCGGTGTCGGCGCCGAAACGGATGGTGCTGTCGTTGACGATACCGAGCGAGGTTCGCACCTCGATCAGGCCGTCGTCAGGATTGATCACCTGGTACGGGAAGTAGATGTCGATCGGCAGTTCGCAGACCGTCACGGTGGTGTCGTTGGCCAGGATAATATCCGGCGGCATGTTGAAATTCACTGTCGCTGTGAACCGGCAGGTGTCGGTATTGCAGCTGTTGGCGGCGATGATTTCAAACGAGTAGTCACCGCTCTCACTGACGTCGAAATAGAGTGTATCGTTTTCAAGGGTTGCGGATGCCGGCGATACGGTTACCTCGTCAGGCATCCCGGTAATCGACAGCGGGATCGCGATCTGCTGCGGCGAATCACAGAAGAAAAGCGAGGTGTCGTCGGGACAGGCGATCTCGACCGGGTCGGTAATGTCGACCTGGACGGTCACCACGCAGGTGTCGCTGTTGCAGTCGGCGTTGGCTATGATCTCGATTTCGTACGTGCCGCTGGTGTCGGCAAAGAACGACAATTCACCATCGACCCACTCGCCGTAGCTGACCGTGATGTCCTCGGTGTACCCGGTAATCTCGACCGGGATAAACAGCGTGGCGGTGTCGCAGAGGAACGCCGGTTCGACAATCGGACAGGCGATTTCGGTTGACGGGGCTTCCTCAACATTGACGGTTACGGTGGTCGAATCGATCACACCACACTCGTCGGTAGCCGTCAGCACGATCGTGTAGCTCTCGCCGAGCATCTCGGGCATGAAGCAGACCTCGCCGAAGCCGCCCTCGGGGAAGATGGTCAGTTCGCCGAGCGAAGTTGAGATATCGACAATGTTGTCGTTGAGATCGCTGAATTCAATCGGCAGGCAGATTTCCGCGGGCTCGCACTGGACCACGGTGGTGTCGGTGGTGCTCGCGGCGATGACCGGCGGTTCGTTCAAGCCGACCGTCACGATGCTGCCACGGGTACGGGTCTCGCCGCACTCATCGGTGACCGTCACCGCGATGGAATAGACACCGGCGGTGTCGGCCGCGAAGCAGATCGTGCCGGCGTAGTCGTCGTAGTAGATCCCTTCGGGGCCGGTCAGGTCGATCGAGGCTATGTTGTCATCGATGTCGCTGATGCCGACCGGGATGCAGATATCGAGTGGGTCGCAGGCGAACAGCGCCGTATCCGGCGGCAGCGTCACCAGCGGAGCCGAGTTGGTCTCGACATAAACCATGAAGCTGCAGGTGAGGGTCTCGCACTCGGTGGCAACTTCAACCGTGATCTCGTTTTCAATGCAGCAATCCGAGACAAACCAGGCGGAATTGGTTTCCGGGTCCCAGTTCACATTGGTGCCGCCAACCGTTACCTCGGCGCCGGCCGGGATACCCTCGATCGGGAAACGCAGGGTATCGGTCTCGCAAAGGAACACGGTGGTGTCACCGGGGCAGCTGATCTCGAGACCCTGGTCGGTCGTGACCGTGACATAGGCGGTATCTTCAACGACGTTGCCGCAGTTGTCGGTGACGGTCAGGACGATTTCGTACTCGCCTTTGGCGTACGGGAAGAAACAGACCTTGCCGTCCTCCCACTGGCCGAGGCTCGGGACGATCGAGACGATATCGTTGTCGGGATCAAAGATCGTCGGTTCAAGACAAACCTGCTCGGGGGAGCAGAGGTGTATCTCCAGATCATTGAAGTCGCTGATCATCGGTGGGGCATTGAGCTCGACCGTGATCGCGATTGTGTCGGATGCCTCACGCTCGCAGCCATCGCGGAGGAAGACCTCGAGGGTGTATACGCCGGAGGTGTCCGGGGTGAAGCAGATGGTGCCCGCCTCGGCGTCGTAGCTACCGAGACTGACATTGAGCATTGTTATCTCGTCACCGGAGATCGTAATATCTTCGAGGCAGATCTCTGCGGTATCGCAGAGCGTAACGGTACGGTCGCCACCGAGGTCAACTACCGGCGGGTCCGTGACGGTAGCCGTAACCTGAATGGTGTCTTCCGCCATCGCGCCGCAGGAATCCACGGCGGTCAGGATGATGGTGTAGATACCGGAGGTGTCCGCGGTGAAGCAGACCCGGTCACCGGCGTCATCGTACGAGCCGATATTGGTGTAGACCGACTCGAGATCGAAATCCTGATCATCGGCGTAGCTGTTCGGGATACAGATTTCTTCGCCGTTGCACAGGGTGATCGAGAAATCTTCGGGAAGGCTGACTGTCGGCGGACGGTTGCCCTGGATGGTGACCGGTACCGCACAGGTGTCGGCATGACCGCACTCATCGACGACTTCCACCATCACGTCGAACTGGGCGTCTTCGCCGCCGACGACACAGACAGTCTGGCCGTCGATGGTGGCGTTGCCAGAAATCACCGACCAGGTCAGCTCGCCGAACTCGGGATCCATGGCGTCGACCTCGAAACAGAAGGTGTCGACGTCGCAGCTGTAGAACGTCTGCGGTTCGGGGCAGACGATAGTCGGCGGCTCGTTGAACGTGACCGTGTAATTGACCGTATCGGCCACCCAGCGATCGTGACGGTCGCGCAGGCGGAACCACCAGGTGTACGTTCCCGCGGTGTCGGGCTGGAAGCAGATCGTGCGGGCGATGCTGTTGGTGTCGTACTGCTCGTACAGGCGGGTGCCGTCGGGCTGGATAATGGTCAACTTGAGGGAATCGTCGACATCCTCGTCAAACCCGAGTACCTCGAAACAGATCGAGTCGGGTTCGCAAAAAACGACCGTGCTGTCTTCCGGCACGGTGAGTTGCGGTACCCATTCGGGATCGGCCGTGGCCGAGCCGGCCGCGGCAAGATATACAAATGCGAGGATGGCAAGAAAGGACCCTAACCTCTTCATCTTTCCTCCGGATGAGATCAATGTCTAACTCGCTCTATGGTCTTCGGGACAGACGGATAGCAAAAAGCCCCCCACGGCCGCAGAAGTTGCGGAAAGGTGTCTGATCTGTTAACCGAAGACTTTGAAAAACAGCAGTAATTCGTTGTGGTAAACGAGCTCTCCTAAGTCGCTGGTAATATATCATAAAGCCTATCTTAGTCAAGGCGAAAGCTTCTCGTGCAGACCTCTGCTGCAAGAAGCGGGCCAACCGCAAATCGGGTCTTATCTGCTTGCCCGCCCGAGCCTTGCAGCCTGCTTGAGGAATCGACCCAACGGATTATGAACCACGCTGGCCAATATGTGCTAACCGTTGCAGTTCGACCGCCCGAGGAGCCGTGCCTGACACCGGCCGGCCGGCATCCAAACGCAATGCAATACAGCCGTTTGCAAGACTTGACAAAATGGACTGTGAGTGTACATATTGACGGTCTCAAACCCAACAGACAGGAGACCGGCATGGCCACCACGACCCGGAAGAAGACCGCCACCAGGAAGAAGTCCGAGCCGAAACAGGCGACGATCGACACGCTGCTCAAGGAGGATCGTCGTTACAAGCCCGCAGCCGCTTTCGCCAAGCAGGCCAACGCAAACAAGACTGCTGTCTACACCACCGCCCAGAAGAACCCCACCGCCTTCTGGGCGAAAATGGCCGGCGAGCTGGTATGGAAAAAGAAGTGGAGCAAGGTGCTGGACTGGAAGGCGCCCGATGCCAAGTGGTTTGTCGGCGGTAAGCTCAACGTCACCGAATCCTGTCTCGACCAGCATATCAAAAACGGCCGCAAGAACAAGGCAGCCTTGATTTTCGAGGGCGAACCGGGTGACCGCAAGACGTTCACGTACTGGGACCTCTATCGCCAGGTCAACAAGTTCGCCAACGCCCTCAAGTCGCTCGGGATCAAGAAGGGTGACCGGGTGGCAATCTACCTGCCGATGATTCCCGAGCTGGTCATTGCCATGCTGGCCTGCGCGCGGATCGGCGCCGTGCACTCGGTGGTTTTCGGCGGCTTCTCCCCCGAATCACTGCGGGACCGGATCAACGATGCTGAGGCGAAGATGCTGATCACCGCCGACGGCGGCTACCGTCGCGGCCAGATCATCCCGCTCAAGCACGACGCCGATGTTGCCCTGGCCGATTGCCCGTCGATCGAACATGTCGTGATCGTCAAGCGCGGCGACTTCCTGCTCCGGGTCAAGGAAGGCCGCGATCACTGGTTCCATCGCCTGATGCAGGATGCCGACCAGTACTGCCCGCCGGTCTATGTCGACAGCGAACACCCCCTGTTTATCCTGTACACGTCGGGTACCACCGGCAAACCAAAGGGTATCGTGCACACCTGCGGCGGCTATCTCACCGGAACCTACGCCACCAGCAAGTTGGTGTTCGACCTGAAGGACGACGATGTCTTCTGGTGCACGGCCGATTGCGGCTGGGTCACCGGGCATTCCTATATCGTGTATGGCCCGATGGCCAACGGCGTCACGCAGGTCATGTATGAGGGTGCGCCGGACTGGCCGGACCAGGACCGCTTCTGGCAGCTGGTCGAGAAGATGGGTGTGACAGTTTTCTACACTGCCCCGACCGCGATCCGCGCCTTCATGCGCTGGGGCCGCAAGTGGCCCGATCAGCACGACCTGTCATCGCTGCGCCTGCTCGGGACAGTCGGTGAGCCAATCAACCCCGAGGCGTGGGTATGGTATCATGAGGTGATCGGTCGCAAGAACTGCCCGATCGTCGATACCTGGTGGCAGACCGAAACCGGCCACATCATGATCACGCCGCTGCCGGGGTTGACCTCGGCCAAACCCGGCTCGGCCACACGACCGTTCCCGGGGATCGAGGCGAAGATTCTCGACGACGACGGCAACGAGGTCAAAAAAGGCGGCGGTTACCTCGCCATCACCAAACCCTGGCCGGGCATGCTTCGCGGCATCTGGGGGGACCGCAAACGTTTTGTCGAGACCTACTGGTCAAAGTGGGACGGCATCTACTTCCCCGGCGACGGCGCCCGGATTGACAAAGACAAGTACTTCTGGATTCTCGGGCGGGTGGACGATGTCATCAACACGGCCGGTCACCGCATCTCGACCATGGAGGTCGAGTCGGCGCTGGTTGAACATCCGGCCGTCGCCGAGGCCGCGGTGGTGGGCGTGCCGCACGAGATCAAGGGCGAGGGTCTCGCAGCGTTTGTAACCCTGACCGGCGATACGGAACGGACCGAAAAGCTGCAGTCGCAGTTGACTGACTTTGTGGCCCGGAAGATCGGCGCGATTGCCCGGCCGGAGCAGTTGATCTTCTCGCCGGATTTGCCGAAGACGCGTTCGGGGAAGATCATGCGACGGTTACTTCGGGACATCGCCACCGGTCGGGTGCTGGGCGATACGACGACCCTGGCCGACCCGGCGGTGATCGATCGTTTGAAGCGTCAGTACGAGGAGGAATAGATGTGGTAGGCCGAGGCTACTTTCAGGCGCGCCCAGCGTGGGCCTGCGGCCCGACATCGGCTGCCGGTCGATGAATCGTCAGACAACTCGTCGGATGGTGACGCACGTCTTTTGAAACAACCCACCTGCCGTCCCAAACCGAGGTGGGAACTGTAGGTGAGGCACAGTTGCCGACTACACAAGATGTACTAAGGTCACGTGATTAAACCACCACACTGAGGACCGTCGATGTGTGACGGGATCGTGTACGACGCGCTCACTCCCTCCCCCACACCAGCACCAGCGCCACCGGGACAAACAACACAAAGCCCGACATCGGTATCGCCACCATGCCGATCGCCGTTACAATCAACATTAGCCAGCCGAGCGCCCGTGGTGGCCGGATCCGTTTCACCCAGCCAATCCAGTGTACGGCATATCCGAGCATCAGCAGGAAAAAGCCGGTGAGCATGAACCAGAAAAACTCGGATCGCTCGGCGGTCGACTCAACCGCACAGAAGAAACCATCGGCGACCATCCCGCGCAAATGCCCCCAGCCCATGATCAGGCCGAAGACGGTGTGGATCACGCCGACCACCAGCAGGTAGATTCCGGCATAGCGCCACAAAGGCATAGCATTACCCCTCGGGAGAGTTTCTCTGAATTCCGGCCATGCGCTGACCGTCGCGATAACGGAAGTGAATCAGTATGGTCGCAATGATGGTGATTACGGTCGTGGCCAGGGAGGCCTCGAAGCCGAAATCACCGCCGGTCCATCGCTCGGGACCGACAAACTCGAGAGTGACCACGCTCGGGATATCCATACCACTGACCGGGCTGCCCCACACCACGCCCTGGACGTAGTTCCACCCGATATGCAGGCCGATCGGGAACCAGAGGTTCTTCTGATGGATGTAGTAGATACCGAGCAGCAGGCCGGCAATGATGATGTTGGTCAGGCCGATCCAGGAGACATTCGGATTCAGCCCGTGGGCCAGCGCAAACACCATGGCTATCAAAAGCAGGGACAGGTATTTGTTGGCGGACTGCATCAGGTTGTTGAGCATATAGCCACGCATAACGATTTCTTCGCGGACGCCGATTGAGATCATCACCGCCGCCATGATCAAAATGGTCGTGATCGGGAACTGGACCGAGACCACTCGCACGGCGCCGAACAACCACAGGCCAAGAAAGATCGCAGTGACCAATCCGACGCCCCAGAGCAACCCGGCCAAAAGGTCCCACTTGTACTGCCGCTCCAGGGAAAAGCCGATGGATTTGACGGACCGACGATCGAGGAAACGGCAGAAGAGCCAGAGCAGGCCCAACACCACCAGCAATTGAACGGCTTCGATGACCACCATGGTCGGCGTAACCATCGCCGCTGAGAAGTCATCGAGGCTTTGGAAGCCGGTGATGAGGACAACAACGATCGACTGGATGACGGTCAGGATCAGGAAGGCAACGAAAAACAGCAGTGCGCGCAGCCAGCCGTAGCCGACCGGCGCGTTCTTTTGCTCGGGAGGTTGCTCCGAGTGTTCCCCGGATTCAGCCAGCCCGGATGATTCGATGTGTGCCATATGAATACCCCATACGCGATCGCACGCCCGACTGCCCCTGGCGACGCACGTGCTGTCAATATAGCCTCGACAGGTCCGGGCACAACTCTTTTCGACGCCAAAGAAAATCGAGAGAATCCCGAATCTCGAAAACCTATCGTGATATCTGGTTGACAGAATCGGCCGAGCTCTCGTTACTACGGGTAAGGAAGCACGAATCGCCACGTGTGGCGAGACTGGAGGTTCCGTGAGCACGCCCGCAACTACTGCAGCCCGTACCCGCACGTCTGCACGTATCGTTGTCATCCTGGCAGTATTTGCCACACTGATCGTAACCGCTTCGGCCGACGCACAACCGACCGCATTTGGAATCAAAGCCGGGCTGTCGATCTCCAACCAGGACTACGACTACGAGGAAGGCGGTCCGATTGACGTGGAGCGTGAATCGCGCACGGGACTGGCTTTGAGTTTCTTCGCGGAGTTCCCGATCACCCCGATCCTGTCGCTGCAGCCGGAGCTGGCCTATGTCCAGCGCGGCAGCAAGCTGTTTGTCTCGCGGGTGCCGGAGACGGGGCCACCCGCGGTCGAGACAGGTGAGCTGGATGACCGGATTGACTACCTGGTGATACCGCTGCACCTGCGCGTGCGCCTGCCGGGT
Source organism: candidate division GN15 bacterium (assembly GCA_014727815.1). Lineage (GTDB taxonomy): Bacteria > Zixibacteria > MSB-5A5 > GN15 > FEB-12 > WJMS01. The sequence continues at coordinate 27,031 of WJMS01000134.1, forward strand.
GCGACCTATCGGCCGTACGCGCTGCTGGGGCCGCGGCTCGATTTCAAGATAAATGATCGGTCCGAGTCCGCCTCGGTACTGGCCGGTGATCTCGAAACGATCAACTATGGCTTGTCACTGGGGCTGGGGCTGGAGTACGGCGCCGGGCCGATTGGGGCGGTCTTCACGGAGCTCGGGTATCAGTTTGACTTTAGCAAGACGGTCGATACGGAGTTGCTGGACGTGTCGAGCCAGTCATTCTTGTTTTTGATCGGCTATACTTTTTGAGCCGGTTCGGCATCGCCCGACCGGTCATCGATGATTCGGGGGTGTGTGTATGGCAGTCTTCGAACATGCCGGGAAACGCTACAAGGTCGATTCCCACGGCTTCCTGCTCGATCCGCGCGACTGGGATGAGAACTTCGCTATCGGTATGGCGCCAGGCGTGCGGATACCGGATGGTCTCACCGAGGATCACTGGCGCGTGATCAGGTTTTTACGCAATGAGTTCGACCGCATGAACAGCTGCCCGCTGGTGTATGTCGCGTGCAAGAAAAACGAACTGGGACTGGGCGATCTCGAGCGGCTTTTCCCCACCGGTTACCTTCGCGGCGCCTGCAAGCTGGCCGGGATTACGTACCGCGAAGGTCTCTTCCAGCATTACTGGCTGGAAGAGAACCTCAAGCAGCACGAATACGCCTACAACAAAAAGACCTACAATGTCGACCACCAGGGTTTCCTGGTCGACATGGATGACTGGGATGAGCGCTTCGCGCTGTTGAAGGCGTATGAGCTGAAGATGCCGGAGTATCTGACCGAGGCGCATTGGCGGGTGATCTATTACCTGCGCAAGCGCTGCCACGAGGGGCTGTGCGTACCGACCATCTACGAAACCTGCGCCGACAACGGCCTGAGTATCGAACGGTTTCAGCAGCTCTTCCCCGACGGCTACCACCGCGGGGCCGTCAAGATCGCCGGCCTGCATGTCCGATGATACAAGCAGTTATGACAGAGCCGGGACGGTGTCCGTGACCAACCGCCCCGGCTGACTCTTATTGTAGCCGGCTCGTGGCTTACTTGGCCCGCTCGTAGGTAATCTCGACAATCGTGAAGCTGTCCTGGCCCTGGGTCATTTCGGGATTATAGAAGATCACATCCCAGGTAAAGGTATCATCGTCGACCAGGGTCATCACGAACTCATATTCCTGGAGCATGTTAAACACCGGGTCTTGGTCCGAGCCGGCCATCGTGATCGTGTTGGTTTCTTCATCCATCGGTCCCTGCGCGGTCACGAAGTAGGTGCCCCAGGTGTCCAGGCCGATTGCCGTGTATTCCTCGTGGCGGCGGTCATAGCCCATGATCGACACGCCGCGGGTTTCCATCGGCCCCTCGCCCGACACCCACTTGCTCTGCAAGAAGCGTCCGTCGAGAATCGTCTCGGCCTCGGAACTGCCGGTAAAGACCATCGGCTCCTGTCCGGGCGCCATGTACATCTTGACCGTCATATTCCACTTGCCGGTCAGCTTTTCAAACAGTTCATGCTCCGGGCCCGGCTGGGCCAGTTCCATCATCCTGGCCTGCATTTCCTGCTGTGAGGCGCCTTTGTCCTGGGCGAAGGCGGTAGTCAGGCCGCATACGGCGACGATGACCAGGGAGAGAAGTGTGTAGCGTACTCGCATGTGCCCCATGCTCCTTTCACTCGGTCCATCACGAGCGTGGTGATGGTACGTATTCTGTTGTATGAAATAGATTTGATTTGCGTGAACAGCGACAAATATGAGACATTAGATCCAGCTTGTCCAGCACAAATGCGCCGTGAGGTATCACATTTCACGGCCGCGTGAAATCGGCCAAAGGGCTGGTCTGACCAGACGTGATTTAGTATATAGCAGCAGGGCATATTCAGAACTATTCAGGGAGAACAACCATGGACTTTAATCTCTCGGAAGAACAGCAATACGTACGCGATGTCGCGCGGAAGTTCGCCGACGAGCGTCTCTACCCCCGCGCCGGGGAGTTCGACCACAATGCCGAACTTGACCGCGAGGCGATCAAGGAGATGGCGGAACTCGGCCTGATGGGTGTCAAGGTGCCGGAGGATTACGGCGGCACCGGTCTCGACAACCTCGCCTACACCATTTCAATCGAGGAACTGGCGCGCGGCTGCGCTTCGCATGCGCTGGTTGCGGCGGTGCACGGCTCGCTGTTTGCCATGCCGCTGCTGGAATTCGGCACGGAAGAGCAGAAGCAGAAGTTTTTGCCGCCCGTTTGCGCCGGGGAAAAGATGGCGGCCTATTCGCTCTCCGAGGCCGGGTCGGGCTCCGACGCCGCTTCGTTGTCGCTGCAGGCCGACGATGACGGCGATAACTACATCCTCAACGGGACCAAGCTCTGGGTCACCCAGGGCTCGATTGCCGACTACATTATCGTGTTCGCGACGGTCGACCGGGAGAAAAAGACCAAGGGGATTGTGGCGCTCGTGATCGAGACCGACCAGCCCGGCTTCTCGGTCGGCAAAAACGAGGTCAAGATGGGCTACAAGGCCTCGCCGACCTCGGAGCTGATCTTCGACGACTACAAGGTACCCAAGGCCCACCAGATCGGCGAGGTCGGCCGGGGATTCAATATTGCCATGGAGACGCTCAACCACGGCCGTATCTCGGTCGGGGCGCAGTCGGTCGGGATGGCCCAGCGGGCGCTGGAGATCGCGACCGTCTATTCCCAGCAACGCACGCAGTTTGGTCAGGAACTGGCAAAATTCCAGGGGATTCAGTTCAAACTGGCCGACATGCAGGCCAAGCTGCACGCCGCCCGGATGGTGACCTATGAAGCGGCCTGGAAGAAGGACCAGGGGATGAAAGTGATCAAGGATGCGGCGATCGCCAAAATGTACGCATCCGAGGTTGGCACCGAGATCGCTCACCAGGCGATGCAGATTCTGGGCGGGTACGGCTATACCCATGAGTACAATGTCGAACGGATTTATCGCGATGTGCGCCTGTGCGAGATTTTCGAGGGCACCAATGAAGTGCAGCGAATCGTCATCGCCCGGGAACTCCTGAAGGAGATGGCGGTAGAAAAGTAGCCGAAAGGCACCATTAGCTACTCGACGCAAAGCATACGGGCGGCCCGTTTGGGCCGCCCGTTGCTGTTTAGCCGGTCGGCTGACGCTACTTGTCTTCGCCGCTCAAAATGATCGGCAGGGAGCCGGCGTCGTTACCCACCACGATGATTTTCGTGTTGGGCGACTCGGCAATCTTCATGGTCGCCTCGATACCCTTCCATTTCAGCAGTGACGGCGTAATGCCGGCCGAGACAATCTGCTGGAAGTCCGAGATACCTTTCGCCTCAATCCGTTTGCGTTCCGCCTCGAGTTTCTCTTTCTCGATCGTAAACTGCATCTTCTGCGCTTCCTGGTCGGCAGTCAGTTTGAAGTTGATCGCCTCGGAGATCTTGGCCGGAATCTGCACATCCCGGATCAGGATGTTCTCAATCTCGATGAAGTTTGCCTCCATTTGCGAGATCAACGTATCTCGTATGGAATTAGCCAATTCCTCCCGTTTCGTCGAGTAGATTTCCTCCGGTTTGTAGCGCCCGGCGACGCCTCGGGCGATTCCGCGCACGGTGGGAGCCACTTTAACATCGTAGTAGTCCGGCCCGATCGTCACCTGGAGCGAATCGATCTTACTCATCATCGGACGGTACAGGATTGACACTTCCATGCGAATCGAGGCGCCGTCGGATGAAAGCACGGTCAGCGTTTCCAGCCGCTCCTGCAGCTGAATCTTGTACACCAGCATGCTGTTCCAGGGCATGTGCCAGTTGAATCCCTCAGGGTAGATCTTTCCCATTTCGGTTCCGTCACCGAACTTGCTGAAAAAGACGCCACGATGGCCCGAGGGCACCTGGGTGCCGCACCCGACCATCAGCAAAGCCAGCACGGCGATCAGCAGTACCGGCAACGTGCGAGTTGACTTGGCAGTCATTGAGCAATCCTCCATATATATTACTGCGCGTGATGAAATGGCGGTATCATCCGTAGCATAGATACTCCGCAGCCAACGGCCTATTCAAGTAAAATCGAACGATTTCCGCTTGTTACGCAGAGATGATACGCACACGGCGCTGTTTCGGATGATGGAATCGGAGTGTTTACACTCGGGAGCGGTCGCCGCACGGTACGATCACTGCGGCACGCGATACGGCACGACCCAGCCGCGCTGGTACTGATGGATCGTGTCGTTGAAGGCCTGGATGAACATGATATTCCACAAGCGTGGATTGGGATTGGGCGAAAAGACGGTATCGATGTAGGTTGAACGGTCGATCTGGTTCATCATGTCCATCTCAATACGCGCCTCCTGGGAGCCCGAGAGCAGCGAATAGTAGCGGGCCGGTGACTGGGCGTTGCGAAGCTCAGTCTCGAGAATGAACTGCACCCCGCTGGTGGTCACCGCGATCTGCCGAATCTCGACAAAGCGCATGGTCGGA
>WJMS01000135.1 GCA_014727815.1 candidate division GN15 bacterium
CAATATCGCCGGCGACTTCATGTTTGCGTCATTCGAAAACCTGCAGGTCGATTTCCGCTGGTATGAGAATCAACTCATGCTCGATACCCTTTATGGTGTCATTCTGGACAACTGTTCGATCGACGGCGCCGGCTGGATTGATTTCGATCAGAGGCCCGAGCTGTATGAACTTACCGCCGAGTTGCAGAACTTCAACCTGAATGAACTGGTCGAGGGCACGTTTGAGTCGGACCTCAACGGCGCTATTCAGCTCGCCGGGGAGTCGTTCAAGAACGAAACACTGGTGCTGCGGATCAACGCCGATCTCTATGAATCATCATTCGATGAATACCCGCTGCACCGGGCCTTCGGCGACATGGTGATCACCACCGACTCGATCAGCTTCCCGGACGTCCTTACGGTTGACTACTACGAAAACCAGTTCACCGCGACCGGCGTAATCGATTACGATGACGAGATGTTTCTGGAGGTCGATGTCGACCTGCCCAACCTCGATCGCTACCGTGAACGCCTCTTTATCAGTCAGCCGGGCGGTCGCGGACACGCCCATGGGATCATCTCCGGCCGAACCGGCGATCCTGATCTGGCTGCCATCTTCCAATCCGATTCGGTCTGGGTCTATGGACTGTACGCGGACAGTTGCCGTATTGAAACCCAGGTCGATCGATTCCTCAATGCCCGCCAGGGATGGGTGACGGCTGACTTCTACGCGGGTGAGTTGTGGGGGTTGGTCTACGACTCGACTATGGCGGTGCTGACGCTCGACTCGCAGTATGTTGTCATCGATACCGCTGATGTCCAGGCGGAAGATATCTCGGCCTGGGCGCGAGGCGGCTTTGACTATGGTATCTACCCGAACGTGGTGCGCATGGACACGGTTGCGGTCGACCTGTTCGGACGGGGCTTTGCCAACCGGCAGCCGCTCGATATCGACATCGACTCGGCCGGTTTTGTCTTCCGGGAGTTCACTTTCGAGCAGCGCGGCGGGTTACTCTCGATGCACGGTCGGGTCGACTACGACGAATCGATGGATTTCACCGCGTCGGCCGACAGCATTCTGATCGCCCCCTGGTTGCGCCTTTTTCGGCCGGAGCTTCCGGTCAACGGTTACGTCTCGTTCGACAGCGATGTGGCCGGGACATTTGTCAATCCGGTCTTCACGCTGACGGGACTGGTCGATTCGCTGACCTATCGCGATCTCAAACTGGGGGACCTGACCGCATCGGGCGACTATCGCAGTCGTATCCTGACAATAGACTCCGCGGTGGTGCTGTCTGACTCCGGCCGCTACTCTGCGACCGGTTTTCTCAATGCCGATCTGGCCTTCGTTACGGACTCGCTCGACCGTCTGCCGGATTTGCCGCTCGACATTCGGATGACTGCCCGCGACAACCAGTTTGACCTGATCAGCCTGCTGTTGCCGACAATTGAGCAATTGTTCGGCGACTTCACTGCCGACGTGCATTTGACCGGGACGCCTTCGCAGCCGCAGCTCGAGGGCAGCGCCATGCTGCGCGATGCCAAACTCAAGTACTTCGATCTGGCCAATTGGATTTTCGCCGACTCGGTCCCGGTCCGTATGGAAAACAACCTCATTGTCTTCGATCGGATCGAGAGCTTCGTTATCGATGCGCGCAAAAGCGAACGTATCTCGCGTACGGTTTTCAACCGCGAGATCAAAGGACGACCGTCGTACGCTTACATCGAGGGCGACATTACGGTCCAGTCACTGGACAACTTCGTGTACGATGTGTACGTGTCGATTCCCCGCGAATTCCCGTTCACCTACGAACTCGAAGATATTCGGGGCGTTTTCGAGGGCGACCTGCACGTCGTGGGGGAGACCCCGCCTACTGTCGAGGGTGATATCACGCTGATCTCCTGTCGCTACCGGGTGCCGTTCGCCGCAGCCGAGGAGGGCTCGCCGATTCTGCAGTCGTTCACGCAGGAGAACAGCTGGGACCTCGATCTCAATATCGAAATTCTCTCCAACTACTGGATCGAGAACGAGGATATCGATGCCGAGTTCGCGGGGGAGATCAACCTGATCCGTGAAGACGGCAACTATCCGATTGTCGGTGAGATGGACATTCTGCGTGGTCGCGGCTTCCTGTTCGACAAGACCTTCAGGCTCGAGCCACGCCAGGAGGCGGTTATCTTCACCGGCTCGGAGATTCCTAACCCGCAACTCGACATTATCGCAAACACACGCATCCCCGGGGTACGCTTCGATCAGGAGACGACGTCCGATGTGCTCGACCTGTGCATTCACGTGACCGGCACCCTCGACACGGCCGAGATCAACCCCTGCCAGGAGTCCGAGTTCTCGCGCGAAGACATCCTGCCGCTGCTGGCGCTGAACTACTACGGCGCCGATACCGGCAGCTACAGCGGCGCCGTGACCGAGCGCGTGGCGCAACTGGTCAGCTCCCAGGTGTCGCAGATCGGCGGTCGCCAGCTCAACCGGCTGATCGGCGTGGAGACGTTTGAGATCGACCCCACCTACGGCGGCGAGTTTGATCCCGCCCAGACACGGGTGACGGTCGGGGCGTATGCCGCGCCGAATCTCTATGTGTACGGGCGTTCCAGTATCACCGGTAACCTCGGCGAAGAAGTCGGGTTCGAGTATCGCTTCAGTCGTGAATTCCTCTTGCAGGGACGACGCAACGAACTCGAAGAGTATATCGTCAACCTCCGGCTGCACTGGGAGTTCTGATGCGGGCGCTCTGGCTGACACTCATGCTGAGCATCGTTCTCGCCGCCAATGCCTTCGGCCAGATGTCCGAGCGCGAGCGCCTTCGCTGGGTGCGGTCGGCGCCGCGGATCGACTCGATCGTAATCGAGGGCAATTCATTCTATTCGGACTCCGAAGTCAAGGACCGCCTGTACGCCAAGGAATGGAACTGGTGGCGCAGCCTCAAAGGCGACCGGCGTATCGAGGTCCAGCGCGAAACCTTCAGCCGGGACACGCTCGAGATCAAGTACATGTATCTCACCGAGGGCTTTCTCGGCGTGCAGGTACAACATCGGTTCGAAATGCTGCCCGACTCCAATGCCCTGGTGCGGATCGATGTCGCTGAGGGCCGACGTTTCCGCTATGACACCACCTGGATCACCGGCGACACGCCGGCCGGGCTGAATGGTCGGTTCAGCAAAGTCAGCTCGCGACTCGAACCCGGCGAGCCGGTCAACCCGGTGGATATTCGTGATATCGAGTTTGAACTGAAGACCTACCTGGCCAACCGCGGATATCCATACGCCGAAATCGACCATGATATCGACACGACCCAGGTGCACGAACTTGCCCGGGTGATCTTCACCGCCCGGGCAGACTCGCTGGTCCGCTTCGGCGATGTGGACATTGTGGGGACCCAGCGATTCCCCGAGTATGTTGCCCGCCGCGAATTGAAGATCGACTCCGGTAAGGTCTATCGGCGAGAGGATATTCTCGAGTCGCAACGCCGGTTGTTCGAGTCGGGCTACTTTTCGACGCTGCAGCTCAACCGGGCCGAGGATTCGCCTAACCGTCTTCGGCCGGACTTCACCCTCCGCGTGCGTGAGCGCAAGACGCGCTATGTCTCGACGGAACTGGGTGCGGTTGGCCAGTCAAATCTGCGCGACCTGGCCTGGCTCGTCTCGGCGGGGGTCGGCAAACGAAACATCTTCGGTTCGCGACGCGGGGAGCTGTCGGTCAGCTATTTTTTCTCGCTGGGCGAGGATTCTCGCGTGCTGCAGAACAACTATCGGTTGCGCTTCACCGAACCGTGGTTTCTCGGCCTGCGTATGCCGCTGACGCTCGGTTTTGAGTGGGAGCCGACGCTTCGTGTCCCCGACAACGAATACAAGCGACGATCCTATTCCGTGTCGGCCGAGACGCAGCGACGGTTTGGCCGACAGACACGCGTGGCCGCGGGTATTGAGTACGAATCGTTGAAGCTGTCGGATTTTCCCGAGGATATTTCGATCCCCGGCGTAGACGAGACTACGTCCGGCCGTCGCTCCTTGTTCGTCCAGTTTCGGCAGGACAGCCGCGATAACCTGTTTGTCCCGAGCCGGGGCGCCTATATTGATATTCTCGCAGATTATTTCGGTGGCTTCCTCGGCGGGGATGATGACTTCTATCGGGTCGAGGCAAGCTGGTCGACCTATCAGCGGGTCTGGCCCGGCTGGATCGGCGCGGTCCGGTTCAAAGTCGGTTTCTCCGAGCCGTTTGGCGATTCGGACAGCCTGCTCACCGATGACCGCTTCCTGCTCGGCGGCGCCAATTCCGTGCGCTCCTTTCGGGAGAATCGGCTGGGGCCGCTCGATGAAAACGGCAACCCGATCGGCAGCCGCTATATTGTTGTTTTCAATCAGGAGTTCCGGTGGAAGACGGTACAGATCTTCAATGAGATTCCCCTAATCGGCTCCTTTTTCAAGTCATTCCCCCTCTGGCAGTCGGTCTTTGTTGATGTCGGCAACGGCTTTCTCGAGCTCGATCATGTCCGGCTCGATCGCCTTGCAGTTGCCTACGGCACCGGTATCCAGATCCTCTCGCCGGCCGGACCAATTCGGCTCGATTACGCCCGCCGGGTCGATACCGAACAATTCGACTTCGCAACCCGCTGGCATTTCACTATACTGTACGCGTTCTGAACCCGGGCCGCGGGAAACCAACGCGCGCCGAGGCTGTTACGTAGGTACTGGAAAGACAATGCTTAACACGACTTGTACTGCTATGGAACCAATCTATCTCGACAATAACGCCACCACGCCGGTCGATCCGGAAGTGGTCGAAGCGATGCTGCCGTACTTGCACGAGACCTTCGGCAACGCCAGCTCCGTCCATTCGTTTGG
>WJMS01000001.1 GCA_014727815.1 candidate division GN15 bacterium
CCGCAAACGGCCAGAGGCGGGAGATATACACCGCTAACGTAGCGGCCACGCCGATCCGAAAAGCATCGAGCAGCACCTGTCGGCGCCGAAACGGGACACCCCTGGTCGGCAGATAATAGACAAGTAAGGCAAAATTAAGCAATCCCGCAAGGGAAGTTGCCGAGGCCAGTCCGGCAAACCCCAACAGGGGGACCATCACGAAGTACAGCCCCATATTAACCAACACGGCCAGCACCGAGATCTTGGTCGGCAGCCGCGAGTCGCCCAGCGAATAGTAAAACGGCACCGTTACCCGAACTGAGGCCAGGCCAAGCAAACCGTAGGAGTAGTGCAACAGGGCGCGGGCCGTGTTTTCGGTGTCGAGTGAACTGAATGCGCCGTACTGGAAGATCAACTCGATCAGGTCGGTTCCCCACATGGCGAGAAACGCCGCTGACGGCATGATGACGAGGAAGTTGAGATTGATCGCCTCGGTAAAGGTGCGCGCGAGTTTGTCCATGTTGCCTTCGGTGGCGACTTCGGAGGCTTTCGGCAGGGCGACGGTCCCGAGCGCCACAGCGAATACGCCGAGCGGGAAATGCATCAGGCGGAAGGCATAGTTGAGATACGAGATGGCGCCTTCGATCAATAGCGAGGCCAGCAGGGTATTGACCAGGATATTGACCCGGCCGGCCGACAGACCGATCACCATCGGGGTGAACAACCGAAGCACGCGTTTGACGCCTTCGTCGAGCAGTGAAAAGCGCGGCCGGAAGCGGAAGCCGATTCGCCAGAGCAGCGGTAGCTGTATTGCCACCTGCCCCAGCCCGCCGATCAGCACGCCGATCGCCATGGCGTAGATAGGGACCGGCAGTACGTTGTAGAGGATCAGCACGCCAGCAATCGTACCCAGATTAAACAGGGCCGGCGCCAGGGCCGGGATGCCAAACCGGCCGAACGAGTTCAGCATGCCCATCACCACCGCCGATAATGAGACCAGCAGCAGGTAGACGAACATGAGTCGGGTCAGGTCGACAGTCAGGTCGAACTTGGCGGCATCCTCAGTGAAGCCATGGGCGGAGACATAGATGATCGCCGGAGCGGCGATCATGCCCAGCAACACCACCAGGCCGACGAAAACGAGCACCAGGGTGAGGACTATCCGGGCCAGCGAGAAGGCCGACTCCTCACTGTCCTTGACCATCTTCTCTTTGAAGACCGGGACGAATGCCGAGGACAGGGCGCCCTCGGCGAAGAGGTCGCGCAGCAGGTTGGGGATGCGGAAGGCCGTGACGAAGGCATCGGTGGCCATCCCGGCCCCAAAGTAGTAGGCCATAACCTGTTCGCGGACAAGGCCTAACACCCGGGAAAAGGCGGTCGCCCCGGAGACCACGCCGGCCGATCGAACCAGCGAACTTTTCTTTTGCCTGACCGTTGACAAGTTAGTGCCGTCGCATATATTACAGGGCTAACGTAAAAGCAATCGAAGGAAAGGGTTTACATTGCCGAATCACAAATCGTGCGAAAAGCGGATGCGTACCTCGGAAAAGCAGCGTGTCAGAAACCGCGCGTTCCGCTCCCAACTGCGCGCAGCGATCAAGGACGTCCGTTCCGAATCGAACAAAGAGGAAGCCGCCAAGAAGCTGGAATCGGCCAAGCAGATTCTCGATAAGGCTGCCTCGAAAGGTCTGATCCATCCGCGTAACGCTGATCGCAACAAGTCGCGCCTGGCGATGTATGTCAACAAATTGAGCTAACCGGCTCACGCTTTCCTCGTCACGAAAGTAAATGCCTCGCAATCTTCAGAATGCGGGGCTTTTTTCGTACCACCCCGACAAAGGTCGCGACCACATCGACCGATTCAACCTCCCGATCCCCGAAGTATGCTCCGAGTCCATCGACAATGTCGTTCCATTCGTCGTCGCTCAGTTTACACAAGAAGTTTTTCAATTTCAGCATATAATCCAGTTCCCGGTGACTTTCCTCAAGAAAGCGGGTGGGATAGACCTCATGCATGATCGAGATGTTCTCACCGCCACTTTCAATGAACGCTGCGGCTGCGTCGGCGGCGTGGCGTCCCGAAGCGAGCGCATTGAGAATTCCGCCGCCGGTGACCGAATCCAGCACCCTGGCGGCATCGCCAACCACGAGTAGATTCCCCCGTGCCAGGCGAGCCGGTCCCTGATAGCGCGGGGACGTGCCGCAGCTGGTGCGAACAATAGTGGCCGCGCCGAAGCGGCGCTCAACAAAGCGGTCAAGAAAGCCGCGGACAGGTCGATTGGCGCCAAAGACGGCCGGTACGCCCAGACCGACATTGGCTTCGACGGCAGAGATCGGAAAAACCCAGGCGTAGGATTCCGGTGCGACCGCCTGCCCGAGATGGGCTTCGATGACATCCGGGTCTACTTCGATGTCGCGAAGGTGATATTGCAGATACGATTCGGTATCGATGAGATTGAGATTGTTGCGGATGCCGCACTTGCGGGCAATCATCCCCTCCACCCCATCGCCCGCAATGAACACGTCGGCCTCGATATGATGAGCGTGTCCTGACTCGTCGACAACGTTGGCGCAACGACAGCGACCATCCCGGGTGGTCAGGCCGGTGGCGCGGTGATTGAGACGGAGGTCGCCGCCGGCCTCGAGATAGCAATCGGCCAGGGCGCGTTCAAAACCGACCCGGTCGAGGACGACACCACCATGGGTATGGTGCATCTCGAAGACAGATCCGGAGGGCGCAACTACCCGGCCGCGTTTGGGGGTGGTGCGAATCCAGGCCTCGTCGAGATCAACATCGAGCAGTTCCATCTGGCGAACGAATCCAAACCGTGTGACGCCTTCGGCGCAATTGACCGGTTCCCCGATGACCGGGTTCCGTTCGAGCAGGAGGGTATTGAGACCGCGTCGACGGGCAGTCAGCGCGGCAGCCAGCCCCCCGGGTCCGGCGCCGATGATGCACACGTCGAAGCGTTCAGGCATCGGCAAGCTCCAGCGCACGCACCGGGCAGAAGAAGGTGCAGTCGCCGCAGACGACACAGTGGTCGTGGTCGCACGTGATTCCCGACGCCAGCAGTACCAATGCTTCGGTCGGACAAATCGGGACGCAGCCGCCGCATCTGAGGCAGTTTTCCTGGATGATTGCGAGCACGCCTCAAGAAGAGACGCTCGGAGTGCAGATTCAAGCTTTTTTAGTTTAGCGATTGAGGATGTAGACGCGCCCCTCGACCACCGAGGTGCGGTTGGCCTGTTCGCGGAGCGAGATCAAATCGTGCAGGAAGGCCTGCTTTTCTTCGACCGGGATGTCGGCCATCAGGACCGACACCGGGAAGTCGATCGCAATCGCCCGACACTCGGGGATGACCCGGATGATCTGTCGGGGAAAGAGGTCGCCGGAGACCGCAGCCATCCGCAGGTCGGCCAGCGTGAAGCTGGAGAGAGTCAGGGTAGGCGCCTGATCGGCGCCTTTGAGGAGTTGGTCACGGCGGGTCGTGGCTTCCACCAGCGGGACATAACGACCGGTATCGGTGATACTGGCGAAGAGGCGGGTGAGGCCCTCGGGACAGCCGACCCGACCGCTGTGGCGAAGCAGCACGGTCTGGATGTTACTGCCGTCGAAATTGAAGTGGACAACATGATACCCGTCCGGGTCGGTCCCTTCGTCGGCGCCGAGCAGGATCTCTTCAGGGTGGCGCGCCGCCAGTTCACGCAGGTCTTCGCGCTCGAAGCCGGGCAGGACGAGGGTATCGCAGGTGATCTTGAGCCCCGACTCGCGAGCGATCTGAACCGGCACATGCATCAAGCCGGCCCGGGTCGCTGCGGCCAGTCGGTCGGCATCTTCGAGCAGCAGGTACCCCTCGCCATTGAGGTCGATGACCGGGAAGGGATCGCGCACCAGGCGGGCTTCCTCATCACCGCCCGAGTCCGTCTCAGTGGCGGACTGTTCAAACGGATAGATCTGCTCGACAGGCAGTATCTGTATTTGCAACAGGTCGGACGAGTTCATACGGAGTTCTTTAGCAACCTTCGTGCCTCAATTCGTCAATCTCACCAACGATCATGTATCTCAGCAGCTTACGAGGATAGAAGCATGACTTGAAAGCGTCGCTGCAGGCGAACAATCGGTCTGCCCCGAAGCCGGATCAATCTGCCTTTCACAAATTGTGCAAGCTGCTGACCACGATCGGTCGCGGGCGCCGGATCTTTGGCCGACGGTTTCGGCGTGACGGGGACAAGTCAGTCTGATTCGATCCACGATAGCTACAACTCCACGCCTCGAAGGAACGGGCCGATGCGGACCTTCCGGTGTTCGAACGGATCCGGTTTCATGGCAACATACCGGTTGGTTGGCAGGGCCGGGTACTCGGCCGGGGAACGCAGGGCCTGATTGTGACGGCGGTCGATCAGCCGGACGGAGATGTTCAGCTTCTGGCTGTATTCATTGATCAGCTTGACCCGCTCGGAGCCATCCTCCAGATGTTTGCTTCGTCCGGTGAAGGCAAAGACAAACTCGGGATTCGACGAGAAGACCTCGACTGACCGGATCGCTTCGTCTTTGAGCTTGGTGGTAATCGTCCGGAGCAGCGCAAAGAACGCCGCGAACTCGAGATCAATCAGGTCGCCTTCGACCCGACACTTAAACTGGACGCCGTAGTGGGGGATGCCGAAGATAATCAGGCCTGCAAAGAGTCCCTGCTGACGGAGCCAGGGATCGCTGGGGCGCAGGTGCTCGGCGCCGATGTAGCAGGCAATCGCTGCCGGAGGGTTGGTTTTGTCCATGCCTGTTCAGGCAGCAATCGCGGTGCCGCCCGACAAGACATCGTAAACGGTTACATATCAGTTGATTGACAATGGGAAGCAGAGGTCGCCGGGAGGCCGGTTCTGCACATGTGAAACTGGCTGCCGGGTTTAGTCCAGCGAAGCCATCAGCTTCTCTTTGAGCGCTTCTTTGGCGCGGACGTACTTTCCCTCGGCCGAAGCGTAGACGGTGCCATCGGCGCCGACCGCCTGTCCGGTCGTATGGTAGACCCGACCTTTGGTGTTGGCAACCTCGCCGGTGAAGATCAATTCGGCGCCGGTCGGGACCGGCGCGTGATACCGGACGGTCATCTCGGCGGTGACGGCGAAGATATCCTGGGCCAGGATCGCCTTGATCATAACTTCATCGAGCAGTGTTGAGATAATCCCACCGTGGTAGATGTTCTTGTAGCCCTCGAACATCTCCCGGGCAGTGACCTTCGTGGTGGCTCGACGGCCGTCATAGTAGAACTTCGCCTGCAGACCATGTTCATTCTGGTCGCCGCAGACAAAACAGCCGGAGTACTTGGCTACTTCTTTCATGGACGATGTATATAGCCTGGCCGCAGCGATGTCAACGGCAGAAAAAAGGCCCGCCGTCAGGCGGGCCTTTCATAGTCACTTGGCGACGTCGATTTACATCGTCGGGACGGTGCAGAAATCGACATTGTAGGTAGCGCTCTTGGTGCCGCTTACGGCGCTGACGCTGGCGCTGCCGTTCTCGATCGTCATGGTGTACTCGTACTCGGTCACCACCGGCTGGGCGTCACCCACCTGCGTGGTCAGCGTGACCGTCGCGGTCAGGTCACCGGCGACCGGGCAGCTGCCGGTCCACTGGTTGTTGACCCGGTTGACGGTCAGCGAGGTAATGTCAACCTGGATATCCCAGGTTTCCCACGTGGTCGAGGTGCCGACTTCCTTCGAGTCGACCTCGAGCGACACATCGCCGGTAATCGTGGCGGCCTGGCCATCGAGGTCTTCGAACAGCAGACCACCTTCGGCTTCGTAGTCGACATAGGTCGTAGTGGTGTCGTCGTTGGTGACGCGCCACAGGTGCTTGACGACCATCTGGTCGGCGTTGACACTGGTCGACTGCGGCGTACCATTGATCAGGAACTGCAGCGAGTCGAGATAGTACACCGTGCCGCTGGCGGTCAGCGACGTAGCCGTGACCACCATCCAGTTGTCGGCAAAGGAACCGTCACCCGGGAAGCCGGGACCGTAGAAGATACCGGGCATCTGGGCGACGACATCGTCGTCTTCCGACACGTTGGTCATCAGGCTGGCCAAGCCGTTGGCGATAACGGTCAGCGTGGAGTCCACGCTGCTGTTGACGTGGGCGGTCGTGGCAACGTAGTCGTCGCCCGACAGCAGATTCGGGTTGGTCGAGGTCCCTTTCTCGTCGTCTCCACACCCAACCAGACTGATCGCAGCCAGACCCAGAACAAACAGGCCCAGTACGAAGAGAGACTTGCGGGAACGCATAGGAACGGCTCCTTTCCGTTGTGTCCGTCTCTGTCGCGGGGCCTGAGCTGCGGTTGCGAGCTAGTCGGCCAGGAAGGCCATGATCGCTTTTTGTATATGCAGTCGATTTTCAGCCTGGTCGAAAACAACCGAGTGCGGTCCGTCCATCACCTCATCGGTGATCTCCCGACCTCGCTCGGCAGGCAGACAGTGCATCACCACCGCATGGTCACTGGCGCCGGCTAACAGAGCGCTATTTACTTGGAACTTGCGTAATTTCTGTTCTTTGTCCTCCGCCAGATGCTTCTGGCCCATCGAGGCCCACACATCCGTATAGATTACATCGGCACCCGCAACCGCTTCTTTAGGATCGTCGGTGACCAGGACTTTGCTGTCCGGCGCCTCTTTGGCCTTCTTCAGGATGTCCGGATCGGGGTGACAGTCCTCGGCAGTGCCGATACGGATCTCCAGCGGAATACGCTGGGCCAGGTTCAGCCAGCTGTTGGTGATGTTATTGCCGTCGCCGACATATGCGATAATCGGCCGCTCCTTGTTCGGGAGGTGTTCGAGAACCGTGAAGAAATCCCCCATGATCTGGCAGGGATGCACGAGGTCGGTCAGGCCGTTGACCACCGGCACCGAACCATACTTCGCCAGTTCCTCGACATCGGACTGCTTGAAGGTCCGGATCATGATCATGTGCACGTAGCGCGACAGCACCCGGGCGGCATCGGCCACCGACTCGCGCTGACCGAGCTTGATCTCTTTGTCGGTAATATACAGAGCCTGACCGCCGAGCTGGTTGATACCGACCTCGAACGACACCCGTGTGCGCAGCGATTCTTTGGTGAAGATGCAGGCAACCGACTTGCCCTCGAGCGGTTTGGGAGCGATCTCGCCTTTCTTCATGCGGGCGCAGGAATCGAACACCTGCTTGACTTCGTCGGTGGTGAAATCGGTGATTTGACAGAATGAGCGCGCCATGACGCCTCCTTTTGGTCTTGGAAGTACTCGCGAAAATTTCGGAGAATTAACCGACTGGCCGGAGCAATGTCAAGCGGAGTGAGCGCCGCCGGGATGTCGCAAGGCGAGACCGCGCGTCAAAGCCGCTGCCCCGGAATCCCCTTGCTTCGTGTAACCCGAGCTAACATATTACGTATCTTCAAGAAGGAAGATTGTGCCTGAGGCGGGACATATGAGTAATCGCAAAGTCATATTCGGATTGGTGCTGGTCCTGATCGGCCTGTTGCTGCTCGGCAACAGTGTCGGAGTCTTCTATTTCGATTTCGGTGACTTCGTGCGTCTGGCTATCCCGTTGGCGCTGATTGTCGCCGGGGGCTGGCTGATCATCCGCCGCCGCCAGAAAGAGGCCGAGATGGCCCGGGCGTCGTACGAGCAGACTGCAGCCGGCGGCGCCACGCCCGGTTCGCAGCAGAATTACGGTGGCGCACCGCCGCCACCACCGCCCTCCTCACCCCCACCGCAAGCCGGCCAGGCCAACGGCACCGGCAGGATGCGTTATAACAAGACATTTGGTGACATGTTTATCGACCTGACCGGAACCAGCCTGTTGAATGTCGAGGTATCTTCCATGTTCGGGGATACCGAAATCAAGCTGCACGGCGGCGAACTGCAGCCCGGGCTCAACCGGATGATTGTCTCCGGATTTCTCGGTGACCTGCGGGTGCTGGTACCGCCGGAGATGCCGGTGATGGTGCACGCCTCGAGTTTTGCCGGCGACATCGATGTGCTCGGTCGTCGTTCCGATGGTTTCGGGAACAATATCGAACTGCAGACGGAAAACTACAAAGACGCCGAGCGGCGCCTGTTTATCGCCGTCAATCACTTCCTCGGCGACATCCGCATTTATCAGGTCTGACCGACCCCCTCTACAGGATATAACGACTGAGGTCTTCGTTTTCGATGATCTCCGAGAGTTGTTTCTCGACCATCCTGGCCGTGATCGAGACCTTCTTCTTGTCGGTCGGCGGCTCGTAGAGGATGTCCTCGAGCAGGGTGGTCATGATCGTGTGCAAACGGCGGGCGCCGATATTCTCCGACTCCGTGTTCACTCGCTCGGCCATCTCCGCGATCTTCTTGATTGCTGCCTTGGGAAAATCGAGCACCACCGACTCGGTCGCCAGCAGGGCTTTGTATTGAGTAACGAGCGCCGTTTTTGGTTCGGTCAGGATGCGCTCGAAATCATCGGCGGTGAGTGAGTCGAGTTCCACGCGGATCGGGAAGCGTCCCTGCAGTTCGGGGATCAGGTCGGCCGGGCGGGCCCCATGGAAGGCGCCGGCCGCGATAAACAGGATGTGATCGGTGGTGACCATGCCGTACTTGGTCATGATCGAACAGCCCTCGACAATCGGCAGGATATCCCGCTGCACGCCTTCCCGGCTGACATCGGGACCGGTCCGGGAATCATCGCCGACCACCTTGTCGATCTCGTCAATGAAGATAATACCCGACTCCTGCACCCGCTCCATCGCTTCGGCAATCACCTCGTCCATGTTGACCAGACGGTTGATCTCTTCGTTGATGAGATACTTGCGGGCATCGCTTACCGACATCTTGCGCCGCTTGGTCTTCTTGGGCAGAAGACCGGAGAACATCTCCTGGAAATTCGTCCCGAGTTCTTCCATGCCCATCGGGGAGAATATCTCCACTACCGGGTACTGGCTCTGGGGCGTTTCCAGTTCGATTTCGCGATGTTCGAGTTTGCCGGCCTCGAGCATCTTGCGAAACTTCTCGCGGGTCGATTCATGTTCGCGCTGCTGATCGTTCTCGGCGCCTTCCTGGCCGAGTTGTATGACCCCCGGCGGATTCTGTTTGGGGGCAGGACCGATCAGCAGGTCCAGCAGGCGTTCGGTGGCGTTTTGCTCGGCCTTTTCGGTAAGGTCTTTCGACTTTTCGATCTTGACCATGTTGACGGATATATCAACGAGATCGCGCACCATCGACTCGACATCGCGACCGACATAACCGACCTCGGTGAATTTCGAGGCCTCTATTTTGAGAAACGGCGCCCCGGCCATATCGGCCAGGCGGCGGGCGATCTCGGTTTTGCCGACCCCGGTCGGGCCGATCATGATGATATTATTGGGCATGATCTCGCCGCGAATATCCTCGGGCGCGTTGCGTCGACGCCAGCGGTTGCGCAGGGCAATCGCCACGGCTTTTTTGGCGTTGGCCTGGCCTATGACATACTTATCGAGGTGCGCCACGATTTCGGGCGGGGTCAGGTACTTTTCATTCATTTAAGCACATCCACAGTAATATTCCGATTGGTAAAGACACAGATATCGGCGGCGATTTCGAGCGCCTTGGTGGCGATTGCCTCGGCCGACAGTTTCGGGTTGGCCTCGAGCAGGCCGCGCGCCGCCGCCAGGGCGTAGTTACCGCCGGAGCCGATCGCCACGATAGCATCGTCCGGTTCGACCACGTCACCATTACCGCTGATCAGGAAGATATGTTTCTTGTCGGTGACGGCGATCAGGGCTTCGAGCCGCTGCAGCATCTTATCGGTGCGCCATTCCTTGGCCAGTTCAACCGCCGCCTTGGGCAGATTGCCGTTGTACTCATCGACTTTCTTCTCCAGCAGTTCGAACAGCGCGAGAGCATCAGCGGCGCCGCCGGCAAACCCGGCAATAATGTTGTCGTTGTACATACGGCGAATCTTCACCGCCTTTGTCTTGAGCACGGTGTCATCGTAACTGACCTGACCGTCGCCGGCCATGGCAGCGTGCCCCTTGTGTATCAGGCCGAGAATAGTGGTGGAACGCCACATGCAATCCGTCCTCTTGTTAAGACCGTCCGCCCGAGCGCGGGTGGGCGCGCTGGTACGCGCGCTTCATCGTTTCCGCGGTGACATGCGTGTACTTCTGCGTGGTCGACAGCGACGCGTGCCCCAGGATTTCCTTAATCAGCATCAGGTCGGCGCCGTTTTCCAGCAGGTGGGTGGCGAAGGAATGCCGCAGCGTATGGGGTGTCATTGACACCCCCTCCCCCGCCCCGAACTTCTTCACGACCCGATTGATCGAACGCACCGACAACCGTTCACCACGATTGTTGAGCAGCAGGTATGGCGATTGTGAACCGGTGGTAGCAACGAGGGTGTCACGCGATATCAGGTAGTCGGCCAGATCGGTCATTGTTTGTTCCCCAACGGGGACGACCCGCTGCTTGTTCCCCTTGCCGATTACAGTGATGGTCTGCCGGCTATGATCGATATCACCCAGTTGAATACCGGCCACCTCTTCGCGGCGCAGACCGGTAACGTAGAGCAACGCAACAATCATGAAGTCTCGGCGATAGCCGAAACTCTTCTTGTCCTCCCGGGCATTGCCATGTTCAAACAACCGTGCTGCTTCCGTCTGCGGCAGGAAGTCCGGCAGTTCGGTCGAAAACTTGATACGCGGGACGGCGAAAAGGTAGTCCCGGTACTTCGCTGACTCCGACAGAAACTTCTGGAAACCGGACAATGCCGAGAGAAAGCGGGCCAGCGAGCGATTCGACACGCCGGCATCACGCCGCTGCCGGAGAAACAGCCTGAGAAAGAGTGGATCGTTTTTGCGGGCCGATGGCAGCGTCTGATGCTGTGTATCGAGAAAACTCACCCATCGCTCTAGATCCCGGCGATAGGCGGCAATGGTGTGAACCGAACGGTGCTGTCGCTCGGCCAGATCGGTCAGATAGGCTGTAAGCGCACGACGCAACATACCGGCATAATATCGGCTGAGGTCGAAGCGGTCAATTTGTTTTCGGGGAGCGGAGAAGCGCCGGGCTATGAGCCGCTCGAGGATTCAACCGGCTCTTCCTCGCGCACTTGGTGTTTGCATTCCGGACACTGCAGGTACTCACCCTTCGATTTGGTCACTTTCTCGACCATATAGGGGTTTTTGCAGGCCGGGCAGACCTTGTTCACCGGCTTGTCCCAGGAAGCGAAATTGCACTTGGGATAGTTGGTGCAACCGTAAAAGAGCCGTTTCGACTTGGTCTGGCGCTCGGTAATTTCGCCACCACAGCCCGGTCGCGGACAGGCTATGCCCAGGGTCACCGGTTTGGTGTTGCGGCATTTCGGATAGGCCGAGCAGGCCAGGAAACGACCGAAGCGGCCGGTCTTGATAACCATCTCGGAGCCGCACTTCTCGCAGACCTGGTCGGTCTTGGACTGGGCTTCCTCCTCCGGCAGCGGCCGGGTGAAGCGGCACTCGGGGTAGTTTTCACAACCGAGGAAACGACCGTTGCGGCCCCACTTGATGACCATCGAGCCACCGCATTCCTCGCACTTGATATCGGTCTTCTCGGTCATCGACTCTTTAATCTGCTGCTCGCGGCCCTTGAGGCTGTTCAATGTGGTTTTGAACGGTTCGTAGAATTGGCCCAGGACTTTGACCCAGTCGTCGGTGCCTTCTTCAACGTTGTCCAGCTCCTTCTCCATTTCGGCGGTGAAGCTGACATTGAAGATATCCGGGAAGTTCTCGACCAGGATACGGTTGACCGCGATCCCGAGATCGGTCGGAAAGAGCCGCTTGTCTTTCAGGTCGACATACTTGCGGTCTTTGATCGTTGAGATGATCGAGGCGTAGGTCGAGGGTCGCCCGATTCCATCGGCCTCGAGCCGTTTGACCAAGCTCGCCTCGGAGTACCGCGGCGGCGGCTTGGTGAACGACTGACTCGGCTTGACGTCGATCAGCTTGAGCGTCTCGTTTTCATCGAGATCGGGCAAGTGATCGACACCATTGCCGTTGCCGTTTTCGTCGACGTCCTTTTCCTCGTGATAGACCTTGAGGAAACCGTCGAAGATCAACTTCTGGGCCGAGGCGCGCAGGGTGTACTTCTGGTCGGCGGCAATATCAACCGTCTCGACCGCATACCTGGCCGGCTGCATCTGGCAGGCCACGAAGCGATTCCAGATCAACGTGTACAGCTTGAACTGCTGCGGTGTCAGGTGCTTTTTCACTTTGGCCGGCGGCAGGTTGGTATAGGTCGGCCGGATCGCCTCGTGGGCATCCTGCGCCTGCTTTTTGGCGCCGTACTGGATCGGCTTGTTCGGCAGGTAATCGCCACCGTACTCCTTTTCGATGTAACCGCGCACACCCTTGAGCGCCTCATTGGCGATCCGGGTGGAGTCGGTGCGCATATAGGTGATCAAACCGGTGGGACCGTCGCGGCCAATCTCGATTCCTTCGTACAGCTTCTGCGCAGTCGACATCGTCTGCTTCGGCGAAAAACCGTAGACCTTGGCCGCTTCCTGCTGCAGGGTCGAGGTGATGAAGGGTGGGGCCGGGCGGCGGGTGCGTTCGGACCGGGTGATCTCCGACACGGTGTAAGCGGCCTTGTTCAGGTCTTTGACAATCTTGTCGGCGTCTTTTTTGGTACGGATCGAGACTTTCGTCTTGGTCTCATCGCCGGCTTTCACGACCGTCTTGTCATCGATCTTGAACAGCGATGCCGCAAACTGCTCGTCATCGTGATTCGACAGAATCGTCTGAATCTGCCAGTACTCCTGCGGCTCGAACGCCTTGATCTCTTCCTCGCGCTCACACACCAGCCGCAGGGCGACCGACTGCACCCGTCCGGCGGACAGGTTACGGGCGATCGTCTTCCACAGAAACGGCGAGACGGAGTAGCCGACCAGCCGGTCGAGGACCCGGCGGGCCTGCTGGGCGTTGACGAGGTTGTAGTCGATATCGCGGGGTTCTTCGAAGGCGCGTCGCACGGCCGACGAAGTGATTTCATTGAACGTTACCCGCTTGAAACTCGTTTTGGCGTTCTTCAGGGTGTTGGCGACATGCCAGGCGATCGCTTCCCCTTCCCGGTCGGGATCGGGGGCGAGGTAAATAGTGTCGGCCTTTTTCGCCGCCTTCTTCAGTTCGGCGATGACCTTCTCCTTGCCCTTGATCACCCTGTACTCCGGCTCGAAGTTGTTGTCGACATCGACACCGATCTTGGATTTGGGCAGGTCGACGATATGTCCGACCGTGGACATAACATCGAAGTCCTTGCCCAGAAAACGGACCAGCGTCTTCGACTTCGCAGGTGACTCGACTATGACAAGGTTCTTGGCCATGAATTTCCCCGGGTGATGGGTTCGCAAATTCCTACATTACTTTGTCGAACCGCCGCGATTATACTTTACCCTTCCGTCGACCAAATCCTGCAATGCGATCCCGGTAATTTTCCGACCGTCGATCTCGAGGCCGGCGTTTTCTTCGAGCTGTGCGACCTTTTCGAGCCGCTTGGCATTCAGGTGTCGGGCGTGCTGTGCGGCGATAATGACCGCCTCGTAGCGGTTGTTGGTGATTTTGTCGACCTGTTCGGTTGGAATGATCGGCATGCTGAGACTCCTTTATATGTACGGCTAGCCTTTAACTTACGATATTTTTCAATTGTTCCGGCGGGAAGTGCTCGAGGCGGCAGTGGTGGGCGATCACGACGCTCAGCACCTCCTCGACGGCCACAGTAAGGTCTTTGTTCACAACGACATACTCAAAACCGTAGGACTGGAACGTACGCATCTCCCGCAGCGCATTCTCGAATCGCATCTCCATCTGCTCGGTCGTTTCGGTCCCGCGCTGCTGCAGCCGTTCGCGCAGGGCCGCAATCGATGGCGGCAGGATGAAAATCGTGATGGCATCCGGGAATTCCTGCTTAAGTGCTTTGGCGCCATTCACATCGACATCCAAAACCATCACCCCGCCGTGCTCGCGCACCTCATCCAGTGGCCGCCGCGGCGTACCATACTTAAACTCATGTACCTGAAAATGTTCCGCGAAAAAGCCCTGCTCGATCATGCGATCAAATGTCGCATCATCCACGAAATGATACTCCCGGCCGTCCTTCTCCCCCACGCGCGGCGGACGAGTCGTGTGTGAGATCGAAAAACGCCAGCCCTGCTCCCGTCGCTCGGCATTGAGCAGCTCCCGGCAGATGGTGGTTTTGCCGCCACCGGAAGGGGATGAGATGATAACTATTTTGCCGGCGCCGGGTTTGCGAGATGACGTCATCGGGGCCATCTACTCCACGTTTTGAACCTGCTCACGCAGCTTCTCGATTTCTTCTTTGAGGGTGATGACGGTCGAGGACAGGCTGGCATCGGCACATTTCGACCCGATCGTATTGACCTCGCGGTTCATCTCCTGCAACAGGAAATTCAGTCGCTTGCCGGCCGGTTCCTTCTGGGAGAGGGCTTTGCGGAACTGATC
>WJMS01000136.1 GCA_014727815.1 candidate division GN15 bacterium
CGGCCTGCGGCAAGCCAATCCGGGTGGCGATCTGCTGCGGCGCGCACACGTATCGCCCGGAGCAGGAGATCCAGCAGCTTCACCTGGCTGCGGTGGCCGGCTACAACGCCCGGGTCTATGTCCACACGGCCACCAGCTCGGTGCGCAGGCTGTGTGACCAGTACGGGATCGAGGTGATCGATCCCGATGAGCGCTTTGCCAAATGCGATCACCCGGTGAAAAACGCGATCCCGATTTTGCAGGGCGCAATCACCGGCCATGACCGAGCGTCGCTGGGGATGCAAAACAGTACGGAAGAATAGAGCAAGAAACGTGAGCATACAATCGATGGAGACACCATGAGGACAACGCGAATAACCGAGGAAGAGCGGGCCAAGGCGTTCGCCCCGACTCGAAAACCCGAGGTGACCGAGCGGCAGCAGCTTGATGTCCGCTATCACGTCGAGGATTTCGCGGTCGAGGATCGCCCCCGGCGCTTTCTCGAGGCTTTCGCCGCCATCCTGCGGCACTCAAACTACCGCTTCGCGCTCGATCATTTCATTCGGATGAGCGCCAAGTGTTCCCGCTGCTCGACCCAGTGCCAGGTCTACCAGGCCACCGGCGACCCGGAGGATATTCCGTGCAAGCGCTCGGAACTGCTCCTCTCGGTCTACCGTCGCCACTTCACCCTGGCCGGTTCGGTGCGCGGACGGATTCTCGGCACCGGCCATTTGACCGATGAAAAGATCCAGGAGATGGCCGAGTCGTTCTGGAACTGCACGGCCTGCCGGCGCTGCTCGATGGAATGCCCGGTCGGGATCGATCACGCCCTGATCACCCATCTTGGCCGCTACATCCTGAGCGAGATCGGGATCGCCCCGCGGGCACTGGTCGTCTCGACCCGGGAGCAGCTCGAGGGCAAGACGGGCAATACCTCGGCGGTGCCGGTTCCGGCGCTGGTCGACACGCTCGAGTTCCTCGAGGAGGATATGGAAGAAGAGAAGCATGTGGCGATCAAGTTCCCGATCGACAAAGAGGGTGCCGAGTTTGTCTTCTTCCCGGCGGTCAGTGACTTCCTGATGGAAGCCGAGTCGCTGATGGGAATTGCGGCGGTCTTCACCGCCACCGGCGATTCCTGGACGATCGGCACCGGCTATTTCGACGGCATCAACTACGGTCTGTTCTACAGTGACCGGATTCTGGAGCGGGTCGTGACCAAGGTCAGCGACGAGACCAAGCGGCTCAAGGGCGAAAAGGTGCTGATCGGCGAGTGCGGTCATGCATCGCGCTCGGCCAAGTACTTCCTGCCGGTCCATTGCGGCGGCAAGGATGCCCTCCCGGTCTACAACATCATGGAATACACCTACCAGGCCTGGAAAGCGGGCAAGCTGAAACTTCAGCCGAATGCGATCCCCGAGCGGGTCACCTATCACGACCCGTGCAATATCGCCCGCCAGAAGTGGATTCTCGAACAGCCGCGCGAGTTGCTGAAGGCGATCTGCGCCGACTATGTCGAGATGACGCCCAACCGCGAAGACAACATCTGCTGCGGTGGTGGCGGCGGGACGGTGTCGATCGACGAGATTCGGCCGTATCGCACGGCGGTCGGCGGCAAGGCCAAGGCCGACCAGATCCGCGCCACCGGCGCCAAGTATATCGTTGCGCCGTGCGCCAACTGCAAAAAGCAGCTGCGCGAGCTGGTCGAGGATCAGGGAATCGATGCCGAGATAGTCGGGCTGCATGATCTGCTCTACAAGGCGATCATCTTCCCCGACCACATGATCCAGCCGGCTGTCCCGGCTGACGCTGAAGACGAAGACAACCCTGCCGCCGAGCCGGTCAAACCGGACTCTGCGGGCAGTGCGGATGAATAGAAAGGATACCTGCCGTGGAAGCATTATTGGATTTTGCGCAGGGGCCGCTCTTTCGCCTCACCTTCGCGATCATGATACTCGGCCTGCTGCGAATACTCATCCTGGATATCGTCGGCATGGTCGAAGCATATCGCAAGGCCGGCGATAAGTCGATCCCCTGGGGGCTGACTATCTCCCGCACGCTGGAGTGGTTGTTCCCGGTGAAACGGATACTCAACCATCGCCCGATCTACAGTATCATCTCGATCCTCTTTCATATCGGGCTGATCATCACCCCGATCTTCCTGTTCGCGCATGTCCGACTGTGGGAACAGGGAGTCGGCTTCGGCTGGTGGACGCTGTCGCCGCAGGTGGCGGATACGCTGACGATCACGACGATCGTGTTCGGCCTGCTGCTGTTTCTCGGCCGGGTCGGGGTCAGCCGGGCCCGCGCGCTCAGCCGTCCGCAAGACTACCTCTGGCCGGTCCTGCTGATCATCCCGTTTATCTCCGGCTACCTCTGCGCCAACATGGGAGTCAGCCCGGCGGTGTATCAGGCTTCGATGCTGGTGCATGTGCTTTCCGGTGAGCTCATATTCGTTGCGTTGCCGTTTACGAAGATCGCCCACTGTGTGCTGATGCCGTTCTCGCAACTGGTCAGTGTGCTGGCCTGGAAGTTCCCGGCCCGGGTCGATGAAGATGTCGCTACCACCCTCGACAAGAAAGGAGCCCCGGTATGAGTGTCGCCATCCTGACCGACATCACCCGCTGTATCGGCTGCCTCGAGTGTGTGGCGGCGTGCAAACGGGAATACAACCTGGAGGTCGACGTGCCTCGTCGCTGGCAGAACAACGACGGTTTGTCGGCGGAGAACTGGACCTCGGTGTTGCACAAACCGGGACCGCACTACATCCGCAAACAGTGCCGGCATTGTCTCGAGCCGGCCTGCGCCAGCGCCTGCCCGGTCGGGGCCTTGCACCAGACCGATATCGGCGCGGTCATGTATGAAAACGACAAGTGTCTCGGCTGCCGCTATTGCATGATGGCCTGCCCATACGGTATCCCGCGCTACGACTGGGACGAGCAGGTGCCGTACGTGCGCAAGTGCATCCTGTGCCACGATAAGGTCAAGGCGGGCGGGCAGCCGGCCTGCACCTCGGTCTGTCCGACCGAAGCGACGATCTTCGGCGATCGCGCCGAGTTGCTCGCCGAGGCGCACAAACGGATAAAGGAAAACCCCGGCAAGTATATCGATCATGTCTGGGGCGAGCATGAAGTCGGCGGCACCTCGGTGCTGTACATCTCCGACATCAATCTCGACTTCCTCTGCTACAAGCCGAACATGAAGACCTCGCTGCCGACCACGACCGAAGCGGCCATGAAGTCGGTCCCCGTTGCCTTTGTCGGCATGGGCGGGGTGATGCTCGGACTCAACTGGATAATCAAACGTCGCCAGAAACTCAAAGAGGGCGAAGCACCGGAGGGGGATGAACAATGAACCGCGTACACGTTGTTAAGACGATCCTCTGGGCGCTGGTCGGCCTGGGGCTGGCGGTGGCAATCAGCCGCTTTGCGTTCGGTCTCGGCGCCACCACCAACCTGACCGATGCCACCCCGTGGGGGCTGTGGATCGGCTTTGATGTCATGGCCGGAGTGGCCCTGGCGGCCGGTGGCTTCGTGATCACTGCCGTCTTCTACATGATGCGCCGGAAGGAATTTCACCCGATGGTCCGGCCGGCGGTGCTGACGGCATTCCTCGGCTATGTGGCGGTCGTTTTTTCGCTGCTGGTCGATCTCGGCCTGCCGTGGAATATCTGGCACATGATGATCTACTGGAATCCGCATTCGCCGCTGTTTGAAGTCGGCTGGTGCGTGATGCTCTATACGACCGTGCTGCTGCTCGAATTCAGCCCGGTCCCGCTGGAGTCGACCAGCCGCTATGCCAAGATCCGTACTTTCCTGATGAAGTTCCGGTTCCCGCTGGTCCTGCTGGGTATCATGCTTTCGACGCTGCACCAGTCATCGCTGGGTTCGCTGTTTTTGATCATGCCGTTCAAGCTGCACCCGCTGTGGTACACCAAGATCCTGCCGATCCTGTTTTTCATCTCGGCGGTTGGTCTGGGCCTGATGATGGTGTCGTTTGAATCGCTGGTGTCCGGGTGGATCTATCGAAAGAAACCGGAGACGCACCTGGTCGCCAAACTCGGCAAAGCCGCCGTGTGGGTGCTTGGTGTCTTTTTGATTGTTCGATTCGTCGATCTCGGCATCGCCGGCAAGCTCGGCCTGATCTTCGCCGGCAGCTGGGAGAGTTTCCTGTTTGTCGCCGAGATCCTGATCATGGCGGTCATCCCGATGATCATATTCGCCAACCCCGCTACCCGCAATCGGGTCGGCTGGCAATGGGCGGGTTCCTTTATGGTCGTGTTCGGGGCCGTCTTCAACCGCATCAATGTCGGCGGCCTGACAATGGTCTCGACCACCGGCGACGCTTACTTCCCGTCGTGGATGGAATTCGCGATCAGTTTCGGGGTCGTGTCGTTCATGATCCTGATTTTCCTGTTTGCGATCGAGAAGTTCCATATCTGGGAAGAGCAGCCGCGTGAACTCGAGGCTGATCCGCACGCCAAGCCGCGTTTCAGCCGCGCCGGTGAGGTCTGGCTGGGCGCCCCGGCGGTGGCCGGACGGACCAAATACTCATTTGCGTTTGTGCTCGCCCTGGCGATCGGCTTTGCGATCATGCCCGGCAAGAAGCTGCACAGCGGCGGGATCGAAAACGTACCGGTCGAGGCTGCTCGCGGCGGTGACACGCTCTATGTCGACGGTAACCGTGATGGCTACGGGGTGGCATTCAAACATGAATTCCATATCGACACCCTTGGCGGTGATCAGTCCTGTGTTCGCTGTCACCATATGAATATGCCGATGGATTTCGCCAGCGGCTGTTTCAACTGTCACAGCCAGATGTACCAGGCGGTGGATGCCTTCAAACATGACTGGCACGCCTCGCCGTCCGGCGGCAATGTCGCCTGCAACGAGTGTCATGCCGAGGGTGAAAACCGGACGGCCGCCAGCGCCAAGTCGTGTGAATCGTGTCACACCGACCTGATTCCGGCCGGCGCGACGATTGAAATCGAGAGTTACATGGCGCCGGCGTATACCGATGCCATGCACGATATGTGTATCGGCTGCCACCGGGAGGTTAATCAGCAGCGCGCCGAGCTGCCCGAACAAAAAGACCTGGCCCTGTGCGGCACCTGCCACACGACCGCCGGGCCGGAATACCTGCGGGCTGATGTGCGCGAACGGCTGAAACGACCCGAGTTCAACCGGGTTGTCATGCCCGGGCTCAGTCTCGAGGATGGGAAGTAAGCATGGCCTCGGATAAACCACAGCCGCCGGTTGCCGAGGTACTCTGGCCGCAACGGGAGGTGCTCGAGCAGCTCCCGTTTAATGTCGCGGTGATCGATCGCGAGTTCAACGTGGTCGATGCCAACCGTGATTTCGAGGAGTACTTCGGCGAATGGCGCGGCAGGAAGTGTTACCAGGTCTACAAGAAGTCGGACAAGCCGTGCGCCCACTGCAACGCGCTGGAGACGTTCGAGGACGGTGAGACCCGGGTGACCGACGAGACCGGGATCGACCAGAAGGGCCGCCCCACTCACTATGTGGTCCACTCGGCGCCGCTGCGCAAGGATCCCTCGCAGCCGGTCGAGTATGTCCTGGAGATGTCGTCCGATGTCACCGAGACCCGTCGGTGGCAGCGCGAGTACCAGATCCTGTTCGATCGGGTGCCGTGCTACATTTCGGTAATCGACTCGGATTTCAAGATCATCCGGGCCAACGAGGCGTTTCGGGAGCAGTTCGGCGATGCTATCGGCGAGCACTGCTTCAAGATCTACAAGCGCCGTACCAGCAAGTGCCCGGAATGCCCGGCCGAAAAGACCTTCAAGGACGGCCAGGCGCATCGCTCCAACCAGATTGGCACGAGCAAGAAGGGCGAGGTCACGCACTACCAGGTGACAACGTCGCCGTTGCGGCGCGGTGAAGACAAGGTCGCTCACGTGATCGAGATCTCCAACGACGTCACTGACCTGAAGAAACTTCAGGAGGAGATGATCGATGCCGAGCGGTTGGCGGCGGTTGGCCAGACGGTCGCCGGTTTGGCCCATAGCGTCAAGAACATCCTGATGGGCCTCGAGGGCGGCAAGTACATTGTCAGTCTCGGCTTGCAGAAGGAGGACAAGGCGTTGATCGAAAAGGGCTGGGAGATGCTCGAGCGCAATTTCGATAAGACCACGATGCTGGTGAAGGACTTTCTCGAATTCGCCAAGGGCCGTCAGCCGGCCGCGGTGTGGATCGATCCCAACGAACTGGTCGATGAGATTGTCGGGTTGTACCGCGATGTAGCGGCCCAGAACGGTATCGAGCTTCGCGCCGACCTCGATCCGGAAATCGGCCAGTCGCCGCTCGATCCCGACGGCATGCACACGTGCCTGACCAACCTGGTCTCCAACGCGATCGATGCCTGCAATATGAGCGAGAAGGAGGAGGCGTACGTCGAAATCCGGACCCGTCGTGAAAACGGGAAACTGATTTTTGAGGTTGCCGACAACGGTCACGGTATCGATTATGAGATCAAAAAGAAGATCTTCACCACCTTTTTCACGACCAAGGGTGGCGAGGGCACCGGGCTGGGTCTGCTGACCACGCGGAAGATCGTGCAGGAGCACGGCGGCAAGATCGTGGTGCGATCCAAGCCCGGTGAGGGCGCGCGTTTCCGGATCGAACTGCCGCAGGATCGGCTCGAGCGCCTGCTGGAGCTTGCAGAGAGTGAGGATAATGACTAACGATACTGACACGGGGAGAGTCCCATGACCCAACCGTTGAACAAGACCGTCCTGGTGGTTGACGACGAGGACGATGTGCGGGTGTTCCTTACGACGGCGCTGATCGAAGCCGGTTTCGAGGTGGAGACGGCGGCCGACGGATTCGAGGCGCTGGAAAAGGTACAGGCCAAAAAGCCGGACCTGATCTCGCTCGATCTCGTCATGCCGCGCAAATCGGGCGTGAAGTTCTATCACGAGCTGACCAAAGACAAGCAGTACGCCGATATCCCGGTGCTGATTGTCACCGGCCATGCCCGCGATGATCTCGGCAAAGCCGATTTGAAAGAACTGACCATGTCCGGGCCGGGAATCTATCTCGAGAAGCCGGTCAAGCCGACCAACTATATCGCGGCGATCAAGAAGCTGCTCGGGGTGGAATCATCCGAGGATGAGACCCAGGCTGCCGAAGCCGTGGAGTTGCAGAATGAGTTGAAGAACCTGGTCGATGACGCCGACCCGGAGACCCTGCGCAAACTGAAAGACCTGATCAAGGGTGCGACCGGACAGTAGCGCCTGTGATGCTGGATGATGTCAGAGATGCCATGCCTATAGCCGGAGAGTGAAGCAATGCCGAAGAAAATACTGATCGTTGATGATGAGCCGGATGTGCGCGTTTTCTTAGAGACGCTCCTGCAGGAGAACGGCTACGAGACGCGGACGGCGAACGACGGTAACGAAGCCGCAAACATCGTGAGCGACTTCATGCCCGATGCCATCACGCTGGATATTATCATGCCGAAAGAAACCGGTGTGAAGTTCTACCGTCATCTCAAGAAAGACGAGTCACTGAAGCATATTCCGGTGATCGTGCTGAGCGGCGTGACGCGGTTTAAGGATCTGTTCGATCTCGACCGTCAGGCGATGCCGAAGCCATACGCGTTTGTCGAAAAGCCGATCGAACGCGATGACCTGCTCGATAAGATCAAACAGGCGGTGGAAAAGCCGCGCGAAGTAGAGTCGTAGGGGGTTGACCGGGCGCGATCGGCCTGCCGACCTGGCCGCCGATCGACCGACACAGCCTTACACAGACGCGGTCAATCGCAACGACCGAGGGCCGGTGAATACACCGGCCCTTTTTTTTCCGGGAGTCGATTTCTTCGCCGAGTAGTAGCGCCGGCGCCTGGCGCACGAGGACGTACGCCAGGCACATTCAATCATCTTTCGGACGCTTCATATCTCGGACAAACGGCTACTTCATCTTCAGCGTAATCAGCGACACGACTGCGCCGACCGGGTCTTTGATGATACAGAACCGCCCGACTGTTGGTATGTCCTGCGGGCCATGAATCAGCTCGGCGCCCAGCTCCCGGGCCTTCTTCGCGGATGCATCAACATCTTCAACGGTAATGTACGACATCCAGTGCGAAGGCACATCTTTGGGCACTTCGGGCGGCATGGCCATCAGTCCCCCGGCCTGGATCTCGCCGGCGTTAAGCATCTTGTAGACCATGCCGGGCATGCCGGAGTCGGTGATTTTCCAGCCGATCAGGTCGCCATAGAATTTCTCAGCTTTCTCGACATCGTGGGTAACAAGCTCGTTCCAGCAGAACGTACCATGTGCGGGTCTGTCATTCGCCATTGTCGGATTCTCCTCTGGTATGGATGCAGTGCGGGATTCTCCCCCGTTTCCGCTTGAGTATACAACAGAAACTGCCGAAGGGTAATCACATTCTGGTTGGATGTGATGTTTGCGGCGGCCGGGGCGATTCAGGGCACCGGCAACCAATCATGCGCGGGATTGCCGGGCCCGGTGCGCGAAGTGCCTCTTCAAGGTCCGCCGACCCGTCTGAGGGGCGGTGACCGAGGTGGTCAGGGCGGTGGTCACAAAGGCAAGCACTTCGCCGGTATGCCGTTTGAACAGCCGGACCACCCCAACGATAGCTTTCATCAGTCCGACCGGCACCGAAGAGATTTTCGGCTTCTTGTCGAGCGCATCGAACGCCAGTGCGGCTATCTCCCGATAGCTGTGCACGGTCGGTCCGCCCACGGTAACCTCGGGTTTCGATGATTCGAGGTGATCGGCGCAGAACTCGGCCAGGTCGGCGCCGTGAATCGGATTGGATTTGTTGTTGCCGTCGCCGATCAACCAGACCCGGCCGCGTTCGGCCATATCGAAGATCGTATCGATATCGGAAAAGTAACCCGTTGGTCTGATGACGGTGTAGTCCATTTCGGACCTTGCCAACTCATCGACAAAGCACTCGTGCGCATCGACTATCGCCAGGCGCCTGAGTTGGCGGCCGTTCACTACCGAGACGTAGACGAAACGCGAAACGCCGCACGCGAGGGCATCATTCATAACAGCGAGGTTGCCTCGGTAGTCGACATCGTAAAAGCTCACCGGCCCGGTCTGTTTGGTGATACCCAGCGACGAAAAGACCAGGTCGATGTCCCTGCAGCAGCCACGGATAGTCTCGGGACGGGTTACTTCGCCGACAACAATGTCATCGGGCGGGTTATCCAGCAGCTTGAGCGTCTCCGGTGACCGGGCCAGCGCCCGGACATAGTGTCCTCGGCGTTTCAGTTGGTTTACCATGAAGCGACCGAGATAGCCGGTCGAACCGGCTACGAGAATTCGCCGTGGCGCCTGTAACGGGACCAGATGTCACCTCCCACTACTTGTCAATTTTGTTCTTCGCGACGGTCAGGGCCTTTTCGAGAGCAGCATCACGGCCGGCAACAAGATCATCGTGCGTCAGCGCCACGTGCACATCGGGAGCAATACCGACGCCGACAAAGTCGCGACCATCAGGGTAGACATCCCGCTTGGTGCAGACACGAAATGTCCCGCCGCCCGGCAGCAGCATCGAGAGCGGCTGACCGGTGCTGCCGGCAGTGGTGTCACCGACCAGGATAGCCCGGTCGCTGTAGTCGAGCGGCACCACGAAATCCTCGGCGGCGCTAAAAGTGTGCGGACCGATCAGGACGACCACCGGGCCAGTAAAGCGCTCGCCTTCGGCCGGCTGAATCTCAGCCATCTGGCCGCCGTCAAACCAGCTTTCCTCCCGTCCCCAGGCGCGGTGCGTCGGGATGTACTTCCGGGACATCCACTTCGCCGCCGGGATTGGTTCATCGATAAGGTGGGAAATCACCGCAAAGCCGTGGCTGCTGTTGCCGCCGGTATTGTATCGAACGTCAAAGATGAACCCGTTGACCGTTGCCAGATCAAGTGTGTCAAAGACGGCACGGAACTGGTCGACGACCTCCCGGGTGTTGAATGTCAGCAGTTCACAGTACATGATGTCGCCGTCCAGACGCTCAAACCTCACGGTCGGCTGTGTTATCCACGAGCGATAATTGAACCGGGTGCTGTCGGACTGGGTCAGGGTGCGGGTGAAGGCGGCGGTGTGCGACCGGTTGTCGAAGTCACGCCAGGTCAGACGTACCGGCCGGTCGGCCGGTCCCTCGAAGAGCTTGCCCATGCCAATCGCCAGCGTCCCGCCGGTTCGGCCGTAGCAGAAGCGCCGTTCGACCCGTTTCCGGATCGCAGCGCGTGCGTCGATTCCATCGATCGAGTCGATCGCCATCCCCGGGGCCAGTCCCGAGGCTGCAAGTTCCTCGGTGCGGCCGAGTCGCGCCACATAGACTTGATCATCGATCACGGTCAACTCCACCGGCAGGTTATCGAAATCGCGTCGTGTCGACCCCGGCAGGAATACGCCGGTATGGCCATCCTGGAGCCTGGCCGTGAGTTCCTGCAGCAAGTGATAGTAGTCTACCACGGACTCGGCGGCGAGAACTTTCGGGATATATGACTGGCATTCGGCATCCCAGTCGAGCGCGGGAACTTGATCGAAGAAGGCGAAATTGCGCTTAGCCTCGCTCCACACGGTCATCAGGCCGAACAGTTTCTGCTCATCGCTGCCGGTCCAGCCGAAAGTGTTGTCGAAAGCGCCATCGGCTAGTTCCCGGAACGGGTCGTGACGCCAGTATGGTCCGAACGAACTGTTGTTCCAGAGGGCGTGGAAGTCCTTGAAGCCGGCCTCGAACGCCGACGCCAACGACTCGATCACCCGGGCGGTGTCGTTAAGTTCGGCCGCGACGACAGCCAGTTCGAAGTGATTGCGTTTGGCGAGATACGGCTTTTTCCGCAACTCTCCCAGCAGCAGGACGCGGCGTTTTTCGATCGCGGCGTAGACCTGATCACGAAAGGTCGGGTCCTGGCGCAGGGTTGTCAGGTCGGGATCATTGACCAGCAGGTGTTCGAAGTGGTTGAAGCCATGATGAATCGACCGTGTGAGCAGCTCCATCGCTTCCTCGGCGCGACAATCGAGCGCCACCACGCAGGCAAGGTTGTACAGCAAGGAGGCGTTGGTGGAATCCGTGGCCAGTTCGGCCCGGAAGCGTTCTTCGTTTGTTTCGCCGAAAGCGGCGGTACCGAGAATTACCGTGCACAGGCACAGCACGAATACGGGCCGCATGGAGACTCTCTCCCTGTTTGCAAGGTACGGGTCGTTTCCCCGGTGGAAATATACCCGAAGCTTACGGTCAACAAAGCAGGAAAGTTGCGATTGCCTCGCTAAAGACAGGAAACGTCCACATGCTAAGATTTTAGCATTTGTGGCTTGACAGGCGCCCGTTCACATGCTAATTTTATAGCAGAAACTACTGCACGCGCAAGCTGGCGGAGACGTCTGGAGTATATGAAGCACAAGGATCTCTTCGAGGATCGCAGTCGCCGCGAGCGGCAGATTGTGGAAATACTGGTGCGGCGCGGCGAAGCGACAGTGGCCGATGTCCGCTCCGATTTGCCGGACCCACCGAGCTATTCGGCGGTACGCGCCCTGCTGGCGGTGCTGGTCGACAAGGGGGCGGTCAAACATCGTCGCCACGGCCGCGCCTACCTGTATCGTCCGGCGATCAGCCCGGAGCGGGCCCGCGAATCGGCGCTTAAGCATGTTGTGCAGACATTCTTTGACGGTTCAGTCAGCGAAGTGATCGCATCGCTGGTTACCCTGTCGGACCGTCGCCTGAGTGCCGATGAGATTGCCCGGCTTCAGGCGCTGATCGACGAGAAGAAAGGGAAGAAGAACGGATGACACATGCTGCTCTGTGGCTCATCGATTTCCTGGCCGAGATGGCGTGGCCGCTGGCCCTCCATACGACAGCGGTGTCACTGCTCTTGGGCTTGTCACTTGCGATTGTAGCGGGATGTCGGACAATGGCGCCGATCTACCGCGATTTCGTCATGCGCCTGACGGTTGTCACATCGCTCCTGCTGCCATGCCTGTCGGCCGGTCTGGCTGCACTGAGCCTTCCGGCCGGAGTCGGGCTTTCCCCGGATGTGCTGTCGCTGCTCACGATCACCGCCGCATCCGACTCGGCCGGCGCTTCGCAGCAGCCAACGGTTTCATCACTGGTTTTGGCAATCGCGATGCTGATCTGGTTGATGGGAGTGGCGGTGATGATTATCCGAACGGGGTTCGGACTCCTTATGACAGCTCGTTTGGTCCGGTCCGCTGATCCTGTTGGTTTGGGGTACATCCGGAGAACAGCCGAGCGGCTGCAGCGCCGGTTTGGAGTCCGCGCCTTTGCTCTGCGGGTGTCGGACGGTACCGCCACACCGTTTGTGGGCGGCATCGTACGGCCCACGGTCGTGCTGCCGCGTGAAGCCGAGTGGTGGTCGGGCAATCGCCTTCGCCTGGTATTGATCCACGAACTGAGCCATGTTCGTCGTCGCGATACGTTCTGGAACCTGCTCGGCGTGGTGCTCGTGGCGATCAACTGGTTCAACCCGCTGGTCCACATGGCCCGCCGCCGTCTCCTGCTGGAAACAGAATTGGTCAGTGACGATATGGTCATTGCATCTGGTGGCGACAGCGAATACTACGCGCAGTATCTCCTGGATGAACTGCGCACCTTGCGCAGTCGTGTTGCCGGCCCGATACCGTTCGGGGTCGGCATGGCCCGGAGATCTCAAATGGAGGAAAGGCTGATGTCAGTTTTAACCGAACGTACGCGCACGATCGCGACTCGTGGCCGATGGTTGCTGCTGTTGTCGCTGGTGATGTTTGCCCTGGCTGCTCCGGTGGTGCTCGTGTACCATGCGGCGCTGGCCGCCGACAGCGACACGAAGGCCGATTCGGCCGAGCAACTGCCCGGTCGGCATGACTTTGTCGCAGTCGACAAGCAGCCGGAGTTAACCCACATGGAACAGCCCGTATACCCGGAGAAAGAAAAGTCGGCTGGAATCACGGGCCGCGTGTATATCCAGGCCCTGGTCGACAAACAGGGCACGGTGCGCAAAGCACTGGTGTCGAGAAGCTCGGGGAATGCGCAACTGGATGAGGCTGCGCGTACAGCGGCGCTGAAGAATAAGTTCACGCCGGCCGAAGTCGATGGTAAGCCGGTGGCCATTTGGGTTACGTACTCGGTCGACTTCCTGCTGGAGGACCGGCCCAAAGACGCCAAGAAACAGAACTAGAGGCCAGCAATGACAGCCGGTCGGAGTGTCTCGGCCGGCTGTGTGCGTTAGTGTGACTGTGCCTTCTTGATTGCGCCGGCCAGTTGTTCGGCCTGCTGCGATCCGATCAAGAACCGTCGCCCGCCCTGCAACACCAGCTGCACACCGTGCTTGCCGGATACCGTAAAGGCAGACCCGGCCCACGGCGACCATCGCAATCCCCAGCCGCCATATTCGCGCAACGGACGATATTCACGTGCCTCAACCGATTCAATCATATCGAGCGAGATTGACTTCGAGGCGAACGGGACATAACGCAGGTGAATGCGATCACGGTAGACCCGGGTGTCCAACCGGGCCATCGCCAGCACGGTTGGCAGGCCAACTCCGAATGCGGCCAGCAAAGTCCAGAGCAGCCAATCCGGGGCGGCGTTGCCGCCAAACGGCTGATTGAAGACGATCTGCTGGATGAAAGACCAGAAAGCGAGCAGTGCAATAAGAACCACGAGAATCCAGACCCAAGGCTGGGTGAGCCGCTGAGACTCGGAAAACAGCGGCTGCCGGGATACGGTGACGTCTGCCTGTACCATGTCTGCCTCCAGTACGGTCTAAGGACTGAGCGAAGGCGTGGTTGCGGCACGGTGTCCGTTCTTAACTCCAAAAATCATACCGCGGTGACGGCCGTCCTAATAGAAAAATCGGCCTGACATTCGGGAGTCGGACTACTTCGGCGCTTCAAACAACTCCCGGTAGTCATCGGGCAGTTGTGCCCGAATGTCCTCGAACTCCCCCTGCGAGATGGCGTCGCGGATGACATCAAAGACCGCCCGGGCGTGATTGCGAGCTGTCGCAAACTCTACTTCCGCCCGTCGACTCACCCTGTTAATGAACTCATCGACTGAAAACGGGTCCGCGCCGGTATCGTTGGTGAGGTAGTAGCCGATTTCGCCGGGCAGTTGCGCGGCCAGATCGGCGGGCTCGCCGCCACCGATCCGCTCCGCCAGGGTTTGTAGTGTGGCGCGGGTAGCCCGGACAGCATCGTTTTGGGAATCGAGCCGGGCCCGATGTTGGACATGTCCGATGAAGTCGCTGTATTGCATATCTTTCCCTCCGTGGAAAACTGGTCGTTTCGGTTGGCTGGAACGAGAACCCGGGCCGGTTCGATGGTGATTCGGCGGCAACCGCCTTCGGCTAATGGCTGATAGAATTCGAGTCCTTTCCGCTGCTTTGTAACACGTGACGGGTCGATTTCGTTCGAACATGCATAATCAGAGCGAAATCAAGCTGAAATGGGTATTCATATTAATTTATTTAAAAAAATATGACACTTTCATAATATTTTGCGTATACTGAATTAACTATTCCGAAAGGGACGACATGAAGAAAGACTGGGCATATCTGACATCAATGACCCGGGGCAAGTCAATCCGGATCGAACGAGTCGGGATTGAGGGTGAGGATATCGCTATCGAAGGCGCCTTTGATCTGCCGCCCCTGGCTCGGCTCGAGGCCGAAGATCAGGTCTTTGTGGCCGTGTTCGTGAAAAGCCACGGCTCAATCAAACAGATGGAGAAGCACTTCGGAATCAGTTACCCAACCGTCAAAAGCCGTCTCAACCGGATCTCCGAAAAGCTTGATTTTGTGGAGGTCGAAACAGCTCCGGGTAGCCGGGAGGAGATCCTCGAACAACTCCAGCGTGGCGAGATCTCGGTCGATGAGGCGGTGGCGGCCCTGGAGAAAGGGGGCAATGATGAGTAGTCAGGCGATGGTGATTCTCGATCAGGTCGCTGATGGGCGCTTAACTGTCGACCAGGCAATCGAGCGACTGGGCGCCCTGTTCGCCCGGATCCGACCCGGTTCGGTTGTGGTTGCACCGGACCTGCCGACCTGTTTCAGCGGGGCAACATCAGATGTACTGTATTAGACGGAAGATAATGACACACTATCGAAGGAGATGAGTCATGAGTACCGAGAGAAAGCGAATCCTCGAGATGCTGGCCGAGGGCAAGATTACAGCTGATGAGGCCGACCGGCTGCTGACGGCGCTGGAACAGAACGCCGCAACCGTCGAAAGCGCACCGGTAGCGGCGACAGGCAGGGCCAACGGCCGGAAGCCGAAGTTCTTTCATGTCAAGGTCAAGCACGAGCCTGGCTCGGGACATCGGCACGAAAATGTCGACATCCGGATCCCGATCATGCTGCTCAAAGCCGGTGTGAAGCTGGGGTCGGTCATGCCCGGCTCATCCAAAGCCGAGTTGAACTCACATCTGAAAGAGCACGGGATGGCGTTTGATCTCAATGATCTGTCCGGCGAGAATCTCGACAATCTGATCAGCTCACTGACCGAAAGCTCGATCGATATCGATGCCGATGGTAAGCAAGTGAAGATCTTCTGTTCGTAAGGAGTATGTTCGAATCTACAGTTCCGCTCGCAGGAGTTCGAAGAATCGCGCCCGGGCGTGTTTCTCCTGCCAGGGATAGTGCCCGCATTGTGACAGGATGACAAAGCGAATATCGCTCAAACACCGTTCGAGCATTGGCCGAATCCCCTCAATCGGATGGGGATCGTACTCGCCGTGCAGCACCAGCACGGGCGCGCTGATGCGAGAGAATTCCCGCTCCAGGGCGCCGGGTGTGTCGCGCAGGGCGACAAAGTCGGCCCAGACCGCCTTCAGGACATCGTACTGCACCTCGATCGGCTCGGACACATCGGGCAGCGGATCATACTGATCGGCCCGACTCAGCAGTTTCCCCCACTCAGCCGCAATCTGATCTCGACCGGCCTCCCCCGCCGACTTCATTGCCGCGTCCAGTTCTTCGCATCGTCTTCGGTCATCTGCGGACAGCCGTTCCAGTCGCCGGGGCATGATTGTCGTGGAACTGGCGGCATCAAAAACAGCGCTGCCGATCAGGATGAGTCTGGCGGCCAAACCCGGGCGCCGGGCAGCCAGGAGCAGGGCCAGCACGGCGCCCCATGAAGAGCCGATCAGGACCGACGGCCCATCGGAATGTTGTTCCAGTTGCGTGCGTAGTTCAACCACCTGCCCATCGAGCGTGTGAGCCGATTGCAGCGGCTCCAGGATGCCGGCAATTGCCGACAACTCCCGCGCCACCGGGGCCATATAGCCGGGCGCCCCGGGGCCGCCGTGCAGGAGAGCTGCCCGGTATGGCGGCCGGCCGTACTTCCTGACCAGCCCGGTATCTGCCGAGGTCATCCCGACGCTTCCTTTCGCTTCATCGGCTGATGTATTGTTGGTAATATGCTAGTCATGTCGTCAGTACATGACAAAATGCAACCAATTGATTATAATGTCGATCCAAAAAAGACATGTTGACATCCGCTCACCCCGGAAGTACCTTGCCCGGGAAAGTAACCGAGTCCCCGTTCTTGTTTTCTCGAGTTGGGTTAATCACCAGAACTTTGAAGAAGCCGGAGTCAGGAATTCACGCGCAATAGTGCGCACCAACGCGCGTTCGCAGCGCCTGCGGATCATCTCGGTCCTCGCGCATGCGGATGTGTTACAGTGGAGTGTAGAATGAAAATCTACATTGGCAACATGTCTTTCGACACAACGGAAGATGATCTCCGCCAGACTTTCTCAAGTTTTGGTGAAGTAGCGGACATCAACATCATTACCGATCGCGACAGCGGCCGCCCGCGCGGCTTTGCCTTCGTGGAAATGCCGGATGCCGGCGCTGCTTCCTCGGCGATCGCAGAATTGAACGGCACCGAACTCGGCGGCCGTCAGTTAACCGTCAACGAAGCCAAGCCCCGTGAGAATCGCGGTGGCGGTGGTGGTGGCGGGTACCGTAAGCGGTCCTGGTAACGACACACCGAAGAATCGCATGGGAGATCGGTCTCGCCGGTCTCCCTTTTTCTTGACCTGCTTCGAACTGCAGGACGTTTCACCTCAGACTTGAAGGAGCCCCCGGCCATGGCCAAGGCTGACACCGATGCACCGGCAACCGACGTCGACGCTCGCCTGATTCAGAGAGAGCTTTCCTCATTCCAGCGCCCGTCTCGGGGCAAGAGTATCTGGCAACTTATCAATTCGCTGGTTCCATACATTCTTCTGTGGATTCTCGCGTACGAACTTCTTCACGTTTCGTTCTGGCTTACTGTGCCGGTGCTCATTGTCGCGGCCGGGTTTATGATCCGCATCTTCATCATCTTCCACGACTGCGGGCACGGCTCTTTCTTTCGATCCAAAAAGGCCAATGACTTCTGGGGAGTGATTACCGGCATCATCACCTTTACACCCTACCATTACTGGCGGGCCAGTCATGCCAAGCACCACGCTACCTCCGCCAATCTCGACAAGCGCGGGCACGGCGATGTCTGGATGATGACCGTCGAGGAATACCTGGAAGCTTCACGCGGCGAGCGATTGAAATACCGGCTGTACCGCAATCCGCTTGTCATGTTTCTCCTGGGACCGCTGTTCATACTGCTGATCACGCACCGGTTTGTTCGACGACAGGCCACGCGCCGGCAGAAACTGAGCGTTCACGGCACCAATCTCGGTATCCTGGTGATGGCTGCCGGGCTGAGTCTGATCATGGGTGTGTGGACTTATCTTCTCATACAATTCTCCATCCTCTTCCTGGGAATCATGGCGGGGGTCTGGCTGTTCTACGTTCAGCATCAGTTTGAGGATGTTTACTGGGCGCGCGAGGGTGAGTGGGACTTTGTGACGGCATCGCTCGATGGCGGTTCCTACTACAAGCTGCCGGCCGTCCTGCGCTGGTTCACCGGGAATATCGGCTATCACCACATTCATCACCTTAATTCCCGAATCCCCAATTACAACCTGCCTAACTGTCAGCGTCAACTGGAGCACCACGAAGCGGCGACGCGCTCGATCGGCCTGTTGGAGA
Organism: candidate division GN15 bacterium; assembly: GCA_014727815.1. Classification (GTDB taxonomy): domain Bacteria; phylum Zixibacteria; class MSB-5A5; order GN15; family FEB-12; genus WJMS01. Next base: position 18,000 of record WJMS01000136.1, read on the forward strand.
GCCTGAAGGCATTGCGGTATCGTCTGTGGGATGAGGAACGACAGCAGATGATCAGCTTCGGCGAAATCAAACGTCGCTTTCGTCAGGCTGCTTAGCGAGGAACTCGATTACTCCGATCTCGTCCGGGCACGGCGGGCGATCACAAACCAGATTGTGCCGATCAGCAGGAAAGCCAGCCCGGTCACCCAGAAAGTTGTCTCGACAAAGAAGGCCAGGGCAACACAACCGATCAGACCGGCCATCGAAATCCATCGCGGATAGTACCGCTGTTCATCGGTCAGCCGAAGCGCCGACAGGTTGGTTATCGCATAGTACAGCAGGACCGTGAAGGCGGAGAACGACCAGGTTGTCTTGACATCGCCAAACAGCGCCAGCGCGGCGATAACGATACCGGTCACGGCCACTGCCACAACCGGCGTGGCGCCGGCGGCATTGAGTCTGGCCAGCGCACCGGGCATGTCGCCCCGACGGCCCATGGCCAGCAGCACCCTTGACAATCCCAGGATTAGATTCAGCAGTACCCCGAGCATGGCGGTAATGGCGCCGATTCCAACTACCCACGCCACCCAGTTGATTTCGAGCAGACGCGCAGCCTGTTCGAGCGGCGCGGCAGCCCGTTCGGTCATCCTGCCGAGCGCCTCCGGCCCGACTGCTGCGACTGTCACCAACCCGACGACGATATACAGGATTGCCGAGACGATCAGGGTCAACTCGATTGCTTTGGGGATAGTCCGGCGCGGCTCGCGGACTTCCTCACCCAGCGTGGCGATACGCCCATAGCCGGTAAACGCCACAAACATCAGCGCACACGCCTCGAGAAACGCCACCAGCGGAGCCCGGTCGACAGTCGGTGCTGCAAAGAACGGTTGCAGGGTAACCTCACCCTTCTCCCAGGCATCGGGGGCAAGAGCCAACGCGAATATGATCAGCGTGCCGAGGGTGATTGAGACGATGGTGATGTTGGTGCGATTGGACTGACGGATGCCCATCAGGACGATCAGGGTGAGCACCACTACCGCGGCGATCGCCACCGGAACCAACCAGCTTTCGACCCCGCCGATTGCAGTCAGCAGATAACCGCTGAACCCGAGCGCAGCGGTCGCTGCCGAGGCGCTTTTGGCGCAGAGGAACATCCACCCGGCCCAGAAACCGAGCAGTGGCCAGAGGAACTGGTAGCCGTATTCATAGGTGCCGCCGGAGACCGCGTGGTTGGCGGCCAGTTGCGCGCTGGAGAGGCCATTGCAGACGGCCACCATCGCCGCGACCACAATGGCGAGCAGCACCGATGGTCCGGCGACGCCGGCCGCCAGGCCGATACTGACAAACACGCCGGTGCCGACAATCGACCCCATCCCCATCATCATGGCGCCGAATACGCCAAGCTCGCGTTTCAGTTGTTGTGGTGGTGGAGTCGATTCAGCCATGTGCCCTCGTTGGTTGTGGTGAAGGGTCAGGTGGTGCGTGCACTACTGCGCAAATATGAGTCGATTGAAGGAACCGGAGCCAGAGGCTGCTATCAGTCAATATCGGCCCGTAGCCACAGGTCAGAACGACCAGTTGACGATCGGGAAGACCGGGAACTGGCCACCCTGCTTGATGATATTGATCAGGCCAATCTGCAGACCCTTCATCGTGCGGGCATAGTTCACCAGTCCGAGCTGCAGGCCGTTGCCGTTGTTGGCGTAGTTGACCGCGCCCCACTGGAAGCCCTCGAAATCACCCTTGGTGATGTTGACGAAATTGTCCTGCCAGCCGAGGAAGCCGTCATCGGCGATCCCCACCAGCCCAAACTGGACACCCATCGACTGTCCCTCGGTGGTGTGATTGACCAGCCCCCAGTCGAGCCCGCTGACGCGCGTGTTGCGTCCGTACAACAAATTCAGGCGAATACCGGAAATCGGCGTGTCTTCGTCGAATAACTGTACCGGCGCCAGCAGGGCCAACTGTATCGGCTTGGTTTCTTCCTGGGCGTGCGAATCGACTGCAAACAGGGCGGTGCAACAGCTCAGCACGGTCAACAGCAGGACGGCTCTCTTCAGCATGCTTTTCCTCCGTTTCGGCGAAGTGAGATTCGATAGGCGGTGCCGGCGGTAAGTTCCAGGTGCGCGGTACGTCGCGATTTCCCCACCAATCAACATCCGATTGCAGCGCCGGTCAAGTTCGTTCTCCGTCAAATGAACCGTCGGAACCGCCAGGAGCGGTCGGCGTTGCTGTAGACACACCAAAGCCATCCTATCACGTGGAGGTCCGCCTATTCGACTATTCGCGCTCGCCGTCCTGCTCCTTTGTTTTGCTTCACCATTTGCCGTTTCCCAGGAGTCCGAACCGCGCGCCCCGCTGCTCGACAGCCTGGGCGATCACACCCACCCGGTCACCACCAACAACGAACGGGCTCAGGCCTACTTCGACCAGGGCCTGATACTGCACTACGGTTTCAATCACACCGAGGCGGTGCGCTCATTCCAGCAGGCGCAGCGTCTCGATCCCGACTGCGCCATGGCCTACTGGGGTGAAGCGCTGTCGTTTGGTCCCCATATCAATGCCGGCATGTCACAGGCGGCGATCGATATGGCCTGGGACGCGCTGCAGACCGCACAACGAAAAGCCACCAACGCCACCGAGAAGGAGCGCGCCTACATTGAGGCGCTGACCACCCGCTACGAGCAAAACCCGCCGGCCAACCGCAGGAGTCTCGATCGGGCGTATGTCAATGCCATGCGCGAGCTGGCCGAGCGGTATCCCGATGATCCCGATGCTCAGGCGTTGTTTGCCGAGGCGCTAATGATCACCACTGCGTGGGATTATTGGGAAGCCGACGGCTCGCCCAACCCGACCGGCGAGGAAATCACCTCGACTTTGCTGGCCTCGATGGACAAGCAGCCGTACCACCCCGGCACCAACCATTTCTATATCCACACGGTGGAAACCCATCATCCGGAGCGCGGCGAGCCGCAGGCTGACCGCATGCGTGACCTGGTTCCGGCGGTCGGGCATCTACAGCACATGCCCTCGCATGTCTACATGCAGATCGGACGGTATGCCGATGCATCGCTGGCCAACGAAAAAGCGATCGCGGCCGACCGCCGCTACCTCGATGAGCATGGCGCACACGGCATGTATCGAATCAGCTATATCCCGCACAACGCGCTGTTTCTGTGTTACACGACACTGATGGAGGGGCGCGGTGAGGCATCGCTGGAGGCAACCGAGACGATCCGGGAACTGACGCTTGATGACTACCTGTATCAACCCGGCTACGGTTCGCTAACCCTGGGTCATGCTTTGCGCTATGTCGTGCTGGAGCAGTTCGGACGGTGGCAGGAGATTCTGGACGAGCCGGCGCCGCCGGCCGAACTCGAGTTCCCCACCGCGATGTGGCATTACGCCAGGGGGATGGCGTATCTACGTACCGGTCAGCCGGACTCGGCCCGAACCGAATGGCAGCGCCTCGACCAGCTGATTACCGACGCTGTCGATCGGATGGATGTCTGGGGTGAGACGACTACGCGCACCGTGCTGCGTATTGCCGCAAAGCTGCTCGAAAGTGAAATCGCGGCCGCCGCGGACAACTATACCGACGCGATCGCCGCTGCGCGCGATGCGGTCGCGGCGCAGGATGCGCTGGGATATTACGAACCGCCACCGTGGTACGGTTCGGCGCGACACACACTCGGCGCATTGTTGCTGGAAGCCGGACGGGCAGCCGAGGCCGAGCGGGTCTACCGTGAGGATCTTCGCAGGCTGCCCGAGAACGGCTGGGCGCTGTTTGGATTGTATCAGGCGCTCGATACCCAGGAAAAAACAGAAGAGGCGGCCGGGGTCAGCGCACGATTTGATGACGCCTGGTCGCGTGCGGATGTCGAGTTGACGAGTTCCCGGCTGTAACCCGGATAGCGACCGGACAGCGACCGTTTAGTGCTCGCGGAGCCAGTCGCGGATTACCCCGTGCAGGTAGGCTACTTCGTCCTCCGTCAGGCCCGCGCCAAACGTGAGCAGGCCCTGCCGGGTTTTGAAGATAATGCCGTTTGACGTCATGTGCTTGCTCGCCCACGTGAGGAACTTGTCGACCATCGGGGGCAACTCACGGTCGGTCGCCATACCCGGGTGGCGATTGTCGGCCCTGCGGCGAGCAGCGTCGCTCGCGTTTTCGCGACGATGCTGCATGGTGTGGTAGTCGATATCGAGAATGTCGGCCAGGGCCACGCGCTGTGTCCGGGTACGAACGATGCCGCGCTCGGCAATGACCAGCTCGTGCGCACTGATCGTAAGGCGCGAGTAGCTCAGCCGGGCTCGAAGCAGGGCGGCGATTATACTCGACGCCGGTATGATGACCAGCAGCAACAGAAGAAGACCGTACATACCCCACAGGACCGGGTCGGGTGTGTCGGAGCCGTCCAGAATATCTTCCAGTGACAACAACAAGAAGAAGCCGAAACCCATCGGCGCCAGCACATGCAGCACCCGCCAGAGCTTGAACGGCTTTGCCGGAACGGTGACTTGTAGCTCGCTGCCGGTCAGCTCGACTGTGCTGCGCACGTCGGCTGGTTTGTCGGTATGGCCGGGAGTGACTTCTTCGCGCCGCAGCCGATCACGCATCGTGGCCCGGAACTCCGACGGCATCAAACGGCGGGTGTGGTCGGTCGATCGATCCTCCATCGGCAACTGCAGAAAATCGGCCAGATAGACGGCCTGGTGATATGCGGTGGCGAAGTCTCTACCATTGACGATTTTCAGGGCACCGGCAGTACTGCTCGCGAGCACTACCGGGTACTGGTCCGGCGAATCCGAGTCGCCCGTTTCGAGAGTCAGCGCCACCGTTTGGTATTCGCGAAGGTTGATGCTGTCCCGTCGCATCGGTATCAACAATCCCTTGCGCCGCTCGATCATCCCCTGCGCCTTCTCGATCACGATCCAGGTTCTCCCAAACGCAATACCGCCGCCAACCGATGCGAAGATCATCCCGCCAAAGACCAGCGCGGTGTACAACCAGCCGGGCACTTCATCGGCGTTTTCGAACGGGATGACCTTGAGACCGGCCAGGATAAGGAAGATCCCCGCTGCCAGGAAAGGCAAGCCGAACAACGAAACGACACCGCCGCCATCGCGAATCTCTAACCGGCTGGGGCCACTCTGATGGAATGAGGGCGGCAGGTTCGACTCCGAGTGGGTGTAGCGCATGTGTTCGGTCGGGCCGAGAGTACTTCTGGTCTCGTTGTTAAACACTGACTGCCGCTCGGTTAGTGGTTGACGTCTTCGGTCCGGAGAGTCCTGAACCGTGTTTTACCGTTTGTAAGTGGTATCGGCAGGAGGACGGCCGAGGTACAGGCTACCGGGGTCAGGCGGCCGACGTGAGACTGACTGGGTCAGGGATTGTCACGATTGGATGCGTTTGGGCGAGTTCTCGACCCAGATAGAGCGGTTTTCTTGCCATTTACACGAAAAAGAGTATCTTCATCATGTACTTACGTATCTATTTTTCACCACCCGGACCGACATCGCGCGGGGCATCTAACTGCAAGGAGGGCTACCTATGTGGTTCCAGCTGCTTCATGACTGGCTGTGCGCCATCCTCTTTGGCGGCAACGCGCCGGATTGGCTGATCTGGCTCCATCAGTTCTTCGGGGGCTGATACTCCAGCCGCAGCGAACCGAGACCCCGGTGCGGCCACATACAGGTGACCTCGCCGGGGTTGCCTCATGTTGATCTTACACGTGTCACCGACAGCCGGGGCGATCAGCCCTCGGAAGGCATCGCCGACTCCGGACTCGGCTGACTGCCCGTTTCCTGCGCGGCCAGCTCCCGCTCGGCGATCATATCTTCCAGCCGCTCCTTTTCCAGAACCAACTCTTCAAGCGACAGCGTGCCGTAGTCACGGGCGGACGGTGAAGGCAGTTCGATGCCGCGCTGGCGCAGCCAGTCATCAACCGCGTGTTCGTTTTGCTTGTAGACATAGAAACCGACCGCGGCGACACCAATCCCGATCGCAAAGCCGGTAACATGTTGTGATGTAAGAGGCATATTAGCTATCTCCTGCTTCAATGCTTAGTAATCGACTACTTTGTCGGCCTCGAGTATCAACCGGGCTAATTCTCCCTCTTCGGCAATCCTGGCGCCCTCGCGAACGTGCTCTCCGGTTACGCCCGCGTGATCGGCGCAGTGCGGACACAGCAGGGCGGTTCCACCGGCAGTGACAAAAGCCGTGTACAACTCGGCCACAGTGCGACTGTGTCCCCAGATCATGTCGAGCGACTGCCGCTTATCGGCCAGCCGTGGTCCCTCGAGATCAAGCATCAGCGTCACCGAGGCGCCCTGTTCCTGCATGTTTGCGGCCAGTCCAAGCGACATCGTGACCGCGTGGAGATCATCCGAGAAGTGCGAAAGGTGGACCACCACCTGCTGCGGATCATCCGCGTCGTCTCCCTGAGCAAAAGTCAAAGCCGTGCCCAGCACAAGCACCAGCGCAACGGCCAGCGCCACCTGCAAAGAACCTGTCCAACTCTTCATGATACCCATCCCTTTTATTTTATTTTAACCGGAATACCGTGTCGCCATTCACCAAGCCCATCGATAACTTCGCCGTGCATCAGCGACATCCGCTCGATATCGCCCAGCAGCGAACCGCGTCGGCCGCCCTGCGCACCGCCACCGGCAACGGCCTGCAGCACTTTCGGCAGCACTGCCAGCAGGCGGTGCCAGCCGGACTGCGGTGAGGTCGGTGAGACGACCACCTCGTATTCCGGCTCGGCGGCCGAAGCTGCATTCAGTCGCACCGCTTTGATCTCGACCCCCGGGCCGGAGTGACGGATCAGGTGACGGCCGAATGTCGCCAGCCAGGTGACGATCGAGGCCGGCAGCAGATTGCCGCGGAAGAACGATGTTATCAGGTACACGATCGAGAGCACCTCGGGATCAAACTCCCCACGTTCCTGGATCTCCTGGTAGCCATGCTCAAGCGTGGCGGCCGCGGTCAGCAGGCCGCCGCCGTACTCGAGCGCCGGCAGCCCGGTCCGGCTGCGCATGCGCCACGCCAGCGCCGCCAGCAGGCTGAGACCGGCCAGGACTGCCACCGATGACAGATCTTCGCGTTCCCTGCCGGCAAAGACCCGCACGGGCGTCAACTCCTGATCCATGGAGAACGCCACCCCCAGCCGCACGGTCAGTTCCTTGCTGGTCACTGCCCGGGGATCGAACCTGACCAGGACCGAGCGGGTCAGGTCGGTATACTCGATTGCGTCAATACCTTCATGGCCGCGCACCCGCGCTTCCACCGCGGAGGCATCATCGAGCGGGTGCGACAACCGATACCTCACCCGGCCGGTGATCTCATGCACGATTGTTATGGTGGGCGCCAACTCCGCCATCACGACCTGCCGTTCTCAATATCATAGAGTAACATGCGCGCCGAATTCACCACCACGGCAACAGTCGTGGCGTTGTGCAGCACGGCCGCCCAGACTACCGGCAGGATGCCGATCGACCCGAGCACCAGCCCGACCGAGTTGACCGCCACGGCAATGCCGAAATTCTGCCGTACGATACTCATGGTCTTTTTGCCGAGGTTGATAACCGACGGGATCATCAGCGGGTTGTCGCCGGCCACGGTAATGTCCGAGGCCTCCATGGCAATGTCGGTACGGGTGGCGCCGATCGCAATACCGACATCGGCATACGCCAGCGCCGGGGCATCGTTGATGCCGTCACCAACCATCACCACCCGGGTGCCGCGGGACTGCAGACGCAGAACCGTCTCGGCTTTGTCCTCCGGCAGCTGCTCGGCCCGGAAGCCATCCATCGCCATGCGGCTGGCCACAATCTCGGCATTCTGTTCGACATCGCCGGTCAGCAGAATAATGTCATCAATCTTGGAGAAGCGCAGCCGGTTGAGCGCTTTCTTCATGTTCTCGCGCAGCACATCCTGCACGCCGAGAATCCCGACCAGTTCTCCGCCGTGGGCGACATAGAGGATGTTCTCTCCGCGTCGCGCCAGCCGGCCGGCGTGGTCGACCGCAGGCGTCAGGTCAACACGGTTGTCTTCAAGGAATCGCTTGTTGCCGACCAGCACGCGGGCCTTGTTTACACTGGTTTCGACACCGCGGGCGACATGCGTTTGCGAGTTAGTGTGTTTGGGTATCCTGTAGCCGCTGCGACGAACCTTCTCCAGAATCGCGACCGCCATCGGATGGCTTGACACCTCTTCGGCCGCCGCAGCCAGCTCGAGCACCCGCCGTTCATCATTGTCATTGAGCGGCACGACGCTGGTAATCTGTGCGGTACCTTCGGTGAGGGTCCCGGTCTTGTCGAGAATAAGCGTATCGGCCTGGTCGAGCAGCTCCAGGTAGTTGCCGCCCTTGATCAAAATGCGATGGCGTGCGGCGGTACAGATGGCCGAGGCGATGGCAGTTGCGGTCGACAGACGCACGCCGCACGAGTAGTCGATAATCAACATATTGAGGGCGCGACCGGAGTTCTTCGTGACCAGGTAAACGATCAGTGACAGGAGGAAATTGACCGGTATCAAGGCCGCCGAGAAGCGGTCGGCAAACGCCTGGATATTGGCTTTCCGATGGGAGGCTTCCTCGACCATGTGCACGATGCGCGAGACGGCCGTCTGGTCACCGACCTGCTGGGCCTTCACGACAATTCGCCCGCTCTTGACCACCGTGCCGGCAAAGACCTGGTCGCCGCTGCGCTTGTGCGCGGGCATGAACTCGCCGGTAATCGAGGCCTGATCGACTGACGCCTCGCCCGTTTCCACGAAGCCATCGACACTGATCTTCTCGCCTGCGCCGGCCAGCACGCGATCATCGGGGCGAAGCGCCTCGAGCGGCACCCGCTCTTCCTCGCCATTGTCGGTCAACCGCCAAACTTCTTCCTCGCCCACCGAGAGCATCTCGCGGATTGCCTTGCGCGTGCGATCCATCGAATAGGCGGTCAACAACTCGGCGATATCGGCCAGCCAGATGATTGTAAGTGCGGAGAGGTCACGCCCGGCCAGGATACTTGCCACGATAGCCGTGGCGCTGAGGGTGTCGGCATTGGGTCGGAAGCTTTTCACCAGCGACTCGGTACCGCTGCGCAGAATCGGCAGCGCCAGAGACAGGGAGGTCAGGGCCGGCATGGTCAGGAAGCGGCCGAGAATCGACGCCGACGGGCTGGTTGGTCGTCGGAAGGAAAACAACAGGGAGACAGTCGTCACGACTACCCGCGTGACCATCTCCCGCAGCGGCTCCTCGTTGAGCCGCCGCTCCTGCACGGTCTGACGGGCGAGTTCGAGCCGCTCGGCCTTGAAGGCGATAAGCGAGTAGTTGCCGATGGCCGACTGGACCGTCTCGGTGACATCGGCCAGAGTCATCGCCTCCGGATCGAATACGATCAGCACACCGGTCGTGAGACAGGTCACTCGGGCCGTGCGAATGCCCGGGCGATCTTGCAACCGTTGCTGGAGTTCATGCTCCTGCTCGGACAGGTACCGCAGGGCACGGCAGCGAAGACGCACGCGACCGGGCAGGTCGTGCACGATATCGCAGTGCAGCAGCGGCTGTTGCTTACGACCAAACATCGTCGGGCACGTCTATCCGTTTATCAAAGGAGTGGTTTTCATTGAGAGCCGCCTGCAAGAGCGGCGTGATTCGTGAGAGGACCAGGTCGACCCGATCGGGAGTGAGCTGTTCGAGCCGGTCATAGTGCTCGCCGATGAGACGCCAGAGGCTGCCGACCCATTGCAATACCGATTCCTCGCCCATCACCGACACGTCGTATGCAACCAGGATACTGCCACTGACAAAGCTCACCTTGACCGTTTCGACCCCGACAGGAAGCAAGAACAGCTCTTCGAGCTTGTTCGCCAGGAACTCCCGTCCCTCGGGCACCCGCTTGAGCAGCGGCACACTCAGACGCAGTCGGCCGGGCAGGCGATGGCGCACTTTTGGTGCATACATGCGCGAAAGGATGGCGCCCTTGAGACTCATTGGTTGGCGTGCCCTCCCCGGAAGAGTGAGCCGTAAGCCCACCAGAGCATGGTGACGCCGGTCGGCAGCAGGCTGGCGCGATCGGTCATGATCTTGCGCACACCAAGCACCACAAATGTCAGGGGGATCAGGCTCCACAGATCGACCAGGCCGCCGGTTGTGTCATAGACGGCGCTGTTGAGCGCATTGCCGACCCGACGGGCCTGTGTAACGAGGGCCGGCTGCGGGGTCCGTTTCAGTTGTTCTTCGAGCCCCAGCAGACGGATAATCGCTGCGGCCAACAGGTCGGGGGTGACCTTATCGGAGTTGTACCGGATGAGAACACTGCCGGTGCGGGAATCGATGCTGGCATTGAAGACCTCTTCGATTCGCCGAAGCTGTTCGGCCAGTTGCTCGGCTTTGCGTGTCGACCGTCTGAGGGCCGCAACATGAAACCGGGCCCGGCCGGGGACGGCATGACTCAGTCGGACCGGGCTGCTCGGCCCATACAGCGGCGAGCCGGCGCCAGGCTTCTTTTTGCCCATGAGAGCGGCGATTATCATACCCGTCAGGATGTGCATACCAGCACCCTCGGATCGACCCTTCGCAAACTTAGCCGGGAATACTTAGCCACCGCTAATCCTATTTCTGTGCATAAACTTACGTCTCGTTCTCCAGTCCGACATGGATACTGTGTTGACCAATCGCCACTGGCGGCGGCGCCGTCAGGGTATCACCGGAGGCGTCGATCCGTAACCGCAATCGTCGTATCCAGGCCTCAGAGGAGACCGCAAAGTCAACCAGGGCTTCCAATCGACGAAGCACATCGGCGCTGACCGTATGTTCCAGCCGATGCACTTCGCGGGCAGCTTGCTCTTTCGGCAGACCGAGCACTTCAACCAGCAGCGCCATCAGGCAACGATCCCGCCGGTCGATCTCCTGCGCCACGCGACGTCCCTTGTCGGTCAGGCGAATTCGCCCGTATGCTCTGCGGTCGACCAGACCGAGATCGGCCAGCCCCTTCATCGCGCGAGTCACGCTCGGCAGCTGGACCCCTGATTTCTCGGCCACGGTGCTCACCTGAACCGGGCCATCAGGCGACAGCCGGAACAGCCAGCCGATATAGTTTTCCTGGCTGGGCGTAAGGGACAGTGGCGTCATAAGCAATCTCCTGGACTTCTTACTGTTACCGGACTTGGTTAGCATAGGGCAACTCGCCATCCAAGGCAAGCAAAAAGTCGAAGACAGAGGCTGCTTGAGTCGAATTCGTTGCACGAACATATCTCGCGCCTCATGTCGTCACCATGCACCAATAACTTAGATAGTTAGCGGAGGCTAATATTTCTACGACTCCTCCAGGTCAACCTTCAGCGAGAGAAACTCCAGCATGTCTTTGAGGGCGATTATCCCCACCAGCTCGCTTCCCCGCGTAACCATCATCCGGCTGTTGCCCGACTTCCGCATGCGGCCCAGCACTTTCACCGGATCGGTACCCGGCTCGGTCATGTTCTCGGTGCTGCATTCGGTGGCGATATCCCGGACCGTCTTGCTGTCCCATTCCTCGCGGTCGAGGTCCTTGACCCTGTCGACTTTCACGCAGCTAACCAGTTTGGAGTCCTCGACCACCGGGAAGAACTTGAAGTGGTATTCGTAGACGTACTTTTCGACGAAATCGCGGACTGAGATCGATGGCGGCACGGTCACCGGGTTGGTCCGCATGAAGCGTTCGATCGACTCGCCCTCGAGCGATTTCCGGATCAGCAACTGCTGGTAGGCCTGCTGGGAGATGGCCCGGAGGAACATACCGATAAGAAACATCCACACGCCGCCGATAAAGTTGCCGGTGACGAAGTTGATCACGCCCAGCACGATCAGGGCGATTCCGAAACCGGACCCGATTTTTGATGAGATCCGGGTGGCCCAGCGCAGGTCGTCTTTCCAGACCCAGAGTACCGAGCGCAGCACCCGGCCGCCATCGAGCGGAAACGCCGGCAGCATGTTGAAGCCGGCCAGTACGAGGTTGAGGAAACCGAGATAGATCAGCACCCCGCGCAGCGGCGTGGAGCCGCCCGCGGCAACGGCCTGGTCAATCGCAAGGAAGATTACGGCGATGACGGCACTGGCTATCGGCCCGGCAATCGCCATCAATAACTCCGCCTTGGCGCTTTTTGGTTCATCATGCATCTGGGCAATACCCCCGAAGATAAAGAGGGTAATCCCATGCATCGGAATTCCGTATTGTCGGGCGACTATCGAGTGCGCCAGTTCGTGCAGCACGATCGACACGAACAGCCCGACCATCCCGCCAATACCCATCCACCAGTAAGCGGCGGTGGGTAGATCGGTGTAGTACTGGGGGAACAGTCCCCGGGCCAGGGACCAGGTAATAAGGGCGGCCAGGATCAGCCAGCTCAGATCTATGCGGACTTCAAAGCCAAACAACTTGAAGAGTTTGATACCGCGACCAAACATACCGTCACACTCCCGTCTTCAAGAATCATCACGCGCCGGTGCATTTGGATGATCGAATCCTGAGAGGAATGAATGGCGCCGTTGTCTATTCTGTGCAACGTGTGGTCGATTGGGGTGTTCCGAACCGACTTTGGCACTGATGATCGATGGGTCGGGACGAGAATGTATTGGAGCGCTGACAATGCGCTTGCACGCGGCAGTGCAGCGAGTATGTTCGGGGTACGGCGATAGGCCGATATGACACCACAGCGTGCACCTTTTCGGGGGACACTACCATGCCGATACCGTTCGACAAGTTTCTCGGCTGCTTCCTGGGACAGTGTGTGGGCGATGCGCTCGGACATCCGGTCGAAGGATGCGGATCCGATGACTGTCTCGATTATCTCGATGGCCGGATGAAGCCGCTCTGGTACGAGAAGGCCGTCAGCCCGGGGTTCGGGTTTGGCCAGTATACCGATGATTCCCAGATGGCCCGGGAGCTGCTGGCCAGCCTGACTGAGTACCCAAAATTTGACGGCAATGACTACGCCCGTCGGCTACGGCCGTTGTTCGAGCAGCATCTGGTGATCGGGCCGGGGCTCGCCTGCACCGCCGCCATGTATCGGATTGCCGCCGGAACACCCTGGCAGGAGGCCGGGTGTGAACCGCCGCAAGCCGGCAACGGCACGGCCATGCGAGCCGCACCGGTCGGCATGCTGCTCGGCAATCGTCCCGGCGAGATGATCCGGGTCGCCCGTCAGCAGGGCTGGATTACGCACCGGGATCTCCGCTGCGACGCCGGCTCGATTGCTATCGCGGGGGCAGTCTCGCTCGCCTTGCGGGGACAGTGTGAACCGGAAACGTTCTGCAGTCAACTGGCCGACTGGATGAGCGAAGCCGATCGAGAGTTTGCCGAGTTTGTCAATCGTGTGCCGATGTTTATCGCCGACTCGCCCGAAGAAGCCCTGCCC
>WJMS01000011.1 GCA_014727815.1 candidate division GN15 bacterium
AAGACCCCGGTCTTCCGGGTGTTCGAGACGATTCGCCGCGAGGCCGAACGCTACGGTGTGCCGGTCACCTCGTCGGAGGTGGTCGGCCTGATCCCCAACGATGCGATTGTCGATTGTGCTGACTTCTTCCTGCGCCTGGAGAACTTTTCCAAGGAGCAGATTCTCGAAGAGAAGCTTCGTCAGGCCGGCGGCGGCGCCGGTAAGGCTGATACGTTTGTCGACGATGTCGCATCGTCTTCACCCGCGCCGGGCGGTGGCTCGGTGGCGGCCTTTGCCGGTTCGCTGGCGGCAGCGCTGGCGGCGATGGTTTGCCGCCTGACGGTCGGCAAGAAGCAGTACGCCGAGGTCAAGGATGAGCTGTCGCAGGTACGCGACCGGGCCGATGATCTCCGGGCGGAGCTGACCGGACTGGTAGAAAAAGACAAGGAAGCGTTTGATGCGGTCATGGCTGCTTTTAAGGAAGGCGGCGAGACGCTCGAGAATGCCACCAAGCATGCTGCCGATATCCCGCTGACCGTGATGCAAAAGTCGCTCGAGGCGATGGAGCTGGCCCTGGTGGTGGCGAAGAAGGGCAACCAGAATTCAATCTCCGATGCCGGTGTGGCCGGCCTGATGGGCCAGGCGGCAATCGAAGGCGCCGGGTACAACGTGAAGATCAATCTGACGTCGCTCGAGGATAAGGGCTATGTCGAAAAGATGAAGACCGAGGTGGAATCGCTGCGCAAGAAGGGAGAGCAGGTGGCGTCGGAGATCCGTTCGACGGTCGAAGCCGCACTGTGAGGCATGACCGCGACAATCGATCTGCACCTGCATACGACCTGTTCCGATGGCAAAAAGTCGCCCGAAGAACTGCTCGATCTGGTCCGCCGCTCCGGGGTGGCTGCTTTTGCGGTAACCGACCACGACTCGCTCGACGGTTACCGGCAGGTGGCGGCACTGCTGCAGGAGGGCGACCCGGAGCTTATTCCGGGGATTGAACTGTCGGCCCGGATCGGCGATCGCGATGTTCACTTGCTGGCCTACCTGTTCGATCCGGCCCACGATGAGTTGAACCGGCAGATCGAGGATTTTCGACAAAAGAGGGAACGGCGGGGCCGCTTGATAGTTGAAAAGCTGGAGGAACTCGGCCTGAAGGTACCATTTGCAGAAGTACAGAAGGCGGCCGGCGATGGCGTGATCGGCCGCCCGCATATCGCCGAGGCGATGGTCGCGGCGGGTGCGGTCCACCACTACGAGGAAGCTTTCCGCAAATACATAAGCAATTCCGGCCCGGCCTACGTCGCTAAGGCGAAGATGACGCCGGAAGAGGCCATAACGTTGACGCACCACGCCGGCGGGGTGGCGGTACTGGCGCATCCGTTTATCGATGACATGTACGAGCACTTGCCGATGCTGGCGGAGCTGGGGCTTGATGGAATTGAGATTCATCACTATTCGCACAGTGCCGGCGATGTCGAGCGGGCACGGCAACTGGCCGAGCGGTACAATCTGCTGTTGTCGGGCGGCTCCGATTTTCACGGCCGGGAAAGCCGCAGCGCGATAATCGGCGCGGACAAGGTGCCGATGGCGTTTCTCGATGCATTGAAACAACGATCTCAGGATATACGAGGCCGAGCGTGAGGTACTTCATCTTCTTGATCGCGGCGCTGACCTGGGCGCTGCCGGTAACTGCTGCCGACAATCCCTTCTCTCCGGAACAGTCGGAACAGATCATCCAAAACGGTCTCTGGCTGCTGGGTCAGGCCGACGAGCCCTCGGAGGAACTGGCCGAAGCGCTCGAGGAGCATGTCCACGGCGATCACCCGGGGCTCAAATGCGGCACACCGATGTTGATGGACTTCAAACTGGTGGCGCCACAGGACCGTCGGGCGGCCACCGCTGCCATGCTGGCCAACCCGCGCCCGAGCAATCTGGAGTTGACGTACGACTCGCCCGGGGGCCATTTCAAAATACACTATACCCGGACCAACACCGACACGACGTTTGATGCTGTCTACCAGCCGAACGTCGATTCCGATAACGACGGTGTGCCGGACTATATCGAGGGCATGGCGATGATCGCCGATTCGGTGCACGAAACGATGATCAACGAGCTCGGTTACAACCCGCCGCCTGACGACTCGTTCTATCCGGAGGGTGGTGATGCGCGGTACGACATCTACGTGCGCGATCTGCCCGATTTCATCTACGGCCAGACTGTCCCGGACTCGATCATTCTCGGCCAGGGGCCGCCGCTCTTCCAGCAGGCAACCTCGTTTATGGAACTCGACAATGACTACGACCATCTGTCACGTTACCGCGACAATCCGCTGGAAGCGGTGCGGGTGACGGTTGCCCATGAGTATTTCCATTCCGTACAGTTCGGCTATGACTACTTCGAAACCCGCTTTGAATCGCTTGGCCAGGGCCAGGTTTTTGCCGCCCGCTACTGGATGGAGATGTCGGCGGTGTGGATGGAAGAACAGATCTACGATGAGATCAATGATTACTATGCGTATCTCGATGTTTTCTTCGGCAATCCGCGCAGCTCGATCCAGCAGTTCCGCAATTTCCTCGACCTGCACCCGTACGCCTCGGCAATCTTCACGGTCTACCTGGTCGAGCGCTACGGTCCTGACATCGTTCGGTCAATCTGGGAGCGATGCAGCGAGCGCGGGGCGGGACCGGATTTCGAGATAGCCGCGCAGCAGATAATCGACTCGGCCTCGGCCGGCACCGAAAGCTGGGCGAGTGAATTCCGCGAGTTTGCCCTGTGGAACTACTTCACCGGCGAGCGGGCCGACAAGGCGCCAAACGGGTTCGGGTATGAAGAGGGCGCCAACTACCCGGAGATCCCCGAAGAAGAGATCGGCCGGTACTTCGGATATCCCGTAGATGTCAGTTCCAACGAGAGTGAGTACACGCCCGAGCACAACGCGGCAAGCTATCTTCGGTTTGAAGCCGTGTCACGAATCAAGCCGCGTTTCTGGGAGTGCAACTCCGGTTCTTTCGGGGATTCCTCGTGCACCGATTCGGTCGAGGTAGTCGATACCACCGGCTGGGACATCTTCTCCGAGTTTAATCGAATCGACACCGGTTTTGCCGTCCGGCTGCGTCACGATACCAACGGCTTCGCCCGACCATGGGGGCTGTCGATAGTCGCACAGTTAGAGAATGACCCGGATTCATTTGAAGTCGACCGGATCCTGTTACCGGTGACCTCGAATCGAAATTTCATCAATCAGGAAACACCGGATGCATCCCGTTTCCGCTCGATTCTGTACATCATCTCGCCGGCCTCTGAAGAGGAGACGTTGTACAAGCAGTTTGGTGACTCGGCCTTTTTCAGCTACAGTGTTCTGGAAAGCAGTGTGATCGACTCGGCGCTGGTGAATGTGCCATCGATGGTCATGACGCCGTATCCGAATCCGGCCGTGGTGGCGCAGATGAGCGATCCCGTGGTGCATTTCCGGTTCCGCATCAAGACCGACTCGACCGCCTTTCCGATAGTGGACTTCCCGCGTGCGACGGTTGACATCTTCACGATCGCCGGAGAGTATGTGACGACGATTGACCGGACGGTCACCTCGCCGGTCGATGAGATCGACAACGCCGCGACGTATGTGATCGACTGGGACATGAACAACAAGTCCGGTAAATCGGTTGCCTCGGGCGCCTATATTGCCTTCGCCCGGTTGTACTCGGATGCGGAGAAGACGGAGCTGCTGGCCGAGGACAAGGTGAAGGTGGCGATTATCCGATGACCGACGCGCCCCGGTTGCTCACCCGGATCGCGCTTTTCTCCGCTCTGGCCTACGTGCTGGCCTGGCTCTGCACGTACATCCCGAATGTCAACCTGATGTATTTCGTCGTCTTCTCGGCGGGCTTTCTCTGGGGACTCCTGCCCGGCCTGCTGGTTGGCGCTATCGGTATGGGATTGTGGAGTGCCCTTAATCCATTCGGCCCGGCTGACCCGGTTGTGTTTGTCGCGCAGGTGGTCGGGATGGCGCTGTGCGGCGTGATCGGCGGGCTGTTTCGACACGGCAACTGGCACCGTCGCTCGCTGGGACTACAGGCGGTCGTCATGGTCGGTGCGGCCGGTCTTTGCACGGTGCTCTACTATCTGCCGGTGAATTTCGCGGATGCCTGGGTTTATCAGCCGTTCTGGCCCCGCTTCACGGCCGGACTGGTCTTCATGCTCTGGACGCTTGTCAGCAATGCGATCGCTTTCCCGTTGCTTTTCGGTATCACGAAGCACTTATATGCGAGAGAGCGGGTTGCGGTATGAGGAGACTTGTCACAAGCATGCTGCTGGCAGTGGTTTTTGCCGGCGCCGGGTCGACGCAGGATACGGTCGACACCACTCGCACGGCGGTCGACAGCACCATGCTGGTGGGTGACTCGACTCTGGTCGACAGCCTGGCCGATACGGCTCTGCCGCCTGACACGGCATATTCAGACACGCTCTCCGGGGCCGAACAACTCCAGCAGCGTTTCGAAGAGCGCTATAAGCAACTCCAGGAGCAACGCAAAGAAGAGCTGGCCGAGTATGTCGCGCCGGTGGCGTATCTCGATTCACTGACCCGCTACTTTGCGCCCGAGCGACTTGATCGCACGGAGGTGATCGATCGTTCCTTCTTCCACGATGCCGGCGGCTACTTTCGATTCGATCCCAGCTTTTTCATCGTCGAGCACCAGGTGACGCCGATGCGAACGACGGTGCGACCATACACTCTCTCGGGTGATCGCACCAGCGTCCTGGCGCAGGGGAGACCGGTCGATCCGTTCGAGCATATTGTCGAACCGGATGGGTTGATCGACATGAATGATATCCCGACCGCGCTCGACGAACGGGTCTATATCCTCGAGGGACCGGCCGGCGCCGTGTTTGGCGCCGATCAGGCCGTGGCGACCCTGCTCACGCTGCCGGGAGAGTACGGTGATTACGACGCCCACAGTGCGTTCTTAGTCGACAAGGGCAGCTACGGCTACTCATACGCGCGGGCGAGGTATCTGCGGAAGTTCCGTGACGGCCGCGACTTGCAGTTCTCGCTCGGCTACCGCAATGCCGATGGGCCGTTCTTGCAGAGTTTCGATGACGCCTACCACTACACGGCTGATTTCTATGTCCCCATCTCCGGGCCGATCGCCATTACCGCACGGGGTCGGTTGTATGATCGGGAGGGGCCGTTCCGTGTCCAACCGGACATCTCGCCGGTGGTGCTTAACCGGGACCGGTTCGATCGCTCGGCCGATTTAGGCGTGCAATGGAACAACAGCGACCAGACTGCCAACTGGCAGTTCCGCTATCGCCACCTGCGCAAGAGCGCCGATGTCGTTGGCAGCTATCTGGCAAAATTCAACCAGACCGGCCATGGCGCCACGGCGCTGCGCCAGTGGGTGTCCGGTCAGCGGGCGTTCATGACCGAGTTGACGGTCGATTGGCTCGAGTACGACGAAGGCTTCAACTCCTACGAGCGCACCGGTGCCGGCGCCTATGCCGGTGTCGCCGATCTTTCCGACGGCTGGCGCTATGCCGCCCGGGCGGGCACACGCTGGAGCGATGATTTCGACCTGCTGCCGGATGCGTCCGTGCTGGTCCTTCGCGAAAGCGACCGACTCCTGACCATGTTCTCGGCCGGCTTCGCCACGCGGGAACCGACCCTGCATGAGCTGCACCTGCCGTTCCGGCGGGCGACGATCTACCCGGCCGGGACCCTCAACTATGGTGATCGCGGCAATGAAGACCTGCAAGTCGAAAAGCAGCTGATCGGCTCGGGCCTGATCGAGCTGGGGAGTGATCGGGCCAATATCAATGTGCGAGTGACCGGTGGGCGGATTATCGATGGGATCGATTGGCGGGTCACCAACGAAGTAATCAATGGCAGCCTGGCTCGGGTGTTCAGTCCGGTCAACGGTGATATCGACTTTCTGAACGTCGCTGTCGCGCCATCATTCAAGGTCGCCGATCTGATTCGCTTCAGCGGTGGCGGGTCGTATCACATCACCGAGTACGAGATCTACGCCGAGCAGACCCGGCCGTACGCGCCCGACTACCAAGTCTGGGCGGGCGCGGAGCTGCATGTCTACTGGCCGCAGAAGCTGATCCACCTGTTCGCCTATGGCGAGGTGGTGTATACGTCGTCGTACGATGGTTACTTCGAAGTTGGCCTGGGGCAGGACCCGGTCTTCAACGCCAGGCTGTCACTGAAGATGGGCAACTTCCGGTTCCACTATATCTTCCAGAATCTGCTCAATCGGGTTTACGAGGGGCGTGAGAACTACAGCTTCATCGGGCGATTCAATTCCTACGGTTTTGTCTGGGAATTCCTGGACTGATTTAAAGTCGTTCGGAATCGTGGAGCAACAGGCTCTACTTGACAGGTCCGCAAACATCAGGCACATTACAGTACCATGGCACAGCAACTGACACGCGCACAGGCCTACGACATGGTGGTCGAGCGTATCGGCAAGAACAACCTGCTCAAGCATATCCTGGCAGTCGAGGCCGGGATGCGGGCGGTAGCCGAACGACTGGGCGAGGATGCCGACTACTGGGGATTGGTCGGGTTGATCCACGACCTGGACTATCACGACACGAAGGATGACCATCCCCGGCACACCTATATTACTCGTGAATGGCTGAGTGAGTACGACATTCCCGATGAAGCCTGGCATGCCATCCACGCCCACCCGGGCCATATCCCGTGCGAAACAAAGCTCGACTGGGCCTTGTATTCGGTCGATCCGACCACCGGGTTTATTGTTGCCTGCGCCCTGATGCATCCGGACAAGAAGCTCAGTTCGATCGACGAAGAGTTCATGCTGCGCCGCTTCAAAGAGAAGCGGTTCGCGGCCGGCGCCACCCGGGAAAACATGGCGGCCTGCAGCAATCTCGGGCTCGAGCTGGGTGATTTCCTCGTGCTCGTGCGCGACGGGATGCAGACGATCTCAACCGACCTGGGGCTGTAGTGGCCGAACGAACCGGCTCGCTCTGGCGGCGCGATGTGATTGGCTGGTCGCTCTACGACTTCGCCAACACGATCTACTCGATGAATATCGTGTCGTTGTACCTCAAGCGCTATATCGTCGAGGACCTCGGCTACGGCGACCGGTACTACGATATCCCGTTCTCCATCTCCATGTTGTTCGCGGCGATTCTGCTGCCCGCGCTCGGCGCCATGTCCGATCACGCCACTCGCAAGAAGCTCTTCCTGTTGCTGTTCACGCTGACCTGCTGTGTGGCGGTGGGGTTGCTGGCGATCGTGCCGGCCTCGATGCTGTTCGTCATGATCCTCCTGTTCGTGATCGCCAACTTCGCCTACGAGGCCGGGCAGCCGTTTTACAATGCCCTGTTGTATTCGGTGGCGGAGGGGAAGCGGGCCAGACTCGTCTCCGGTGTGGGCGTGGCGCTGGGTTATGTCGGTTCGATTATCGGCATGATCCTGGTGCTGCCGTTCGTGACCGGCGAGATGTTCGGCTGGGACGTGCCCGGCTTCACCGGTGGCGGCAAAGATGCGGCGTTTTTGCCGACCGCTGTGCTGTTTCTGGTCTTTGCCCTGCCGATTTTTATCTGGGTGCGGGAGCGCAAGGAAGAGCTGCCGGGGCCGATGTCGATCCGGGCGGGTTACCGCGATGTCTGGGACGGCCTTCGCGAGACCAACAAGTACCCGGGCGTGCTTCGTTTCCTGATCGCCGACTACTTTTTCGAAGATGCGGTCGCCACCGTCATCATTAATATTGGGCTCTATTGCTCGCTGGTGCTCGGGATGGCGGATGGTGAAATCACGCTGTTTCTGATAATCTCGACCGCCTCGGCCGTGGTCGGCTCGTTTGTTATCGGCTGGTTGGCGCCTCGGATGTCGCTCAAGAAGATGATCAACGCGATTGTGGTCGGCTGGATCCTGGCGCTGCTGATCTTCGTGTTTGTCGAAGACAAGACCGTGATCTGGATGCTCGGCTCGCTGGTCGGCGTCCTGCTCGGTGGCCTCTGGACGACGACGCGGCCGATGCTCGGGGAGCTGGTGCCGCATGACAAGCTGGGCCGCTTTTTCGGTCTGTTTGCCCTTTCCGGGCGGGCGGCCGCCGTGGTCGGGCCGTTGATCTGGACCGCGATCGTGTATCTCTTCCACCCCGACCAGCCGCTGGGGCAGGCGACGATCGAGCTGCTGAATTTGCCACCGGATGCGATCTGGCTGCCGTATAAACTGGCAGTCCTTTCACTGGCAATCATGATGATAGTTGGTTTATTCATATTTCGCAAAGTACCCGAAACACGGCAGGTGAACGATGCCCCGGCAGCACGGTGACTGGTGGTATTACTCGGGGGTGATCCATGTCCATACGACCGAGTCGGACGGCACCAAGACACTCGAAGAAGTCGCGAAGATCGGCGAGGACTGTGGCTGCGATTTCCTGCTGTTCGCCGACCACATGACCTTGAGCAATCGCGAGGCCGGCAAGGAGGGCTATCACGGCAGGTGCCTGGTGCTGATCGGGTATGAGCATAACGATGTTGAGGACAAAAACCACTTCCTGGTGTTTGATTCCCCCGGCGTCTACCCCAACGAGATGAACGCCTACGAATATGTCGCCGCGGCTCGCAGGGATGGCGCCCTGGGGATCATGGCGCACCCCGACGAGGTTCGGGATCGGATGGCCCAGTACCCGCCGTACGAGTGGACCGACTGGTCCAACGACGATGTCGACGGGATCGAATTGTGGAACCAGATGTCGGAGTGGATGGAACGGTTGACCAAGGCCAACCGGGTGGTGATGATCTGGTCGCCGCGCAAGTCGATGTATGGTCCGACCGAGCGCGTCTTTCGCAAATGGGACGAGCTGAACCTGCAGCGCAAATGTGTCGGGATCGCGTCGGCCGATGCGCACGCTTTCCCGGTCGGCCTGGGGCCATTTACGTTCCGGATCTTTCCTTACAAGACGCACTTCCGGACCCTGCGTACCCACCTGATTCTTCCGGAGCCGCTGTCGACTGACCTGGAGGTAGCGCGACGGCAGGTCTACGGCGCCCTGCGCGACTGCCGGGCGTTTGGGTCCAATATCCGGTGGGGGGATGCCGATGCGTTTGAGTTCTATGCCACCGGGAGCTCGTCCAAGGCGATGATCGGCGGGCAGCTTGATGAAGTCGACAATACGCATCTGCATATCCGGCTGGCGGACCCGGCCGATTTGAAGCTGGTCGGCAACGGCCGGACGATTCTCGAGACGACCTCAGACCATCTCGACTTCGCAGTGGAACATCCTGGTATCTATCGGGTTGAGGCATGGAAGAAGGGCCGGTGCTGGATCTTCTCCAACCATATCCGTATCGGCAGCCGGAGTGAGATCGATTCCTGGATGAAAGCGCATGAAAACCGAAGTAGTTGATCTAAGTGGTGACGGCAACCTGTCGGCGGCGGGGCCGCCGGCGATGGTCGCCAAGTTCGTGCTGGTTGAGCAGGATGACCTGGTGTCGCTGGTCTTTGGCCCGGTTGATCGTTTTCGCTATCACGCGGCGCTGCTTGACCGCTTCTGTCAGGACCGTGACATTCCGACTGCCTGGGTCAAGAAGCCGGATCTGGTCGAGGTTTTCGATGACTCGCTGGAAATCCGGGGCGGGGGCTGGATAGAGGTCGATCCGGACAAACGACGGGTGAAGTTGTACGGTTATTCGACCGCGTATGGTCGGTTTCACAGCGAACAGGCGCTGAAAACGGTCGAGTCTCACCCGGCCTTTTCGGAGTTCACGATCACTGTCCGCCAGTGATCCGATTAGTCCCGGCCCGCATTCCGGACGAATCGCGCAAGCCGTTGTCCGCTTTCCCCTTAGAGGCGCAATCGAGGGCGCCTCGGGACCTGCTTCGGGCACCGTAAACGGGGGCGAATTTTCCAAAAAGATGTTGACTTTGGCACGTACTAAAGTTAGTGTGAGGGCTATGTTTAGGCCCCGGTAACGTAGTGAGGCAGATGGGCATGTTTGAACAACTCTTTCCGATACTGTTTCTGCTGGTTGTCGCCGCGGTGCTGGCGGTCGTGATGGCAGGCGCCTCGATCCTGCTCGGCAAGCGTACCAAGCTGGGCAAGAAGGGGCAACCCTACGAGTGCGGAATTGATCCGGTCGGCAGTACCAAGGATCCGATTCCGGTCAAGTTCTACCTGGTCGCGATATCCTTCATCATCTTCGATCTGGAAGTTATCTTCCTGCTGCCCTACGCGATAGTGGCCCGCGACCTGGGTGCTTACGGTTTGCTGGCAGCCTCGGTCTTTGTGCTCATCATCCTCATCGGCTACATTTACGAACTTGGTCGCGGAGCGCTCAAATGGGGTTAGAAGAGAAGATTCCTGATTCAATCATATTGACCACAATGGACAAGATGGTCAACTGGGCGCGCAAGCGCTCGATGTGGCCGCTTGGTTTCGGTCTGGCCTGCTGTGCGATTGAGATGATTTCGACGTTTTCGGCGCATTTTGACCTCTCCCGGTTCGGCATGGAGGTCTTGCGGCCGTCGCCGCGCCAGGCCGACCTGATGATCGTGGCCGGGCGGGTGTCGATGAAGATGGCGCCGGTGGTCAAGACGCTGTACGAACAGATGCCGAACCCGAAGTGGGTCATTTCGATGGGCGCCTGCGCTTCCTGCGGCGGGGTGTTCAACAACTATGCGATTTTGCAGGGGGTTGACCGGATCATCCCGGTTGATATCTATGTCCCCGGCTGCCCGCCTCGACCGGAGCAGTTAATGGACGGCATCATCAAACTCCAGGAAAAGTTAGAGAAGGAGTCGCTGAAGGATTCCCGCGAAGAGTGGGGCCGCAAGATCGGGTAAGCCGACCACAGCAGCGCCAGAGCGACACGTTTGAAAACGTCTATTGTGAATTTTGGAACAAGCGATGGCATTTGAAGATCAGCTCAGGGAATTCATCAACAGCTCGGTAGGCGATGCCTTTATCCGTGAAGAGACCTTCCGCGATGATCTGTCCTTCTTCATCAGGCCCGATGCACTGGTGGATTTGTGCCAGGCTTTCCTGGATGATGCCGATCTCGATGTCCGTTATCTGAAGGACATCTGTTCGGTCGACTGGTACGGCCACGATGATGAAATGGCCGAGGGCCGGTTCGAGGTGATCTACAATTTCTATTCCCTGAAGCACAAGTATCGGTTCTTCGTCAAGGTGCGTCTGCCCGAGGACAATCCCGAGATCGACTCACTTACTCCCTTGTTCCAGTCGGCCAACTGGCTCGAGCGCGAGGTGTGGGACTTGATGGGGATCTCATTTACGGGCCACCCCGAGTTGACCAAGATTCTCACCCCCGATGAACTCGAGGGGCACCCACTGCGGCGAGATTACCCGCTGACCTGGGAGCAGCCGGTCTTCTCCTGGAATAAGGATGATCCGCCGGAGGTGATCAAGTAATGGCGATTGAGGAAAAAGACCTACACATAAATATGGGCCCACAGCACCCGTCGACGCACGGCGTGCTGCGTGTTGAGCTCAATGTCGACGGTGAGACGGTCGTCCGCGCCAAGCCGGTGATTGGCTATCTGCACACCGGTATCGAGAAGACGATGGAATCGAAGCTGTATTACAAGGCGATTCCATGTACCGACCGGATGGACTATCTCGCCCCGATGTCGAACAATCTCGGCTACTGCCTGGCGGTCGAGAAGCTGATGGATATCGAGGTGCCGGACAAGGTCAAGTGGGCCCGGGTTTGCCTGGCCGAACTGACACGCCTGAACTCGCATCTGGTCTGGCTCGGCACACACGCGCTCGATCTCGGGGCGATGTCGATGCTGCTGTATGCGTTCCGCGAGCGCGAGATGATTCTCGATATCTACGAGGCCTGCGCGGGGCAGCGGATGATGTCAACGTATATCCGGATCGGCGGCCTGGCCAAGGAGCTTCCGTCGGATTTCGACAAGCGGGTCCGCCAGATTATCAAGGAGATCCCGGATCGTATTGACGATTACGAAACGCTGCTGACGAACAACCAGATTTTCATTAACCGCACCAAAAATGTGGCGGTGATTTCGGCCGAGGATGCGATCAACTGGTCGCTGTCCGGCCCGATGCTTCGCGGCAGCGGTATCAAGCACGACCTTCGCAAGGACAACCCGTATTCGGGTTACGAGAATTTCGATTTCGAAGTGCCTATCGGCAGGAACGGCGATGCCTACGATCGCTATCTGATTCGGCTGGAGGAGATGCGCCAGTCGTTGCGGATCATCGAGCAGTGTCTGGACGGTATGCCGGAGGGACCATTCCGCGCTCACGTGCCGGGGGTGGTGCTGCCGCCGAAAGAGGATGTCCTGCACAAGATGGAATCGATGATCTTCCACTTCAAGATCATCACCGAGGGTTTCCCGGCCCCGAAAGGCGCCGTCTATGCCGGAATCGAATCACCCAAGGGCGAGCTGGGCTTCTATATCCAGGGCGACGGCAGCAACAAACCGGCGCGAGTCCGGGTGCGACCGCCGTCGTTTATCAACCTGGCCGCGCTGCCGGCATTGACGGAGGGGCACCTGTTCTCCGACGTCGTTTGCGCTATCGGCTCGATTGACATCGTGTTGGGAGAAGTTGACCGATGATTCTGACCGAAGAATCCGTCAAGGCGATCAAGGAAAAAGTAAAGCTGTACCCGCAGCGCAAGTCGGCTATTCTGCCGGCGCTGACCATCGCCTACCGACAGGTCGGCCACCTGAGCGACGAGATCTACCAGGAGATTTCGCGGGCGACCCGGATTCCGTATGTCGAGATCGCCGAGGCGGCGACGTTTTATACGATGTTTCCGAAAGCGCCGCGTGGGAAGTACTTGATCCAGGTCTGCCATAACATCTCCTGCGCGCTGCTGGGGGCCGACAGTCTGATCGGCTATCTCGAAGAGAAGCTGGGGATAAAGAAAGGGGAGACGACGCCGGACAATCTGTTCACGCTGATATCGGTGGAATGTCTCGGCTCCTGTGCGACTGCCCCCATGATGCAGATAAACAACGACTTTTACGAGAACCTGACCCGGGCCAAGGTTGATGAGATCCTCGAGGAATTGAAGGCTAAAGCATGAGCTTCTACTCGCCCGTCATCACCAATGCAGCCGAGGTCGCCCAGAGCGACGACCTTCATCTGTTCCGGTATGTCGAAGACCCGGAGCAGCACAACGTCGACACCTACGAGAAGCACGGTGGGTATGTCGCCTGGAAGAAGGTGCTGACGTCGATGCAACCCGACGAAGTCATCGCCGAGGTCAAAAACTCCGGTCTGCGCGGCCGCGGCGGGGCCGGGTTCCCGACCGGCATGAAATGGGGCTTTGTCCCGAAAGACTCGCCGAAAGCGCGCTACCTGATTTGCAACGCCGACGAGTCCGAGCCGGGCACCTGCAAGGACCGGGTGATCATGGAGCGCGACCCGCACGCGATGATCGAGGGGATGGCGATCGGCGCGTACGCGATCGGCAGCCACCTGATGTTCTGTTACATTCGCGGCGAGTTCGGGCATTGCATCGACCAGGTCGAGGCGGCCATGAAGCAGGCGTATGCGAAGGGTCATCTCGGCAAGAACATCTACGGCAGCGGGTATGACCTCGATATGGTCGTGCACACCGGCGGCGGCGCCTACATCTGCGGTGAAGAGACCGCCCTGCTCAATTCGCTGGAAGGGGAGAAGGGGCTGTCCCGTATCCGTCCGCCGTTCCCGGCTGTCGCGGGCCTGTATGCCAGCCCGACGATTGTCAACAACGTCGAGACCCTTGCCGCGGTCCCGCACATCATCAATCGCGGCGCCGACTGGTACAAGACGATGGGGACCGAAAAGTCGGCCGGCAGCAAGATTTTCTCGCTCACCGGCCACGTCAACCGTCCGGGCAACTACGAAGTCCCGCTCGGTTTCAACCTGAAGACGCTTATCTATGATGAGAAATACGGCGCGGGTATACCGAACGGCAAGAAGCTCAAGGCGGTCATTCCGGGCGGCGCCTCGACGCCGTATCTGAAGCCGGACATGATCGATGTCGGCCTTGACTACGAATCTTTGGCGTCGGTCGGTTCGATGCTCGGCTCGGGCGCCATTATCGTGCTCGATGAGGATACCTGTATAGTCTGGTCGATCATGAAGCTGATCCATTTCTTCCGGCATGAGTCCTGCGGCAAGTGCACGCCCTGCCGCGAGGGGACGGGCTGGCTGGAGCAGTTGATTACCCGTATCGAGCACGGCGAAGGCCGTCCGGGGGATATCGAGAAGATCGACGACCTCTGCGGCAATATCCTCGGCCGGACGATCTGTCCGCTGGGTGATGCTGCGGTAATGCCGATCCAGTCGACGATCAAGCACTGGCGCGACGAGTGGCAATACCATATCGACCACAAGAAGTGCCCGTGTGCCAACACCCATGAGTTCAAGTGAGATGACCGGTGGCTACTGAGACGAAGAAAGATACCCGGACTGCCCAACAGGCGCCCACCGTCACGCTGACCATTGACGGACAGGAAGTCACTGTGCCCAAGGGGACGACTGTCCTTGAAGCGGCACTCGGCATGGGCATCCACGTGCCGACCTTCTGCTGGCATCCCAAGCTGAAGTCGGTCGGCGCCTGTCGCATGTGTTATGTTGAAATCGAGAAGATGCCGAAGCTGGCTGTCTCCTGTGCCACCGAGGCGATGGATGGCATGGTCGTCCACACCGATTCCGACCTGGTCAAGCGCGGCCGCAAGGCGGTGATCGAATTCATCCTGGCCAACCATCCGCTCGACTGTCCCACCTGTGACAAGGGCGGCGAGTGTGATCTGCAGGACCTGACCTTCAAGCACGGCTTTGATGACAGCCGCTATGACTTTCTCAAGATGCGGTTCACCGAGGGCGCCGTTCACACGACCTTCGACGATGTCCGAATCGGCCCCGAGATCATCCTCAACCGTAACCGTTGCATCCTGTGCTATAAGTGCGTTCGGGCCAACAAGGAGGCGTTCGGCGAGTATGATCTCGGCGCCTTCGAGCGGGGCAATATTACCGAGATCAACGCTGCGCCCGGCCGCGAGGTGAGCAATCCTTTTTCGGGTAACCTCGTCGAGATCTGTCCGGTCGGCGCCCTGACCAACACCGACTGGCGCTACAAGATTCGTGTCTGGCTTACCAAGCAGGCCAGGTCGATCTGCCCGTTCACATCGTCGGGGACCAACACGCTGCTATGGAAGGAAGACCACCAGCAGAAGATTTTCCGCTGCACGTCGCGGCGCAATGACGATATCGATGACGGCTGGATTGCCGATGTGACCCGCTACGGCTGGTCGTATGTTATGGCCGAGGACCGGCTGCAGACGCCGCTGGTGAAAAAGGAAGGCAAGCAGGTGCCGGTCTCATGGGAAGAGGCGATCGACCTGGTCGCTCGTCGTCTGACCGAAATCGATGATACCAAGGGCAATGTGTGTATCGGTGGCCTGATCAACCCGCAGCTCGATAACGAGTCGCTGCATGCCTTCAACAAGTTCATGCGGGTCACGATCGGCGCCAACAATGTCGACCATCGGCTCGACTACCCGATGCTCCCCGCACAGGGCGATACGGCCTATTCCATTCTCTCGTCACAGCCGTTTTCGATCGCCGATATCGACACCTCCGATGTTATCGTATCGTTTGGCAGCGACATGCTCAAGGAACATCCGAATGAGTATCTTCGGATGCGCAAGGCGTACATGTTCCGCCAGGCGAAGGTCTTTACGATAAATCCGTACGCGGTCAAGAACGCCGATATTGCCTCGGTTGATGTAGTGTATGCGCCGGGGACAGATGAGATCGTCGTCAATGCGATCTGTCTGGCTGCGATCGAGGAGAAGCTGGTCGACGCCGGGCGTGCGGCGGGCCTGAAAGACAAGATAGTCCCCAACAGCGCCGCTGAGGCCGCCGAGACGGCCGGGGTTGAGCTTGACGACATCAAGATTATTGCGCGGTCACTCGCTGATGGTAAGCAGGTTACGTTCCTGGTGGGAGAGCTGGTCGCTCGCTGCGCCGAGCGTGAGCCCATTGCGGCCGCGATCGCGAATCTCAATCGCCTGTTCGGGCTGACCGACAAGGGGCAGGTGGCCCGGTTGGCCCGCTATGCCAACTCGAAAGGCGCTGAGAAGCTTGGCCTGACGCCGTTCCCGGCCCCGGAGGTCAAGGCGAAACTGGAGCGTATCTTTGGCGGTTGGCCCGAAAACGAGGCGCTGACCACTGACAAGATGCTGGTCCAGATGAACAAGGAAGCGATCAACGCCGGTCTCGTTGTCGGCGCCAACCCGCTGCTGCTCTATCCCGACCGCGAGTTTGCGCGGGAATGCCTGGAGCGACTCGACTTCCTGGTCGTCTGCGACAGCTTCGAGACCGAGACAACGGCAATCGCCGACGTCGTCCTGCCGCTGGCGAGCTGGGCCGAATATGCCGGCGATTATGTCAACCTGGA
The DNA here is from genome assembly GCA_014727815.1 of candidate division GN15 bacterium. GTDB lineage: Bacteria > Zixibacteria > MSB-5A5 > GN15 > FEB-12 > WJMS01. Next base: position 16,406 of record WJMS01000011.1, read on the forward strand.
AGGCCGAACACAGCATGCTGAGGCGGCGATCAAGCCACGGTTCCACTCGCGCCCGGCGCTTGAGATTATCGAGCAGCTGGCCCGGGCGATGGACAAACCGTTGTTTGAGTCGGCCGATGAGCGCCGTCGCGAGGTAGCGGAGGTGCTGGCGGCCCAGGCGGTCCTGCCGTGGCCGAATGACTATTTTGAGGTTTCGTTTGACAACGCGGCGGCGGATAGTGAGTATACGATTCCGGTCTTTGTCGGCGATGATCCGCATCACGCAGGGCACCTGACCGAGAAATCCCCCTCGCTGTCGAATTTCGTGAGCGAGGCGTATGTCGAAATGTCGATAGAGCTGGCGGCGAAGCTTGATGTCAAGGCGGGTGACTCGGTGCGAGTGGAGTCCGAGGCGGGCAAAGTGATTGTCCCCGTCAAGGTCTCCGACTATCTCGATACCGACGCGGTCTTCCTGCCGAGGAACTTCTCGTCGGCGCAGGTAAACTCGCTGCTGATGCGCAAGAAGCGCGTGAACCGGGTGAAGATAACCAGGGTGGCGGACTAAGCGATGCTCGAAATGATACTCATCACGGCGGTGAAGGTCTTCATGGTGCTCAGTGCGGTCCTGACCGCCTGTGCCTATTCGACCTATCTTGAGCGCAAAGTGGTCGCACATATGCAGCACCGGGTCGGCCCGCTCTACGCCGGGCCGTACGGCTTGCTGCAGCCGCTCGCCGACGCCGTCAAGCTGGCTTTCAAGGAAGATCTTGTCCCGGACAATGTCGAGCGTGTTACGTATGCGCTGGCGCCGGTGGCCAGCTTTGTGCCGGCGATTTTGATCTTCGCTGTCGTCCCGTTTTCCAACGGTTTCACCTGGTTCGGCTACGACATCCCGGGCGTGATTTCCGACCTGAATATCGGCGTGCTGTATATCTTCGCGATGACATCGCTCGGCGTCTACGGCATCGTCCTCGCCGGATGGTCGTCGCCGTCGAAGTACTCGATGATGGGGGCGATCCGGTCGTCGGCGCAGATGATCTCGTACGAAATCAGCTATGGCCTGTCGATTATCGGTATCCTCATTATAGGCAACACCCTGTCGCTTACCGAGATCGTCGCCCAGCAGGCGGCCGAGTCCTGGGTCTTTTTCGGCAACTGGTATATTGTCAAGCAGCCGCTCGGGTTCCTGCTGTACATTACGTGTGCCATTGCCGAAACGAACCGAGCGCCGTTTGACCTGCCCGAGGCAGAGTCGGAACTGGTCGGCGGGTATCACACCGAGTATTCCTCGATGCGTTTTTCGATGTTTTTCATCGCAGAGTACGCCTACATGCTGGGTGTCGCGGCGGTCGGTGCGACGCTTTTCCTGGGCGGCTGGAACGGTCCGTTCCTGCCCCCGGTGATCTGGTTCCTGATCAAGGTATTCCTGTTCATGTTCCTGTATATCTGGCTGCGGGCGACTTTCCCGCGGTTCCGGTACGATCAGTTGATGCAATTCGGTTGGAAGGTGCTCTTCCCGCTGGCCATTGCCAATACGATGGGTACGGCGGTCTGGGTGGTGCTCTCCGGGCAATAAGGTGACAGCATAGGTTTGTCGATATGAAAGAGATTTTCAAAGCACTGGGTAATGTCGTCATCAAGATGCCGCAGGGGTTCTACGTGACCTTCAAGCATCTGTTCAAGAAGCCGGTGACGCTTGATTATCCGCGCAAGAAGAAGCCGATGGCGCCGCGGTATCGCGGTAAGCACTATCTGGAGCGGTACGACGACGGCACCGAGCGGTGTGTCTGTTGCGGCCTGTGCGCTGCCGCCTGTCCGGCGGATGCCATTTACATGGAGCCGGAAGAGACCGAGAAGGGCGAGCGCAAGGCCCGGGTGTACGAAATCAACCTGCTCCGTTGTATCTTCTGCGGCTTCTGCGAAGAGGCCTGTCCCGAAGAGGCGATTTTCCTCGGCCAGGAGTATGAATTCTCTGCCGACGATCGCAACAAGTTCATCTGGACCAAAGAGGACATGCTCGTGCCGCATCCGCGCAAGGACAACCCGTTCAAGAAGATTCTTCGGCGTGTACGCAAGGTGTATGGGACTCCCGAGGCGACTCGATGACATTGGATTATGCCATATTTCTGATTTCGGCGGCAGTCGCGGTGTTTGGCGCCACCATGATGATCATGCAGCGCAACCCGGTGGCGTCGGTGCTGTACCTGATCCTCTCCCTGGTGGCGCAGGCGGTGGTGTATGTCCAGCTCGGCGCCCTGTTTCTGGGGGCGATCCTGATCGTGGTCTATGCCGGCGCTATCCTGGTGCTGTTCCTGTTTGTCATCATGCTGCTCAATCTGCGAAGCAATCCGGAACTCTCGGCGAGCCTGCCGCCGCTCGGCTGGTTCACCAAGGTTGCCGTGCCGGTCTTAATGGTCGTCGAATTGTATTTCGTCGTGGACCGTGTGATCTGGCCGCCGGTCCCGACCGGGATTGTCGGCAAGAACCCGGACTTCGGTTCGGTGGAGACAGTCGCGACGATGATGTTTACCGATTACATGTATCCGCTGCAATTGACCGGCGTGCTGTTGCTGGTCGCTGTTGTCGGCGCGGTGGTGATTGCCCGGCGGGAGTCGGCCGAACCGCGTAAGACAACGGCCTCACCGGACAACAGGAATGAACAACCTATCGATACGGTGGCGGGGTAGGCGATGGTCCCGATTCATGCATACTTGATGCTGGCGATGATCCTGTTTGGTATCGGCGCGTTCGGCGTGCTGGTGTCACGCAATGTCATCGTGATGTTTATGTCGGTGGAATTGATGCTCAATGCCGCCAATCTCGTCCTGATCGCCTTCTCGCGAGCGCTGGGCGTGGTGGACGGCCATGTCTTTGTATTCCTGGTGCTGGCGGTGGCGGCGGCCGAAGCGGCGGTTGGGCTGGCGATGATCATTACGATATATAGAAATCGAGAAACTATAAACATTGACCGCTACAATCTGTTAAAGTGGTAGGATAGCCCTGGCGATGTCTGAATATCTGTTCTGGATCCCACTGCTCCCGCTCCTCGGCTTTCTCATCAACGGTCTTTTACTCGGCAAGCTCCCGCGGCCGGTCGTGTCGGCTGTCGCATGCGTTTCGGTCGGTCTGTCGTTTGTCTTGTCGTTGTTGCTCTTTTTTGAATTGAGATCTCTGCCGCCGGCGGCGCGGGAAATCGAACAGGTGCTGTTCACCTGGATTGCAGCCGGTTCGTTTCACGTCGATATAGCCTTCCTGCTCGATCCCCTGTCGGCGGTGATGATCCTGGTGGTGACCGGGGTCGGTTTCCTGATCCATGTCTACTCGACCGGCTACATGCACCACGACAAGGACTTCGGCCGCTATTTCGCCTACCTGAACCTGTTCACTTTCTCCATGCTCACGCTCGTTCTGGCGAACAACTTCCTGCTGATGTTCGTGGGCTGGGAAGGGGTTGGCCTCTGTTCCTATCTGCTGATCGGGTTCTGGTTCCACAAGAAGTCGGCGTCCGATGCCGGCAAGAAAGCGTTTATCGTCAACCGCATCGGCGATTTCGGGTTCCTGCTCGGCATGTTCATCATCTTCTGGCAGGTCGGCTCACTCGAATTCAAGACGGTGATGGAGCAGGCGCCCGCCATGTTTGTGGCCGGCGGCGGGCTGATTACGGCGGCCTGTCTCCTGCTCTTTGTCGGAGCGACCGGTAAGTCGGCCCAGATTCCGCTGTATGTGTGGCTGCCCGATGCTATGGAAGGTCCTACACCGGTTTCGGCGCTGATCCATGCCGCCACCATGGTCACGGCGGGGGTGTACATGATCGCCCGCTCGAGTGTCCTGTACATGATGGCGCCGGATGCGTTGATGGTCGTTGCTATCATCGGCGCCGCGACGGCCTTTTTCGCCGCGACAATCGGTCTGGCGCAGAACGACATCAAACGGGTGCTGGCGTATTCGACGGTCAGTCAGCTCGGGTATATGTTTTTGGCCTGCGGCGTGGCGGCTTTCGGCGCCGGTATTTTCCACCTGATGACTCATGCGTTTTTCAAGGCGCTGTTATTCCTCGCGGCCGGCTCGGTGATCCACGCCATGTCCGAGAAGCAGGACATGCGGGAAATGGGCGGCCTGAAAAAGTATCTTCCGATTACGTATATGACGATGCTGATTGCCACGCTGGCGATCGCCGGCATCCCCGGCCTGTCCGGTTTCTTCTCCAAGGACGAGATACTCTGGAAAGCGTTTTCGTCGCAGCACGGTCACTGGTTGCTGTGGCTGGTCGGCTTCATCACCGCCGGCCTGACCGCCTTCTACATGTTCCGCCTGATCTACATGACGTTCCACGGCAAAGAGCGGATGGACGAACACACGCGCTCGCATATTCACGAGTCGCCGCGCTCGATGACGGTGCCGTTGATGGCGCTGGCCGTACTGTCGGTGATCGGCGGGTATATCGGCATGCCGCACATCTTCGGTGTGACCAATTACTTCGAGGAATGGCTGGCGCCGGTGGTGCACGGACCGGGCCACCAGGCGGCTTCACACGCCCTGGCTGCAGCGGGCGCCGACACCAGCATGGAGTGGGCGCTGATGGCGGCCTCGGTCATTCTGGTCATCATTGCGATCTTCGTCGCGCGGCATTTCTACAACAAGAAGCCCGAGGCGGCCACCGCGATGGCCGAGAAGATGAGCGGCATGAAGACGCTGCTGGCAAACAAGTACTACGTCGATGAGTTCTACGGCGCCACGGTGGTGCGGCCGATTGTCAACGGTTCGCTGTTCCTCTGGAAGTTTGTCGATGTGGTGATTATTGACGGCACCATCAACGGCCTGGCCGTGATAAGCCGAGACATCTCCGAGGTCCTGCGTTATGTCCAGGGCGGCAAGGTGCGTAATTACGCCACGGTCTTCGTCGCCGGCGTTATCGTACTCGTAGCATACTTTATTTTTGGATAGATTATGGACTGGTTGACACCTCTCATATTCGCTCCGCTGGTTGGCGCCATCATTCTGGCTTTTGTCCCGTCGAAGCAGACGGAGACGATAAAAGGCGTCGCGCTGATCATCGCGATCATTACGTTTATCCTGTCGCTGTTTGTCTATGCCCAGTTCGACAAGCTCGGCGCCGGGATGCAGTTGACGGTCAACGTACCGTGGATTACCTCCCTGGGGATTCATTACCACCTGGGTATCGACGGTATCTCGCTGCTGCTGATCGTGTTGACCACCGTGTTGACCATCCTGGCGATCCTCTCTTCGTGGCGCTCGATCACGGAAGGGGTGAAGGGCTTTTTCGTCTCGATGCTGATCCTGACCAGCGGCATGATCGGTGTCTTCTGTGCGCTCGATCTCTTCCTGTTCTACATTTTCTGGGAAGTGATGCTGATCCCGATGTATTTCCTGATCGGCATCTGGGGCGGGCCGCGGCGGGTCTATGCCGCCATCAAGTTTGTGCTCTTCACGATGTTCGGCTCGCTACTGATGCTGGTGGCGATTCTCTATCTCTATTTCCAGTATCACAGTTTCGCCGGTGTGTACACGTTTGATATGCTCAAGCTGATGCAGATGCCGATTGCGATCAACCCGCAGCACTGGTTGTTCGTGGCCTTTGCCCTGGCCTTTGCAATCAAGGTGCCGTTGTGGCCGTTCCATACGTGGCTGCCCGACGCGCACGTGCAGGCGCCGACCGCCGGGTCGGTGATCCTGGCTGGCGTGCTGCTGAAGATGGGTACGTACGGCTTCATCCGGATTGCCATGCCGATGTTCCCCGACGCCACCGCTACGTTCGTGCCGTACATCGCAATCCTGTCGGTGATCGCAATCATCTACGGCGCCCTCGTCTCCATGGTCCAGAAAGACATCAAGTCGCTGGTCGCGTTTTCGTCGGTGTCACACATGGGCTTTGTGATGCTGGGGCTGTTCGCTCTCAATCAGGAGGCGGTGCAGGGAGCGGTGATTCAGATGATCAACCACGGTATCTCTACCGGCGCGCTGTTTTTGCTGGTCGGGATGATTTACGAGCGACGACATACCCGGTTGATCGCGGAGTTCGGCGGGCTGGGCAAAGTGATGCCGGTTTTCTCGGCGTTTTTCATGATCGTCATGCTCTCGTCGATCGGGCTGCCGTTTACCAACGGCTTCGTGGGCGAGTTCCTGATCCTGCTGGGCGCCTTCAAGGCCAACGTCTGGTACGGTGTTTTTGCCGCCACTGGTGTGATCCTGGCCGCCTGCTACATGCTCTGGATGTACCAGCGGGTGGTGTTCGGGAAGGTTACGAACCCGGAGAACGAAAAGCTTACCGATATAAACTGGCGTGAGCGGATTATCCTGATCCCGCTGGTCGTCCTGATCTTCTTCATCGGCATCTACCCGACGCCGCTGTTCGAGCGCACCGAACCGGCCGTCCGGCAGGTAATCGCCCATATCGAACAGACACGGCAGGCGAAGCAAGACTTGGAACGAATCGACGAGCGCACGCTGGCGCTTCGGGAGGGTGCAGGTCTTTCTCAGAAAGTAACCGAGAAAGGAGTCACCCGATGAGCGAAATCACGATCTACACGAAGGACGGCTGTCCGTACTGCGCGGCCGCCAAGAAGCACTATACCGAGCAGGGCAAGCAGTTCACCGAAATCAACGTGCACAAGCAGCCGGAGATGAAGGACAAAGTGCTCGAACTGACCGGCGGCAAAGCGATGGTGCCGGTCATTGTCGAGGGCAACGACATCACGGTCGGCTTCGGAGGTGGTTGAGGCTTTTAGGAGACGCGGCGGTCGCCGCGTAAAGAGAATCTATGGTCGACTACGTTTCAACGGTTAATCCGGACTTCTCGCTGATCGCGCCCGAACTGGCGCTGCTGATTGCAGCGTCGCTGGTCATGGTGTTCATACCGTGGCGGCGGATGCCGGTGCTGGCGCCGGGCATCATCATGGTCGGGTTCATCGCGGCGTTTGCGTATGCGCTCGGCCAGTGGGGCCACCAGAGTTCCGGGTTTGCCGGGATGGTGACCTGCGACAATTTCGGGGTCATGTTCAAACTGATCTTTATTGTCGCCTCGGTCCTCTCGATACTGCTGATCGGCCAGTACATGAAATCGCGCGGGATCGACAAGCCGGAGTTTTTCGTGCTGATCGCCATCTCGGCGATCGGCATGATGGCGATGGCGAACACCACCGACCTGGTGGTAATGTTTATCGGGCTCGAGGTCATGTCGCTGCCGCTGTATGTCCTGGCCGGCTTCAACCGTCGCTCGCTCGAATCAAACGAGGCCGGAATCAAGTATTTCCTGATGGGGGCGTTCGCCACCGCTTTCCTGTTGATGGGTATTGCCTTCATCTACGGCGCATCGGGCACCACCAATCTGCGCCAGGTCGTTACCGATTTCAACTATATCGCGGCCGGTCGCGGTATGTATCTCTACGCCGGCGTGGCGATGATCATGATCGGCTTCGGCTTCAAGGTCGGTGCGGTGCCGTTCCACGCCTGGATCCCCGATGTCTATCACGGCGCTCCGACCCCGGTGACGGCCTTCTTCTCGGTTGCGCCGAAAGCGGCCGCGGTGGCCGTGTTGCTGCGGATCTTCCTGTACGGCTTCGCCGATGTCGCCCTTGTCACCAAGGCGTTCTGGATTCTGGCGGTTTTGACGATGACAATCGGCAATATCCTGGCGCTGCGGCAGGACAATGTCAAACGCATGCTTGCATACTCATCGATTGCCCACGCCGGCTACATTCTGGTCGCGATTACGGTCGGCACCCAGGAGGCGATTTCGGCGGCTATCTTCTATGTGGTCGCCTACACGTTCTTCAATCTCGGCGCCTTTGCGATTATCGCGCTTCTCGAGACACGGATGGGGGCGCAATCGGAGTTTTCGGAACTGGCCGGGTTATCCAAGTCGGCGCCGTGGATCGCGGTCCTGCTGGCGGTGTTCATGTTTGCCCTCTCGGGCTTCCCGCCGACAGTCGGCTTCTTCGGTAAGTTCTATATCTTCCGGGCCGCGGTTGAGTCGAACTTCATCACTCTTGCGGTCATCGGTGTGCTGAACTCATTCCTGTCGGTCTACTACTACCTGCGCGTGGTCAAGACCTGCTATTTCGATGATGTCACCGAGGCGCAGAAGCCGGTGTTTGTGCCGGCAACCGTTGGCCTGGCACTCATTATAACGACATTCGGTACGATCGGCCTCGGGCTGTTCCCGCAGCAGTTGCTCGACTTTACCCGTCAGGCCATCTTTGCATTCCTGTAGGCCGAGTTGTACATGGACAAATTACGAAGGGCTGCCGGTTGGCAGCCCTTTTCTTATTGTCATTGGTAGGATTCGGTCAGGTCACACTCGCCGACGGCGAGCAAGGCCTGATAGAAGCAGCACACTACTCCAGCCGGAACTTGCCGTTGATCTCCGGCACCGGGATGGGGTACTTGCCGGAAAAGCAGCCGGCGCAGAAACCGATATCCGGAAGCGACTTCATCGACAACATCCCCTCCAGCGAGAGGTATCGAAGCGAATCGACCTCGAGGTATCTCTCGATCTCCTCGACCGTCATATTGGCTCCGATCAGCTCTTTCTTGGTCGGCATGTCGATCCCGAAGAAGCAGGGCGACTTGATCGGGGGAGAGGAGATACGTACGTGGATCTCCCGGGCGCCGGCCTCGCGAAGCATCTTCACCAGCTTCTTCGAGGTCGTCCCGCGCACGATTGAATCATCCACGACCACCACCCGTCGATCTTCGAGCACACCGCGCACCGGATTGAACTTGACTTTGACATCGAGATCGCGGATGTGCTGTTCCGGATCGATAAACGATCGCCCGACATAGTGGTTGCGGATCAGGCCGATTTCGAAGCGGATGCCCGATTGCTCGGCAAAACCGAGCGTAGCGGTGTTGGCCGAATCGGGAATGCCGATCACGATATCGGCGTCGACCGGATGTTCGATCGCCAGCCTGCGCCCGAGCCGTCGGCGGATCTTGTCGACATTCTCGCCGAACACTTTCGAGTCCGGGCGGGAGAAGTAGATATACTCGAAAATACAGGCGGCGTGGCGTTTGCGCTGGCGTACCCAGGTTGATTCGAGACCA
>WJMS01000137.1 GCA_014727815.1 candidate division GN15 bacterium
CAGCGAGCGGTGATTTCGTTGTTTTTCCTGACTATCTGACCGGCCTCGTACAGACGGTCGAGTTGCGCCACGAGAAAGCGTACATAGGTGCCACGAATGATATCGTAGACCTTGCGCGCCTTGGTATGCTCCTTGAGAGCGGAGTACAACAGCAGCCGGTACATGTCATCGTGGCGGGTGAAGAAGTTGATGACGTGGGTGGCGAGATCAAACAGCAGTTTTTCAACATCCTGCTCGCTCTCCAGCTTCGCAAACAACGGTGCCACCTGCATGCGTTCCTCAAGTGAATCGAGGACAGCATCATAGATAGCGTCTTTGGATGGGAAGTGGCGATAGACGGCCGGCTCGGTGATCCCGCAGACGCGAGCGAGTTGTTTGACGGTAACTCGATCGAAGCCTTCGCGACTGAACAGCCGCGTAGCCTCCGCTACGATCTGCGCCTTTCGATCCAAGGTAGCCACACCAACACCCTCAAGTAAGTTAGGACTAACTAAGTATTCTATTGGTATCCTGTCAACGAAAATCGCCCATTTTATCTATGCTCGCCGGATTTCCGCCACCAGCGAACCGCACGTAATACACTATTGCACAACGAGTTAAAAGGCCACCACAACGTCGGACAAAATAAAGTCTGTTTGATTAGCCAAACAACCTTGTGAAGACGAGTACGAAATGACGTTTGCTGAAGAGGCTGGGAGTGGTTCAGGCGGGTTTTTTCGGCTCGACCATCACCGAACTTTCCCGCTCCACGGTCACCAGGCCGGGCTTGGCCTTGCGCGGTTTGCGGACATACCTGCGCTGGGTGTAGATGACCGGGACAAGAGAGTCGTTGCGGGCTTTCGAGTTCCAGGCCGCGATTGCAGCCGTCTCCTCGATCTCGAGCCTGGAGGGTTCAAACGATTTGTTAGGGAATTTCATCACGACGTGCGAGCCGGGGCATTGCTGGGTGTGGAACCAGAACTCGTAGGGCTTGGCGAACTCGAAGGTCGTGCGATCATTGTCGGAACCATCGCGGCCGATAAAGATGGTCAGGCCGGTTGACAGGGTGTGCTCACGGTACGGTAACCTCGGCGCGCTCTCTCGTTTGACCGCCTCTTTCGGCAACAACGATGATATCTCTGCGGCATAGCGCGGGCGGGCGGATTCGTAGTCCCGTTCAAGTTCGGCCTGCATGTGGCGGAGTTCGTCGAGTTCGGAGTGAGAGATTTCCAGTCGGCGCTCCAGCAGTTCGAGGCCTTCGCGGCCCTTGCGATACTTGCGGAAGTACTGTTCGATGTTCTCCTGTGGCGGCAGGGCGGGGTCGAGTGCGATATCAATCGGATCAGGCTGCTCGGCATAGACATCGTCGACCGTGATGCGCTCCATGCCCTTTTTGATCCGGTCGCGGTTGATGGTCAGCAACTCGCCGAGCTTCTTGAATTTGTCGTAGTCGGCGGCCTGGCGGATGTCCTGTTCCAGCTTCGTTATCCGTTTCTCCAGTCGTTTGACGGCCCGAGCGACTGCCTGTGTCACGGTCTGCTGTTCCGATTCCTCCTCCCGGCTGACCTGTCGGCGCTGGATCAGTTCGAGTACGGCCAGCGACAGTGTCTTGAACTTCTCCGGCTGCTCTTCCCTGCTCTTGAGCTTGAACGGATACGCCTCGAGGCCGCCACGGATCTGGTAGAGATAGCCGGTTTCCGGATTCTGGAACCGTGCGGCCATGTCACGGCAGTGGCGGTGGAGGCCGGCGATATCATCATCGGTCAACTCGGATGGTTCAACGAAATCGACATCGGCGCGCCGGATCACCTCGAGCGCCATGGTGCGGTTGAAGCCGAGGATGTTCCGATCAAGCGCATTGAGCAGGCTGGTGTGGTCGGAGTCGTGCAGAAAGTCGCGAAGGTCATCGACGGTCATCTCGAGCGGGTTGAGCCTATCGGGCGGCAGCGGTGAGGGTTCGTATGGCTGACCGGCAGAGTAATCGCGGTTGCGAAGCGTACCCTGCATGTTGCCTTCGCTGTCAAGCAACCAGAGGTTGCCGTTGGGGCCGATCGCCTCAAACGCGACTTGCAGTGACTCGTTGGTTTCGGGTTTGGTTGCGGACAGGTAGAAGATGCGGTCGAGCACGGGCAGGGATATGTCGGTGATGGTGGCGCCATCGAGCCCGAAGATCGGCCAGGGTTTTTCGCGGGTGTCGGGATTGACTTTACGCGCTGGAGCAAAAATACAGCCGGCGCCGGCCGGGTGAAAGACAAGCCCAAGGGCCGAGACCGACTTGCCGTTCTTGATAAACAGAAAGGCGGCACGCTCTTTCTTGTAATACTCGGTCGAGACTATTGTCCCGCCGACTGCGTCGCGCTTCAGTTCCGTGACCAGGGCCAGGATGTGCAGGGCGGTTTGCATTGGCCGAATATAGCCCGGTGTCGACAGCGATTCAAGTAATGGCTGCGCTACCCGAGTGCATCGGCGAGGATCTTCGCATGATCAAAGGCCAGCTCGAGTGAGCGCCAGTCGGCGGTGCGGCGCGTATCGGCAGCGTCGGTATCGGCTTGCAGCGTGCCGCCGGTCGGGCGGGCGAGAAAGACGACCGAGACGGTGTGGCCGCGGGGATCACGGTTGGGGTCGGAATAGACACCGACCAGACGGTCGAGTTGAACCTCGAGCCCGGTTTCTTCTTTCGCCTCGCGGACGGCCGCCTGTTCGACGGTTTCGCCGATGTCGACGAAGCCGCCGGGGATCGCCCACTGGTTTTTGAAGGGGTCATTGGCGCGCCTGATCAGGACGATCTCATCGTTGGGGTAGCGGATGATGATATCGACGGTCAGGGCGGGTGTTTGCATGGCCGGTCTGTTCATTGACTTTCCCATTCAGGTATGCTATATGACTGATCATTCACGTCTAACTTCAGGAGTAATCTATGAAATATGGTGCCCGGAACAAGATTGAAGCGACCGTGAAGTCGGTCAAGAAGGGCGAGGTCATGGCGCTGGCCAAATTCTCGGTCGACAAGCCGCACGAGATGGCCTCGGTGCTGACGGTCGAATCGGCCGAGGAGCTGGGGCTCAAGGAGGGGGATACGGTCATGCTGGTGGTCAAGGCGATACATGTGCTGCCGGTGAAGGATGCGTAGGTCGGCGAGTGTGTGACAATACCGGACACTACCGAAAAGCAGTTGAACGGACGAAACCGTTTACGCCCGGTAGTGTTATAAAGGATGTGCGGGTGTGAGGCATGAGGGATGGGACCTTAGCTCGCACAGCTCGGATTGCAGGGTGGGGCAGGATGCCCCGCCCGCTTTCTTTTTGGGGGCTATTCTTCCCGCAGCGAATCGAACCCGGTCGAAATGCGAGTTTTGCGATACTGCTCGTAGTTCGGCACCGACCGTTCGTATTCTTCTTCCAGTAGCGGCGACGAGATCAGGAAGTCGGCCGTGATGCGGTTGCAGGCGAGCGGGATGTTCCAGATGACCGACACCCGCAGCAGCGCCTTGACATCGGGGTCATGCGGCAGCGCCTCGAGCGGGTCCCAGAAGAAGATCAGGATATCAACCTCTCCCTCGACGATTTTGGCACCGAGCTGCTGGTCACCGCCGAGCGGCCCGGAACGCAGCGCAGCGACCTCGAGGCCGAGTTCCCGGTGCAGCAGCTCGCCGGTGGTGCCGGTGGCGATAAGTTTGTGCTTCTTGAGCAGATCCTTATTGTACCGGGCCCATTGCAGCAGGTCGTCTTTCTTGTGGTCGTGGGCGACGAGGGCGATGGTCTTTTTCGACGGCATAGGCATCTTGGTATCAGCCATGGAATCGGTCTCCGGGTTGGGGATGGTGTGCTTATGGAAGATACGGTATGCCGGGGGGGTTGGGCGAGGATAAAGTGGCGCAGCGCGGAACGTGGTGCACGGGGGCGTGCGCCAGGCACGTATGAGGCGTCGCATGTCGACCGCGGGACGCGGTCTAGCATACGACGCAACCGGCGTCAAGTCATGCCGAGTCCTTCAGCAGGCTCAGGATGAACTTTGTCGAAGCATGACTCCCGTCAGGTTCGAAGACGGACCGGCCCTACGAGAAGAAACGCCTCGACCCGCTTGATGGCTTCCTTGTCGTCCCACCAGTACAGCTTCTCGAGCGCCTGATCGAGTGAGCACCAGCAGTAGTGGTCATGTTCAATCGGATCCAGGGTCGGTTCGGCGCCGTCGGGGACGTGGGCGACGAAGATATGCTGTGTGATTGTGTGGACCGGACGTTCGTAGATCGATTGGAAGAACTGGTCGACCGGGAAGGTGTAGCAAAAGCCGGTCGACTCGACGGTGGTTGAGTCGAAACCGGTCTCTTCGGTCAGTTCGCGTCGGGCGGTATCGATCACCGCTTCGCCGAGTTCGACCCCACCGGTGACCGGCTGCCAGAAGGACATGCGTTTGAGAACGCGATGCAGCAGGAGGTACTGGTGCGAATTGCCGTGTGGTCGCACGACAAAGACGCCGACTTGGATGGGCAGGCGCATGGGGACAAGGTAGGCAAGGTAGTGGAATCGGGCAAGTGGTGGTGATCAAGGATGGCCTGGCGGACGGGGACGCGGGCCGGGCGCGTTTGAAGCAACGCGTGTCGACCGCGGGGCGCGGTCTAACACAGGACACAAGCGGCGTCAAGTCACGCTGAGTCCTTCGGCAGGCTCAGGATGAACTTTGTCGAAGCATGACTGCCGAAGTAGCTCCAAAGAGAAAACCCCGCCGGTTGGGCGGGGTGTTCTCAAGGATATAACTACCTGCAACAGCGTTATATCCGACAGGCCGCACGGTTGGACTGTCGCTTCATACCACGCGCACTCGCGCGCGATTCTTTTTTGGGACGCTACTTGTTCGGGCCGACCATGTTCTCCGGACGGACTTTCTGGTCGAACTCCTCCTCGGTCAGCAGGCCAAGCGCGACGGCCGCTTCCTTGAGCGTGGTGCCGTCGGCGTACGCCTTCTTGGCCACTTTCGCGGCATTGTCGTAGCCGATATGCGGGTTGAGCGCGGTGACCAGCATGAGCGAACCGTACAGGTTCGTTTCGATATTGGTCGTGTTGGCCTCGATCCCCACCGCGCAGTTCTCGTTGAACATCTCGCAGGTATCGGCGATCAGCCGGATCGACTGCAGCAAGTTATAGATCATCACCGGCTTGAAAACGTTCAATTCAAAATGTCCGGTGGCGCCGCCCATGTTTACGGCAACATCGTTGCCGATCACCTGCGCCGCAACCATGGTCATCGCCTCGCACTGGGTCGGGTTGACCTTGCCCGGCATGATCGAGCTGCCGGGTTCGTTGGCGGGAAGCAGGATCTCGCCGATCCCGCAGCGCGGGCCGGAGCCGAGCATGCGGATGTCGTTGGCAATTTTCATCAGCGAGCAGGCAATTGTCTTCATCACACCCGAGGCCTCGACAATCGCATCGTGCGCCGCCAGCGCCTCGAACTTATTCGGCGCCGAGACAAACGGCTTGCCGGTCTCTTTCGCGATCTGCGCGGCCGATTTCTCGGCAAATTCGGCATGGGTATTCAGGCCGGTGCCGACCGCCGTGCCGCCGAGCGCCAGTGGATAGAGCCGTTTGAGACAGTCGTCGATCCGCTCGAGGCCGTTGGTCAGCTGCTGGACATAGCCGGAGAATTCCTGCCCGAGGGTCAGCGGGGTGGCATCCATCAGGTGGGTGCGGCCGATTTTGATGATGTTCGCGAAATCGTCGGATTTTTTCTTGAGGGTGTCCCGAAGCTGCGTAACCATCGGGATCAACCGCCGGTGAATCTCCTCCACGGCGGCGATATGCATGGCGGTCGGGAAGGTATCGTTGGATGACTGCGCCTTGTTGACATCGTCGTTGGGATGGACCGGTTTTTTGGAGCCCTTCTCGCCGCCGGCCAGTTCGATCGCCCGGTTGGAGATGACTTCGTTGGTGTTCATGTTGGTCTGGGTGCCGGAGCCGGTCTGCCAGACGACCAGCGGGAAATGGTCATCGAGTTTGCCCTCGATCACTTCGTCGGCGGCTCTGACGATCAGTTCGCCCTTGTCTTTGGGCAGCAGGCCCAGTTCCATATTGACCAGGGCGGCGGACTTTTTGAGAATGCCCATTGCCCGGATAAGTTCTCGGGGCATGCGTTCGCCGCCGATACGGAAGTTTTTGAGGGAACGGGCGGTCTGTGCGCCGTAGTAGCGATCGGCCGGTACCTGTATCTCGCCCATCGAGTCGGTTTCAGTGCGGAATTCCATGGCGCTCTCCTGCATAGTTACAGAATTCACATGATAACCCGCCTAATATAGGGGATTGACGCCGCCGGGCAAGCGCCAGATTGCCCGTGGACGATAGCGGCTGTAGCCTCCCGACGTTTACTGGTTTACCCTGGCCAGGACCGACTCAAACGGGTTAAAGGTGATCCGGTTTGGCTCGCTCTCCAGTGGCGGCAGGGTGATTTGCTGTTCCGGGCGGTCGATCAGCAGGCGCAGGCGGGCCACCCCACCGCCCTTGAACTCGATCTCGATCGGCACAAACATCCGAAAATCATCGGGCACCCCCGACTGCGTGACGGTGCAAACCGCCTGGTAGTTGCCATCCTCGCCGGGTGTGATCTCGTACGAGAAGGTGTATTCGGGGATATAGTAGCCGTAGACCCACTGGTCAAAAAACCAATCCATCGGCATGCCGCAGTATTTTTCGGTCAGGAGCTTGAACTGCTCGGTGGTGGCGCGGCGGCCGTAGAAGAGGTCATGCCACTCGGTCATCATCTGGAAAAAGCGGCTGTCATCGAGCGTTTCCAGATCCATCAGCATGTTCCGCAGCATGTGCAGGACGTAGGCGCCCTTGCGATAGATAGTGACTTCCTGGTCGCTCATAGCGGTGTCGACCGGGTTTTCGAGCCCGCCGGTTTCGGAGAGGTCCGGGGCGCCGAGGATTTCGGCGCGCGGCTTGCGGAAACGGACCACGCCGGACTGATCGTTTTTCGGATCGTCATCTTCACCAAACAGCGTCGAGCTGAACTCCTCGACCTCGACGCTGGAGCGATGGTCCTGGAGGTTGCTGATCGAGGCATAGCCCGCCTCGGTCATCTCCTCCGGTGGTTTCATGGTGAACTCGGTTTCGGTCGAGAGGGTGCGATACCCGAGGGCGATCGGTACGGCCCGATTGGAGCCGCTGCCGACGAACTTGTGCATGGACCGAATCTGTTTCCTGTATTCTCGCAACCACCAGAAGAAGCGGTCATTGCCTTCGGCGGCCTGCAGGTATAGCAGGGCCGAGTAACTGGCGAAACTTTCGGTCAGCCACTCGTCGCGGTAATCGTCGTAGAGCACGCCGTTACCCCACCACTGGCGGGCGACCATATTGGCGCGGCGCAGGCGCTGTTCACCCCACATGTCGGCCAGGTGGACCGCTTCCCAGTTGAGATGGACGATGCCGGGGAAGCTTTCGCCACGCGGTACGAGAGTTTCGGTCACGAGCAGTTTGGGCAGGCGGTAGTTGCCGAAGTAGTGCGTGAAGAGCTTGAGCGCGCCGCTGACATCGTCGGCCACCCGCTGGCGCATTTGTCGGCCGCCGAGCTTTTTGCTGTCGGGGAGATTGCGGGAATAGTCGCGCTTGACGGTTTCGCTGATATACAGTTCGATCGGAGCAACATCGGTCGCATAATCAAATCTGTCGAATTCACCGATCGTGAAACTGGCGGCGGGCAGTTTGTCGCGCACGACCCAGCGAGTATGGCGCATTTTGTTGCTGACTCGCTCCTCGAGCTTCTCGCCCGAAGCGGCAAAGGTGAATTCTTCGGGAGTGACGAATTCGAGTGAGTAGGTCGATCGTTGCATGGTGCCGTGCCGGGGATACCAGTTGTCGCCGGCCTCGACGGTCATGATGCCCTCGCGGCGTTCGCACATGTCGCCGTGATAGTAGAAGGTCAACTTGCCGTCTTCTCCCTGCGCCATCGGCTTGTCCAGAAACAGGTACAGCGAATCGGTCTTGTTGCCCCAGTCGTTGTACCGCAGGTAGGACAGCATGGCGCCGTCGCTGTCGATGATGGAGTCGACAATTGCTTCGGCATTGAGGTGCAGCACGAGCATCTGTGTCGGACTGAGCAGGGTCTCGTATCTCATTTCGGCCCGGCAGGTCATGTTGCCGCCGCGGTCGATGGTGCTGTTGATCGTGTAGTGACTGGTCTTTATCCGTTCCCGGTTGATCCCGTTGATCTTGCGGTAGGTTCGGTCGGCGTAGACCGAGTAGTTGCAGACCGTTTCCATGAAGAAGGAGACGAAGAACTCTTTGTAGTCCTTCAGCA
>WJMS01000138.1 GCA_014727815.1 candidate division GN15 bacterium
CCGGGCTTGTATGCATGCAGACTAGCATGCTGTGTCTGGATTGAGAGGATCCAGATGCCCCCTATGCCCCTACGTCAAGGCACCGCCCGGTGGTGGATGTGCCCCCTAAACCGCCGGGTCGCCTTGGCGACTTTTTTTGCCAGACTTGTCGCTGAGCACGACAGTCGGTCTCCAGTGAATATGAGCGAATTCCCAACCTGCAGGGCAGGTCCCGCCGACGACGCATCCCACAATGCCGTCGGCTTAGCGGTAAGGTAGTCAACTTGGTCCATGTAGTCAAGGGCAATTCCTGTAGCGCTTGTCTGGCGCAGTACCGAAATCGAACGGGCCTCGACCGGTTTCTATTGACACCCGGATACCGTCCAACATACTTTTCATCAAATTCTCTGAAGGCAACTTTGGACTGATGTAACGTGCGTGCTCAACAATCAGAATCCTCTGGTGGAACCGCTCGCGTTGCCGAGTGATCGATGCAGATATTCTCTCGGCGCAAGACGGTCGTTCTTCCCGACTACCTGCCGTTCAACGAGCAGCATTACCGGGACCTCCGACGTCGCACGACAGTACGGCTGCTGTTGCTGTATCTGGGGCCGGTCGTGCTTCTGGCCGCTTATTTTCTTTTTCAGTATGACTCAATCGTCTCGGAGAGCAACAAACTCCATTTGCGAGCTATAGCCGAGAGTCAGTCGCGCACGCTGGATCTTTTTCTCTCGGAACGTTTGGTAAACCTGACTAATGTGGTTGACGATCCGCGAATGGCGTTGCCGCCGACTTCAGCCACGCTTGAAATCAGCCTTCATAAACTCCGCCAATACAGTGAGACATTCGTCGATCTCGGTTTTTTCGATTCAAGCGGCGTGCAGACGGCCTACGCCGGGCCGTATCCGTCGCTGGAGATGCGCAGCTATCACAGCGAATCCTGGTACCAGACCCTGCGCCATCGGGACACGACCTTTGTCATTACTGACATCTATCTCGGTTTTCGCCAACGCCCGCATTTCACAATTGCCGTCAGCCGGGAAGTTGACGGTCAGGTGGTTGCGTTTCGGGCGACGCTCGACCCACAGCGAATCTACGAGTACATTCGATCGCTCGGGGACGGCCAGGACGTGCTCACGTCGATCATTAATCGCGACGGCCAGTACCAGCTGGTGGCGCCGCGGATCGGTGAACCGCTCGAGCGAGCCGTCAGTGTGCCGCCCACGGATCCGGCCCTGGGCTTCATGAACGCCCGGCAGGATGGTCACTCGGTCGGTCAGGCGTATGCGTGGTTACACACGGCGGACTGGGCGGTACTTGTTCAGCAGGCGCCCGGGGTAGATGACGGTTTTCTGACCGGCTACCGGCTGCAGATTGTCGCTTTCGGGGCGATCATGATCCTGGTCGGCTTTGTTGTCATCGTCTATCGCGCCCGGCAACAGGTTGAGTTGCAGATCGAAACCGATCGGACCCGCGCACAGCTCGAACATGCCGCCAAGCTGGCCTCGGTGGGCGAGCTGGCGGCCGGTATCGCACACGAGATCAACAACCCGCTCGCGTCGATCAATGAGGAAGCCGGGCTGATGCTCGATTTGATGAACGACCAGTACGGCCAGCGCATCAGTGACGAGGAAGTGCGCGACCACCTGCGGTCGATACAGCAGCTTGTCTTTCGTTGTCGTGACATCACACACAAACTGCTCGGCTTCGTCCGCAAGACAGAGATGGATCTCCAGCATCACGATATTCATAGCGTCATTAACAGTGTCGTGGTTGGGCTGCTGGGCCCGGAAATGGCCGTGTCGGAAATAACTGTCGATCGCCGCTACACCGACGAAGGCGCCGTTATTCTGACCGACGCGAACCAGTTGCAGCAGGTGCTGCTGAATATCGTGAACAACGGTATTGACGCCATCGGAGAAACAGCCGGTACAATTCGGATCGAAACCCGCGTGGACAACCGGCACCTGCGCATAGCGATCAGTGACACCGGTCGGGGGATGTCACCCGATCAACTCGACAAGATCTTCGTGCCGTTTTATACGACCAAGGAGGTCGGCAAGGGCACGGGTCTGGGTCTTTCGGTCAGCTATGGGATAATCAAGAACCTCGGTGGTGAAATCGAGGTGGAGAGTACGCCCGGTCAGGGCAGTACCTTTACGGTTGTGTTGCCGCGACGGTAACCAGATAGGAGCGGATATGGAACATAGTGTGGTACGAGATCTGATGGTCCCACTTGACGAGTACGCCGTAGTATCGATCGACGCAACCCTGGCGGACGCCGTCAGGGCCTTAGACGAAGCCCAGGCCCGGCTGCCGGAGGGGCGTCAGCCACACAGGGCGGTGCTGGTGACGGATCACAATGGCACTATCGTCGGAAAGATCGGTCAGCTCGCCTTTCTCAAGGGCCTGGAGCCGAAATACAACATGATGGGCGAGTTTGATCGCATGTCCCGGGCAGGGGTGAGTGACGAACTGATGTCGACCATGCGAAACCACTTCCAGTTGTTTGAGGACCCCATCAACGATATTTGCGAGCGCGGCGCGACCGTTCCGGTGCGCGACGTCATGCATCCGGTCAAGGAGAGCGTCGCTGAATCCGCAACGCTTACCGAGGCGCTGCATCACTTCGTTGTCTGGCAGCAGCTGTCGCTGCTGGTGACGGCGGGGGGGAAAGTGACCGGGCTGCTGCGACTATCTGATCTTTTTGAAGTTTTTGCGAAGCGAATAGGAACACTGGGCGACCGATAAAAACTCCGGGTGAGACACATACTATGGCCAAGGTACTACTGGTAGACGACGAGGTGAAGTTCAGGACGTCGCTGGCGCGACGCCTGGCACTTCGCGGCTTCGCGACGGTCGAAGTCGACAACGGAGAGGACGCTGTCAAACAGATCCGGGCCGACTCTGAGATCGATGTCGTACTGCTCGACCGGAAAATGCCGGGCATGTCCGGGGAGCAGGCACTCAAGGAAATGAAGGGTTTTCGTCCCGAGCTGCAGGTGATCATGCTGACGGGGCAGTCGACGTTTGAGTCGGCCATGGAAACGGGGCGTCTCGAGGCCTACTCCTACGTGAGCAAGCCTTACGACCTTGACAGTCTGGTAACATTGATTGAAGGGGCTCGCGATGACAAGGTGCACGCCATGGCGCGCCACGAGATTCCTCCCGTGCAGCGGGATTCCATCTGGAAGTGGCTGGTCGGCTCGCACAACTCCCGCCCGCTGATCATCGGCATCGGCCTGCTCATCTTCTTCAGCATCGTATTCATGCCGACACCGGACCGGATGCTGACGCTGCTTTCGACTGAGAAGACGGGAGAGCTGACCGACCCGAACTTTGGCTACGCCGCATACCGGAACATGGAGGTAGGCGAGTCGGTAGCGGAGCACTACAGCAAGTCCGGCAAGGTCGGCACCATAACGTACGACGAGAGCGGCCGAAAGATCGTGGAGCCACTGGCGCCCGACCAGGCGGCCACCCGGGCAAAGATCATGCTGGCGGTCCTCGTGATTGCGGCATTGTTCTGGGCCAGCGGAGCCGTCCCGATCGGTATCACAGCCCTGGTGGTGGGTCTTGCCATGTATTTCGGCGGTGTTCTGCCACCCGACAGCATTGCCCAGGCGTACGCCAAGGACTCGGTCATTTTCGTCTTCGGGGTGCTGGCAATCTCGTCGGCGATCAGCAAGACCGGGCTCGATCGACGTATCGGTCTGTTGTTGCTCGGACCGGCCAAGAGCCTGCCGCGCCTGATGTTCCTGTTCCTGCCCCTGCTGGCCGTGGCCTGCTCATTTATCTCCGAACATGCCCTGATCGCCTTCCTGGCGCCGCTGTTCATGATGGTCTACGCGTCGTCGATCAAAGCAGCCGGCGTACGACAGGACCGTGCCCTGGCGGTTATGTTCGTATTGTCACTGAGTTTTGTAGCCAACGCCGGCGGACCCGGCTCGCCGGCCGCCGGTGGACGAAACGCGGTCATGCTCGGTATACTCTCAGACTACGGTATGGCGCCTTCGTTCGGTGAATGGGTCATGTATGGTCTGCCCTTTGTGCCGGTGATGGCCCTGGTCATTGCCACGTATTTCTATCTCGTGTTTCGCAAGAAGCTGCAGGTCGGCAACCTGAACGTATCCACACTGGTCCGGCACGCTTCCGAGAAGATCGGACCGATGAACACAAAGGAATATGTGACTGCGGTGGTTCTGGCTATCCTGGTATTGTTGTGGGTAACCGCCAGTGACGTGCTCGGCATGGGTGGCCCGGCCATCCTGGCAATCGTCGCGCTCAACGTTCTGCGGATTCTCCGCTGGCGCGATATCGCCGCTATTCCGTGGGATGTCGTCGCACTGTACGCGAGTGCTACGGCTCTGGGCAAGGGGCTGGCGACTACCGGCGCGGCGCTGTATCTGGCCGACGCCTTCGTATCGGTGTTGCCCGACTTTTTGACCTCGGGAGAGGGGCTGGCGATCGCCGCAAGCCTGTTTACCGGTATCGCTACCAACTTCATGAGCGACGGCGCCACGGTATCGGCGCTCGGACCGATTACGATACCGATGGCGAAGATAGCCGCGACCAGTCCCGTTATGGTGGGACTCTCCACCGCCTTCGCCTCATCATTCGCATACATGTTGATAATCGGTACCCCGAATAATGCAATCTGCTTTGCCCTGGCCAAAGATCCCTACACCGGGGAACAACTGGTACGGCTGAGCGATTTCTTCAAACATGGCGCCGCCGTACTCGTTCTTTCGTTCCTGGTCCTCTGGCTGTGGACATTCTTCGGTTACTGGCGCTGGATAGGCTTTTAGCGACAAACAGGAGAGTCGTGATGGCTGATACGATCAAACTACTTATAGTCGACGACGAGACGAAGTTTCTCGAATCGATCGCCCGCCGCCTGGAACTGCGGGGTCTCGATGTCACCGCGGTCAGCAGCGGCCGGGAGGCGGTCGACACCGCCAAGACCAGAAAGTTCGATCTCGCCCTGCTTGATCTCAAGATGCCGGGCATGGACGGCAAGCAGGTTCTTGAGATACTGAAGCGCGAACACAAGTTCTTGGAGGTGATCATACTGACCGGTCACGGCTCGGTCGACTCCGCGGTCGAATGCACTCGGCTGGGTGCGTTCGGGTATCTACCAAAGCCGTATGATCTGGACAACCTCCTCGAGGTGCTTCGCCAGGCCTACGAGGCGCGCTTGAAGAAGAAGTTCGAATCCGACCAGGAGCGAATGAACAAGCTGGCCGAGCTGGCGGCCGGCTCGAGTGCCCTGGGTATTCTCCGGGCCATGCGCGAACTCGACGACGACGAGCGCTGAGCGCTTATCCAGTTCAATCCTACAAAAAAAACGGGGATGGATCGGTTGATCCATCCCCGAATCCGGACAGCGTAAGGGCTACTTCGCCATTCCGGGATCCTCATCCTCACTGATATTGTCGCACGCCGGAATACAATCAGCCGGTGGCGGGCCACCCAGGAAGAGTGCGTTCACGAGATATATGATGTCCGGCAGATCGACTTCACAGTTGAGGTCACCGTTGATATTGGCCTCACCGAGACACGCCGGCGGTGATCCACCCAGGAAGAGGTAATTCACCAAATAGATGATGTCGGGCAAGTCAACGTTGTCCAGCGGATCGTTGTTTACATTACCGGTCGGGCTGGTGCAACAGCTCGGCGGACTCCAGTTGAACTGCCACCAGTAGGTGCACGTGTCGACATTGGCATTGCCGGCCTCATCCGTCATCATGAAGTAGAGCGTGTGCGGACCGGGATCGACATCCGGCGCCGACCAGCCAATCGCCAGGTCATCGCCAACCAGGTTGAACAGCCAGAGCGGCTCCCACGGACCGGCACAGCTGTCGAGCCGGTAGAAGCCATAGCCGAGATCGACATCATCGATCACCCGGAAGGTCAGGGTCGGCGGGTGATCGGTGTAGGTGCCGCCCGAAGGTGGCGAGAAGACCGAAATTGTCGGAGCCGTGCAGTCGACCTGGAACGTCCCGCCAAGGACATCGTGCGGCACGGGATCCATGGCGACGTTTGTCAGAAGACTGCGGACGATAGTGATGTCGGTCAGCGGGGTCTCGCCGACACAATCAACTACCACACCAAACAGTGTATCCGGCGACACCTCGAGCTGTCCGCTGAGCACCTCGAAACTGACCACGATAGAGTCAGTGTACGAAGTTGACGACAGCGTGTAGTTGCCGGCGCCGAGTGAATCGAGGGCCGGGCCCGGAATGGCGGTCACTGCGGCCAGCAAAGTGCCGTCGGCGCCCACGACGACCTGCCCGCCGGTGACGACGACCGTATCGTAGTCCATCTGGAGCCAGATTGTGTCGGTGCCGCCGCAGTGATCGATCGTGTAATCGGGGAAGAGGCTCAGTTGCGCCTCGGCCAATGGCTGAATAACGACATCGTTGGAGACGTAGGTAGACCCGGCATCAACATCGTTAAACGGCGTCACATGAGCCGTCCACGTTTCATACTGGAAGGTCTCGGCCGCCTTGATGATGTCGTTGCCGTCGGTGTACATCGCTGCGATCTGATCGGCCGACAGCGCGTAGTTGTACACACGCGGATCGTCGATCGTGCCCTCCCACGGGTAGACCGTACCATATGCACCGACCGTGATAACCGGGTCAGTCACGTCAGATACTGTTGCCGTGGCACTCGAAACAGCCACGCCATTCTTATAGAGCACCATCTCACCGGTAGTGTAGTCAAAGGTGACGGCCACGAAATACCAGGTGTCGGTCGCCAGCGGGTCAACATCGGACACTGTTGTCCAGTCACCATCGTGACCGGCAGCCAGGCGGTACCCGTTGTTGCTTGACGCCCAGAAGGCATGGCTGCCCGGGTTGGGCGACGTGCCCGAGATGATGTTGCCTCGCTGCACGCCACCGCCATCATCCAGGCGATAGACCCAGGCGGTCTTGGTGTACGAGGACATCGTTGGGAAGCCTGTGGCCGCGCTCAGGTAGCTGGCGCCGTCAAACTGGTAGGCGCCGTGTCCATCGTGGCCCGAGGTCGGGCTCCAGACCATCGTCTCGTTCTCGGTGGTAGTGACATTATTGCCCGAGTAGTCGGTCAGGGCGTTATCCGGACCACCTTCCATCGGCAGGAAATACGCCATCGTCGGCTGAGCATCCTTGTAGAATGCAGTGGCCGCGGTGGTAGCATCAAACGTCAGGTCGTACGTGACAATCAGGTCGTCGGTGGTGAGTTCCTCCGGTGAGGTTGCTGCCAGCAACAGATTGTCAAGCTGAACCACCGGCAGCGGGTTGATCGTCACGCTGTTCGACATGACCAGATCGCCCTTGTCCATCGCCGAGAACGGTGTCACGTACGCTTCCCAGACCTCGTTCTCCTGCGTCTCTTCGGGCACGATCGTGTTCTGACCTTCGGTATACAGAGCCGCGATCTGCTCAGGGGAGAGGGCCCGGTCGTAGACGCGGGCATCGTCGATTGAGCCAAACCACGGGAAGACCGAACCGTAGGCGCCGATCGTCATGACCGGATCGGTGACATCGCTGACCGTAGCCAGGTTGCTGTCGACTTCGACGCCGTTCTTGTACAGGCGCAGAACTCCGGTCGTGTAGTCGAATGTCAGCGCGACATGATACCAGGTATCAAGATCGAGCGAATCAGGATCCTGCACCGTCGTCCACGCGCCGTTGTGACCGGCCGCCAGTTGATGCCCGGCGTTGCTCGGCGCCCAGAAGGCATGACTGCCGGTATTGGGCGACGTACCCGAGATGATGTTGCCGCTGCTTACGCCGCCGTCATCGGTGCGGTAAATCCAGGCGGCCTTGGTGTATGACGACTGAGTCGGGAAGCTGGTCGTATTGTTGAGCCAGCCGGTACCGTCGAAGTCGTAAGCGCCAAACCCGTCGACGCCGCCGGTGGCGTTAAACACGGGCGTTCCGACTACGGTCAGGTCGTTGGCGCTGCCGGAGGCATCTTCAGTGACCGTGGCGCTGCCCTCAAACGGGTAGTACCCGGTCATGAGCGGGGCGCCATCCACATACCAGGCGGTTGCCGCCGTCACGGCATCCGCGAGCAGGTCGTACGAGCAGAAGAGTGAATCGGTGACGTAGTCATAAGGCGAGGACGCCGTCACCGCGACATTAGTTACCTCGATATCTTCGAGGATGGTCAGATCGTTCGAGACATAGGTGTCACCCTGCTCGGTCGCGGAGAACGGCGTGACATGAGCCGACCAGACATCAGCGATATCCGTTTCGGTTGCCTTCATGATGTTCTCCCCGCCGGCCGCATACAGGGCCGCGATCTGATCTTCGGAAAGCGCCCGGTTGTAGATACGGGCATCATCAATGGACCCAATCCACCAATGATTGGCGTTGAACGCGCCGATATAAACCGTCGCGTCGGTGACATCGACCGGATCGGCCGTACCGGTGTCAATCACCACGCCGTCCTTATACAAGGTCATCAAGCGCGTATCCTGATCGTAGGTGACGGCGACGAAGTACCAGGTGTCGAGATCGAGCGGATCGCTGTCGGCTACTGTTGTCCACGAGCCATTGTGGCCGGATGACAGTCGATGGCCGTTGCTGGCCGGCGTCCAGAAGGCGTGCCCGGCCGGACCCGTATCACCGGACATAATGTTCTGGCCGGTCCCGGTGCGATAGACCCAGGCGGTTTTGGTATACGACGCGCCGGTCGGCAGCACTTCGCCGGCCAACAGGTGGTCGTTACCATCGAACTCATACGCGCCGTTACCATCGAAGCCGCCAGCGGCATTCCAGGTCGGATCGCCGGTCGCGATTGCCACCGCCCCATTACCGGAGAAGTCCTTGAGCGATGCGGTGTCACCCTCGAACGGGTAGTAAGCGGTCATCAGCGGGCTGCCGTCGAGATACCAGGCCGTAGCGGCGGTGGTCGCCGCATCGACCAGGTCGAAGGTTACCTCGAGATCGTCGATCGTGAAGTCGTTGCCGGAGGTGCTGCTCAGCAGCAGATTGTCGATCTCGACCGTCGGCAGAGCGTTGATCGTGATCGAGTTGGAGGCAACAGCATCCCCGACGGTCGAAGTCGAGAACGGGGTGATATCGGCATACCAGACATCGTCGACTTCCGTTTCGGTGTACTTGATGACGTCCTGACCGTCGTTGTACATCGCGGCGATCTGTTCAGATGACAGGACGAAGTCATACACGCGAGCATCATCGATAGTCCCAAACCAGGGATAGACGTTGGAGCCATAGGCGCCGACCTGCACGGTGGCGTCGGTGATATCACCGCCTGCGACCGTTCCGGTATCAATCAACGCACCGTCCTTGTACAGGGACATCAGGCGCGTATCCTGGTCGAAACTTACGGCGACGAAATACCACGTGTCCGGATCAAGCGGGACATTGTCGGCGACCGGCGCAGTTGCGCTCCAGGTACCGTTGTGACCGGCACGAAGCACGTGGCCCTGGGAACTGGGCGCCCAGAAAGCGTGTCCGCCCGAGCTGACATCTCCGGATATGATATTGCCGCTGTTGACGCCGCCATCGTCGGTACGATAGACCCAGGCCGTTTTGGTATAGGATGAGGCCGTCGGGAAGGACTCGGCTGCGAGGTAGCCGGAGCCGTCAAAGACCATCGCCCCGGAGCCGTCGTGCCCGGCGGTGCTGTCCCAGACCGGGGGCGTATCGACCGCCGAAACGGTGACCGCGTTGCCGGAGTAATCCGTCAGGGCGTTTGCGGCGCCGCCTTCGAACGGCAGGTACAGGCTGATCCACGGCGAGCCGTTAACGTACCAGGCTGTCGCAGCGGCGTTTGCTTCCGCATTCAGGGTATAACTGACAGTCAGGTCATCGGTGACCAACTCTTCGGGTGAGCTTGCCGCGAGCGTGACGCCGGAGACTTCCGGCGCATACGGCTCGATTGTCAGGGTATTGGAAGCCACCGCCGTACCGGCCGAGGTGCCGGAGAACGGGGTGACGGTGGCACTCCACAGGTCGCCAATGGCCGTTTCATTGTGATCGATGACATCGCGACCCTGGTTGTACAGCGCGTCAATCTGCTCAGGAGTCAGCGCGTAGTCATATACGCGAACTTCGTCCAGGCTGCCGTGCCAGGGGTAAACGGTGCCAAAGACGCCGATACGCAGCGACGGGTCGGTCACATCGGGAGTGACCGGTGTGCCGCGATCGATCTCCACGCCGTTCTTATACAGAATCATCTCGTTGGTGGCGTAGTCGAATGTCACGGCAACGCAATACCACGTGTCGAGGTCAAGCGAGTCCGGGTCTTCGACCGTGAACCACGAGCCGTTGTGGCCGGCACTCAATCGATGGCCACTGGTGCTGCGGGCCCAGAAGGCATGGCTGCCCGTGCTGGGCGATATGCCTGAGATGATGTTGCCGAAGTTGCCGACTCCGGAGGCGGTACGATAGACCCAGGCGAACTTGGTGTAGGACGACTGGGTGGGGAAGTTGTTCCCGGCTTCAAGCCAGTCATTCCCGTCTAAGTCGTAGCAGCCGTAGCCATCGGGACCACCGGTGGCATTCCAGGTCGGGTCACCGACGAGCGTGACCGACTGTCCGTTGCCGGAGTAATCCAGCTGGGCGTTGGTCTGGCCGCCCTCGAACGGGAAATAAACCTCCATGATCGGACTGCCGTTCTTCTCCCAGGCGGTGGCGGCCGTCACGGCATCACCGCCGAGCGTGTACGTACAGGTCAGATCATCGTCGGTGTAGTTGTTTGGCGTAGCCGCCGTGACCTGGACATCGGTCACTTCGGTCGTCGTCGCCGGGTAGATAGTAACGCTGTTGGAGACCACCGAAGCACTGGCTTCACTGCTCGAAAACGCGGTGACCCAGGCGCTCCACTCATCATCGATCTCGGTTTCCGTGAAGCGAAGCGTATCGGTGCCGCCGGTCTGGTACAATGTTGCGATCTGCTCCGGTGACAGTGCATGGTTGTACACGCGGGCATCGTCAATACGGCCGGTAAACTCATTGCCCGTGCCGTAGGCGCCGATCAGCAGGGTGTTGTCCAGCACATCGACCTCGGCGCCGGCCAGGGTGGCGCGGTCGATCTCGACACCATTCTTGTAGAGGATAATCTCGGCCGTGCTGTAGTCGTAGGTGACCGCCGCAAACGTCCACGTATTCAGCGGCAGGACGACAGAGTCTTCAACGGCAAACCAGGACCCGTTATGACCGGCCGCCAGCATGCCGCCGTTGCCGGTTGGCGCCCAGAAGGCATGACTGCCGGAGCCGCCGTCGCCCGAGATAATGTTATTGTTGGTGCTGCTCGAAGTCGGATATACCCATGCCGACTTCGTATAGGAATGGCTGGCGGGGAAGTTCTCGCCGCCGACGATGTAGTCATTGCCGTCCAGCTCGATGGCGCCAAAACCATCATAGCCACCGCTCGGCAGGAAGGTTGGGTCACCGACCGCGCCTACCGTCACCGCTTTACCGGAGAAGTCGGTCAGGGCGTTGGTCAGACCACCTTCAAAGGGCAGGAAGATCGACATGATCGGCAGGCCGTCGAGCAACCAGGCCACTGAGGCCGTGGTTGCGCCGCCCTCGAGCGTGTACGAACAGACAAGGTCGTCCGTTGTATAGTTGTCCGGTGAGGTGGCACTGACACTGACACCGGAGAGGTAGATTGACTTGATCGTAATCGTGTTCGAGAAAGCCGCGGCGCCCTGGGTCGTGTCGGAGAATGACGTTACCCGGGCGAACCACTGATCGCCGACGGAGGTCTGCGAGGCATCGATCGTGTTCTCGCCTTCGTCGTACATGGTATAGATTTGATCGGGGGCGAGGACCTCCGAGAAGATGCGAACGTCGTCGATGACACCATTAAACTCAAACGAGCTCTGGTATGCGCCAATCTGCAGGGTGGCATCGCTGGTCGGGTTGGCCGTGCCCCGGTCGACCTCGAGTCCGTCGCGATACAGAATCATCTCACCCGTGCTTTCATCGTACGTCAGCGCGACGAAGTACCAGGTATTCGTGCTCAACGCGGTACCATCCGTCACCACATCCCAGTCACCGTCATGACCGGCGGTGAGCAGATTGCCGTTTGCCTGCGGACAGCGGAGAACATGGCCGCCGGTGCTGACGTCGCCACAGATGATGTTGTTCCAGGCATCGGCGCTCCGGTTGATCCATGCCGTAACGGTGTACGGGGAGCCGGTGGGGAAGGTCTCTCCGGCACTCAAATACGGGCTGGCCGTGAACTGGTATGCGCCGGTGCCGTTGTAGCCGGCGGTCGCCGACCACACGGGCGAACGAACCGCGGTGAGTCCGACGCCGTTACCTGAGACATCGTTGACCGCATAGTTGTCGCCGCCTTCAAACGGATAGATCATATCGGCCATGGCTGTGCCGTTGCGGTACCACGAGGTGGTCGCAGTAGTCGCCTCGCCGTCGAGCGCGTAGGTGCACAGCAGGTCATCATCGGTCAATTCGAACGGCGATGTTGCCGTAACGGCCAGGTCGGTGACACCGACATCGTTCGGCGCCCAGGAACTGGATCCCAGAATCGAATCCAGTGTCACAAACCAGGTGTTGGCCATTTTGCCGTAGCCGACGTCATTCGGATGCACAGCATCGGCGAGATCCGACGGATAGAGCAGGGCATCGTACATATCGACAATGGCGATATCATCGCCGCCGGCGATGCGCGACTGGGCGATCTGCAGGACACCGTTGTTGAATACCTGTGTCGGCATGTGATCGCCGCCGTCTCGCGAAATGATCGCTGCCAGTACGACTTTCACCGGTGTGCCGAAATCAGTCTCGTAGCGGTCGATTTCCGACAATATGGCGTCGACCTCGGCCGGATCTTGATCACCGTGGGAAATGTCGTTGGTACCAATATGCAGCAGGACGATATCGGCCGGGTTGATTACCAGCCAGTTGTAGACGTTGTCCCGAATCTGATTGGCGTGCCAGCCCCCGTGGCCTTCGTGATTGCGGTCGAAATCGGTCGGGATGCCCCGAGTCTGTGTCCCGACGAAATCAACCGAATATCCGGCCGATGTGAGCTGTAAGTAGAGACTCCGGCGATAGCCGGTGTCATCGGAACTGCCAACTGCACCATCAGTAATCGAGTTGCCCAGGGGCATGATGCGAACCGGTGCCGGCTGCGCCGATACCGAGGCTGCCCCCAGTGTTGCAAATGCAATCAAAACGATGAGGGCATACCATACCGCATGCCCAGTGACGTGTCGCTCTCCTCTTACCATGACTTGCGCCCCCGCAATGTAGTAAAGGTTAGTAGTGTATGAACTTGTGTGGGATGGTCGATCAGTCGGATGCGATGCGAAAGCCCCGGCGTGCTGATCCCTCACATGCGTTGGGGACAACCGCACTCTGGCAACTGGCCGATCAGGCTGGCGTTAACAACCCCAGATAACTACCCCATCTGCTTATATGTTTGCCGTTGCGTTTCCTCGAGACGGTTGGCTGTGGGCAGAGGCAGTGCCGACGTCAGCCAATAATATGGCGCGCCGACTCCATTATATGCCCAGTTCGCCGGGAGGAGAAATGGTGTGATTATCGATGTCGATTCGAGAAGTTGCTTGATTATCACGAGTGTGATAACCATGTCCCCGTAGGGCCAGCCCCCCGGTTGCCACCCCAGTACAGGTAAGGAAGAGTGGAAAGCGTTACTGCCAGCCCTGAATACACCTAATATCTTGCTCCGGCGATAGCCGGTACCATCCATTACCTTCTAGAACAATAAACGCAATCTACGACTTCTGTCAAGAGAATTAAGTGTTAGCAGTACATTAAGTTGCCCGTGATGAACAGACGCGACCGTTGCTGCCACAATATGACACAATATGACAGAAATGGGCGTAGTTTGTCCTGCGGATTCGTTCAGCCGGTCACAAGCTCCGGATCACAACCGGGTACCGGTGGCGCCCCCCCCAGAAACAGACTATTGGCCAGGTAGATAACGTCAGCCAGGTCGACCGCGCAGTTGCCGTTGACATCACCGGTAAACAACGGCTCGATGTCGGGACCACCAAGGAAGAGACGGTTTACCAGGTAGAGCAGATCGGCAAGGTCAGTCTCCCCGTCCAGGGTGACATCGCCCAGCCGCCAGGTGGTGAAGGAGAGGACGTTTTCCGAGGTCGACACCAGACCGGCTCGATCGACGGACTCGACTCGCCACCAGTACTGCTGACCAAACGACAGGGAATCCGTGGACAAGAAGGTGGTGTCGGACGCCGTGTCCACTGAGACAACCGACTCAAAGGAACTGTCGGTCGCCAGGACCAGCCAATAGGATACCGTATCGAGGGGGTCGGGATCAATGGCGGGTGTCCAATGAAAGGAGGGGAGCATGTCGTAGACGATCTGGTTTGTTGCGCTGGTGTCCGGGGGGAACAAACAGTGCGCGGGTCCGGGGGGAGTAGCCTCGCTGTTGACGACGAAACTCGCCGAGTCGCTGAAGGGACCGAACTCAAACCCGTCGAAGGCTCGACATCGCCACCAATAGCGATTGTTGTCCATAAGGGCAAGGGCAACAGTCCATGCGGTGGAGTCGATTGCCTCGACAGTCAATTCGGATTCAACCGCGAGATCCTGCAGGCTGCTGTCCGAGAACAGTTGAAACAGGTAAGAAAGGCTGTCCGACTCCGGATCTGAGGCATTGGCGACAAACAGGACAGGGGTGCCGGTCATGACTACCGCGCCCTCGACGGGTTTGAGCCGCTCAGGCGCGGTCGGCAGTGAGTTCATATGAAAAGACAGTTCGGCCCATTCCGACCAGACCAACCCGTTGTTCACGCGCAGTCGGAGAAAGTACGTCTGACCATCCTCCAGGGGGGCGCCCTCATAGCTCAGGCTTGTCCCAGCGGTGTCGACGGGCGCCGGGTTCCATAGTTCAGCAAAGGCCCAGTCGTTGTCGACCCCGAACGCAATCTCTACCGCTGTCTGCGAACGGCCGCAGAAGTCCGAGTAGGTCCACGTGATGAGCGGGTTGTGATCGACCACATGGGTCGGTTCCGGGCTACCGTCAACAGAAAGGCTGTCGATCTCCGGTGGGCGTGGAAGAACCGTTATCGTGACCAACTCGGTGTCAGCCTGTAGCGTATCCTCGGCGATGACATAGAGTGCATATGCGCCGTTCTGTTCACATTGTACGGGCCAGGTGAACACACCCGTTCCGTCGGCTCTGTCCAGGAAACTACTGCTGTCAGGCAACGGTTCGACGCGCAGTGACGGCACGGTGCTGTCGGGGTCGCTCGCCGAAACGGTGAGCACCAGGGTGTCCCCTTGCATTGTTTCCCGGGGGCCGATCGAGTCGAGCACCGGCGGCACATCGACATCGTTCACGGTAACGGTAAAAGGCTGGGTTACGGCAACCGAATCATCCTCGGCTCGGGCAAGAAGCAGATATTCGCCGCGCTGGTGATAGCCCGGGGTCCAGCTACAGCTACCGGTCCCGTTGCCGCTATCGGTAAAGACGGCACCGAAAGGGAGGGAATCGATTGCCAGCATCGGGATGGTGCTGTCGGGGTCTGCGGCGCTCAGGTAAAAGACCAGTGTATCGCCCTCGTCAACTATCTGGTCGGGTACCGAATCCAATGACGGCGGGCGATTAACATTCAGGACCGTAACTGTTACCACGGCGGTGTCGGTCACGAGCGAGTCGTCGGTAGCAACGAAGTAGATCTCATAATTACCGGCGTCCTCGAATCCGGGCAGCCATCGAAAGGTGCCGACACCGGTTGAGTCATCGGTAAAGTCCGCGCCGGGCGGCAGCGAGTCGGCCGACAGCGATGGTATGAGGCTGTCCGGATCGGTAGCAGAGACAACCAGGACCAGGCTGTCGTCTTCCAGTACCGCGGTGTCCGGTATCAAGCCCAGTTCCGGGGGAGCGTTGCGGTTCAGTACGTCGATCGCGACCGTCATAGTATCAACCGCACTGGAATCATCGGTGGCGTAGAAGGCTATATCGTATTGACCGGCTTGAAAGTACGCCGGCTGCCATGAGAATCGCCCGGTGCCGTCCTGATTATCTACAAATGCGGCGCCGTACGGTAACGAATCTACTGTCAGCACCGGCACCGAGCTGTCCGGATCGGAAGCCGACAATTCGAACGACAACGAGTCACCCTCGGCGACCTGTCGCGGGCTGATCTGGCCCAGGCTGGGGGGATCGTTGGTCTTGATCGTGTGCACATTGATGATCAGGGAATCAACGAGGTATCCGTCACTGACCCGCGCGCGGAAGCTGGTATCGGCATCGTCGGCCGAGGCCGTCCCATACACGCTGTCAGCATCGGCCGTCAGCCATGAGGGGAGATTATCAAACGTGATCAGCGTCTCGGGCATGAGGTTGTCCGAATAGGCGAGTTGGTACCTAAACGGTGTTCCCTCGAAAGCATCGGCGGAATCAGGAGAGATGATCTTCGGTGCGCTGTTCTCACAGCCAGCTCCATAAGCGCCAACCTGCAGGGAGCAGGGGCTGAGCGAATCAGTACACGGGGAGATGTCATGCAGGGAGAAGTCGCCCGCAGCGGTGTCGCAGAAGAACGGATCGGTCGAGAAGTTGGCATTGGTGTCATGCTGAGAAGCCAGCGGGCCGGTCCAGTCACCGCCGGCATTGCCGAAGAGATTCGAGCAGCTAAGGTTGGCAATGCTCGTCGAATCTGATGAGTGAATAGCCTCACCCTCCTGACTGAAGGCGATGATCGTGCGGGTGATGGCAGGGGACGTTCGGCGAAGATACAGGCCGCCGCCCAAACCCGGTTCACCGAAGCCGGAGGAGTCAGCCAAGTTGTGACTGATGGTTACGCCGGTGAGTGTGAGATCGCTGCTGTCGGCATACAGTGCCCCGCCGCGGGCCACTTCATCGAAGGTCATCTCTCGCGCCACATTGTCGGTGAGGGCAGTCGACGAAAGTGTGACCTGGGATCGGGCGATATAGACTGCGCCGCCGGATGTCGCCTGATTTTCGACAAACGCGCTGGAGTCTATGGTGAGAACGGTCGAATCGGTGTACAGGGCGCCGCCACGGTAGTAGTTGTCGACCCGGTTCCGGGTGAAGGTAGACGCAACGATGTTGACTGTCGATGAATCATCGGCGTATACCGCGCCGCCGGCGCCGCTGGCCATGTTTGAGTCGAACTGGCAGACATACAGCGTCACGGTAGAGCGGAAAGCGGCAATGGCGCCGCCGAAGGGATCGGGACCACCAATACCCGCTTCAGTTGCGACATTGTTGAAGAAGGTGCTGCTGTCGATGGTTATCGATGAGTTTTGCAGGGAAATTGCACCGCCGGCTCCTTCAGCGTCGGACATGTTGTTCGCAAAGCTACAACGCTTCAAGACCGGCGCCGCGTTGTTGACGCACTTCAGCGCTCCCGCCACGTAGAGGGGGAGTCGCGTGATATCTTCCGGGCGTTTGCAGGCCGAGCAGCCCACGACATTGTCGACAAACGCGCAGTCGATCAGGGTTGGCGAGGCGCTGTCACATAGAAAAGCCGTGGCCTGGTCATAGAGGTAGTAGTCCCGAAAGACGCAGTTGCGGAAGGTGGGGGAGGCTCCCTCAAGGTGAACCATGCCCTCGAGGGCATCGCCGTTGCGGAAGGTGATACCCTCGATTAGCGTAGTTGAATCTTCACCCGAATGCAGGTGGATGGCTCGAAATCCAGAGCTCTGACAATCGATCTCGGTCGAGTCCGGACCGCTCGGGGCCAACAAGACCAGGTTCTTGCCGCCGAAATCGAGCTCGACATTGCCCGTACCGGTATAGGTACCGGCAGCCAGGACAACCGTGTCGCCGGCCACGGCTGAGTCAATCGCGGTCTGTATCGTGGCGTACTGATCGGGAACATCCAGTCTTGCGCCTGAAGCGCTTGTACCGGCTCCCAGGAGTCCCGCTGCCACGATAAGATATAGCCATACCCGTGAACAAAGCTTCATGCACTATCCCTATGCCGCTGAAGTACCAGGTGGGGCGTAATTGCGTCAGGGCCCGTACCGACAATAACGTGGTCGACCACCGAACTGTCAAATAGTATACGCGAACACAGCATCACTGTATTAATCGGAACACCAGCGCACCGCATTCAGGTTCATCAGTTCCTTTTCCGACAAACTGCCGACGACCAGCGGCACCGGGTTCTGTTTGACTTCGACCGGACGGACCGGTTTCTTGGGTCAGCCCCAGATGCTACCGGAGACCGACCGTGCTGTACTTGTTTCTCGCCATCATTTGCAGTTCATCGATTGCCCTCATTTTCAAGCACAGCGAAACCGCCGGAATGAATCGCTATGCGGTCACCAGCACCAACTATCTGGCGGCGTGTCTGGTCAGCGCCCTGTTGATCGCGATACGTGGGGCACCTCCTTTTGGACAGGTTTCAGTCGTCGACGGGCTGGCTGTGGTCAGGGAGGCGATTGCATCGGGCGGCGGGGTGACATCGATCTCCGGCGGCATTGTCTGGGCTGCGCTGGTTGGCCTGGGCGCCGGAGCGTTTTTCTTCCTGGCCTTCATCTACTACCAGATCAGTGTCCGCAACGAGGGCGTGGGACTGTCCGGGGCCTTTGCCAAACTGGGGATTCTGGTGCCGATGTCGCTGTCGCTGCTGTTCTGGCGGGAGTTCCCAACCGGCGTGCAATGGCTGGGCATCGCTGTGGCGGTCTTTTCGATCGTTCTCGTCAATTGGCCAACCCGCAAAGCGGCCGTGACTCTGCGCCTGTCACTGATTTTGCTCTTTCTGTTTGCCGGTCTCGCTGAATTCAGCAACAAGATATTCCAGAAGTACGCGCTGCTGGAATACAAGGACCTGTTCCTGCTGGTCAACTTCTTCGTGGCGCTGGTGTTAAGCCTTCTGGTGACCTGGTACCAGCGGTTGCCGGTAAGACGACGAGACCTGCTGACCGGCATCGCGGTTGGGGTGCCGAACCTCTTCTCGTCGTACTTTCTGATTCTGGCGCTCGATCAGATTCCGGCTGCGGTAGCCTTCCCGGCCTTCGGCGCCGGAACGATCTTGATCATCAATGTAGCGGGGGCGTTGGTTTTCAAAGAGCGGTTGAGCCGGCGCGACCGGGTCGTCGTAGCTCTTGTGGCACTTTCATTGATCCTCATAAACCTTTGAGCAACAGACGCTATTCCGGTCGCTGGCGCATGCTGAGAGATATCCGTTTGCGTTCCGGATCAACCGCCAGCACCGTTACTTGTACCTTTTGCTGCGGTTTCACCACTTCCTGCGGGTCTTTGACGAAGCGGTCAGCCAGCTCACTGATATGGACCAGTCCGTCCTGGTGGACACCGATATCGACAAAGGCGCCGAAATTGGTCACGTTGGTGACGATACCGGGCAGAGACATTCCGACTTTGACATCCTCCAGTGTCGCCACGGAGTCGTCGAAACTGAAGCTCTCGTATTCGGCCCGGGGATCACGGCCCGGACGGGCCAGCTCCTGCATGATGTCCTCGAGGGTTGGTAGACCAACCGTATCGGTCACATAACGCTTCAGGTCGATTCGCTTGCGCAGTGACTCATCACGCATCAGCTGTTCAATGGTACAGCCGAGATCCGCAGCCATCTGCTCGACAATCGGATAGCTTTCCGGATGGACGGCACTGGCATCGAGCGGGTGTTTTCCACCGGCAATGCGAAGGAACCCGGCCGCCTGTTCGAACGCTTTCGGCCCCAGTCGGGGGACTTTCTTGAAAATACTGCGACTGCCAAACGGGCCGTTCTCTTCGCGATAGCGTACGACCTGACCCGCCAGTGACGGCCCGAGGCCGGAGACATAGGTCAGCAGTTCCCGGCTGGCCGTGTTGACGTCGACCCCGACCGAATTGACACAACTGACCACGGTATCATCGAGCCCCTGCCGGAGCAGCGACTGGTCGACATCATGCTGATACTGCCCGACGCCGATCGCCTTGGGATCAATCTTCACCAGTTCGGCCAGCGGGTCGATCAGACGGCGGCCGATCGAGACGGCTCCTCGGACGGTGACATCATGATCGGGGAACTCCTGGCGGGCGACATCAGAGGCCGAGTAGACGGATGCACCCGATTCGTTCACCATCTCAATCGAGATATGCGATGGCAGGTTGATCTCCTTGAGAAAGGTGACCGTTTCCCGACTGGCCGTCCCGTTGCCAACCGCCACCACATTGATCTTGAATCGTTCGCAGAGGGCTTTGATATCGACCGCGGCGTCGGAACGGGCTTTGTTACCGGTATGAGGGAAGATGGTCGTGTTGTGTTCGAGTTTGCCCTGGCGGTCAAGACAAACCACTTTACAGCCGGTGCGAAAGCCGGGATCGATGGCCAGCACTCGTTTACGGCCGAGCGGGGGAGACATAAGCAGCTCACGCAGGTTCTCGGCAAAGACCCGGATCGCTTCTTCATCGGCCCGGTCCTTTAGCTCATTGCGGATTTCCGTCTCCATGGCGGGAGCCAGTAGACGTTTGTAGCTATCCTTGAGGGCCATCCGGACCTGCTCGGAGGCTGCCGACCTGCCATCAATGAACAGCTCGGCAAGCACGTCCAGGGCGAGTTCTTCCGGCGGGGCGATCCGAAGGCTCAGGATCGCTTCGGTTTCACCGCGCCGCATGGCCAGGATGCGGTGCGACGGGACATTGACGACGGGCTCCTCCCAGTCAAAGTAGTCCGAATACTTGGCGCCTTCGGCTTCCTTGCCGGCGAGAACGTGGGAGTACAGCAGGGCGCGCCTGGCGAATAGTGACCGCATGCGGGCGCGGGCGGTGGTGTCCTCGTTGATCCACTCGGCAATAATGTCGCGGGCGCCGGTTAGGGCATCATCGACTGTCGCAACCTCTCGCTCCGGGTCCACAAACGCCTCGGCCGCCTGTTCCGGGACGAGTTTCGGATCCTGCTCAAAAACCAGTTCGGCCAGCGGCTCGAGTCCCCGCTCGCGGGCAATTGTGGCGCGGGTGCGGCGTTTGGGGCGATACGGCAGGTAGATATCCTCGAGTTCTGCCATAGTAGCGGCCGCGACAATCGACGCACGAAGTTCGTCGGTGAGCAGCTCCCGTTCCTCCAATGAGGTCAGAATTGCGTTCCGGCGCTTGTCAAGATCACGCAGCTGGTGCAACCGGTCACGGATCGCAGTAATCGCGACTTCATCCAAGCTGCCCGTCATCTCCTTGCGATAACGGGCGATAAACGGCACGGTCGCATCATCATCCAGCAGCCGTACCGTGGCGGCAACCTGCTCGGGGCGCAGGTTCAACTCGGTGGCGATTCGAGTATGGTACAGGTCGGGCATGGCTATCCTCTGAGCTAACGGTCGGTACGGGGCTAAGATACGCGGTTGTATCCAATCCGCAACCATCTTCGATTAGGGCTGTACAGATCGGCTGTTGAATCGTATTATGTGGGCTCATGCCGCGCCGGAGTCAATTGACCGGCGCCAGAGCGAGCACACATTTAACTCAGACGACCGGAGACGCAAGCATCGTGAATGGCCAGTCCGACCCTATTGTAGAACCCGAAAACACGTTACCCGAAATACATCTACCCGACCTTTCCCGCCGCATGCAGGAGGCCGCCCGACGAGCCGGCTGGACGGAATTGATGCCGGTGCAGCGTCGCGCGATCCCGTACATGCTCGAGAAGCGCGACTTGATGTGCCAGTCCCGCACCGGTAGTGGCAAGACCGGGGCGTTTGTGCTGCCGATTATCGAGCGGGTCGATCCCGGCAATATCGCCACGCAGGCGCTGGTTCTCGTTCCCACCCGCGAGTTGGCCTCGCAGGTAGCCGCCGAGGCAACCCTGTTAGCCGGGGATTCGGGCGTGAAAGTCGTGTCGGTGTACGGCGGGGTAGGCTACGGTCCTCAGCTTAAGGGCTTTCAGGAGGGCGCCCAAATCGTGGTGGGGACTCCGGGCCGCATTCTCGACCATCTGATCCGCCGCAGCTTGTCACTGAATGGGCTGCGCATTCTCGTTTTCGACGAGGCGGATCGGATGCTGTCGATGGGCTTTTATCCGGACATGAAGCGAATTCAGGAGTTCCTCCCGGACAAGGCCCGGATCAACGCCTACATGTTTTCGGCGACGTTTCCCACTCAGGTCATCCGACTGGCCAAGCAGTTCATGCACCGACCCGAATTGCTATCGCTCAGCCGCGATCGCGTGCATGTGGCCGAGACCGAGCATGTGTTCTACGCCGTGCCGGGCATGGAAAAGGACCGCTGCCTGGTTCGTATAATCGAGACGGAGAATCCGGCCTCAGCGATTATCTTCTGCAACACCAAGGCCCAGGTACACTATGTGACGGTGGTTCTGCAGCGTTTCGGCTACGACGCCGATGAGCTTTCAGCCGATCTCAAGCAACGCTCACGGGAGCGCCTTATCGAGCGGCTCAAGAAGGGTAACCTGCGTTTCCTCGTGGCGACTGACCTGGCCGCCCGGGGGATCGACATTCACGAGCTCTCGCACGTTATCCTGTTCGAGCCGCCGGAAGATCCGGAGTTGTATATCCATCGGGCCGGCCGTACCGGCCGGGCCGGCGCTACCGGTCAGGCGATCACGCTGGTCTTTGGCCAGGAGCAGTCGGAGTTGATGCGGATCGGGCGTCGCTTCAGTATTGAGTTCCTTGAGAAGCAGGTACCATCGGACGACGATGTCGCCCGGATAGCCTCGGAGAGGCTTACGGCCATGCTCGAGGCGCGTCTGCGTGACCGCGACAAACTACAGTCGGAGCGCATGCAGCGCTTTCTCCCGTTGACCCAGGCATTGTCCGAGACTGACGAGGGGCGCAACTTGCTGGCCATGATGCTGGACGACTACTATCAGGAGACCCTGCACGGACCACAAACACCGCTGACCGACACGCCGTCCGAACCGGCTACGGGGGGCGGCGACAGCTCGCAGGACAAGCCCCGGAAGAAGCCCCGGCCGAGGCGACGTCGCTCGGGTGGGGGCCGCAAGTCGGGTTCCTGAGGCTCACCAACACTTAGAAGAAAGCCGCACTCAGAACAAAAAAGAAGGGACAGATCGTTTGACCTGTCCCTTTCGTTATGACCAAAGTCGGCTCTATTCACATGCAGGATCGCATGGGGCCGGCGGAGCGCCGCCGAGGAAGAGCGCATTGACCAGCGCGATAACATCGGGCAGGTCAACGTTGCAGGCGGCGTCACCGTCGATGTTGGCCGCGGCCGGGCAGGGCACCGGATCGCCACCCAGGAAGAGCGTATTGACGAGATAGATGACATCCTGAAGATCCACATTGCCACCAGCGTCGTCATCGACATTACCTGTCGTTCCCACACAGCACGGCTGCGGGCAGGGATTGGGGGTACAGTTCGTACCGTCACCCTGATAGGTGCCGCCGGCAGCGGCGCATTCGGCCTCGGTGAGAACCTCACAGCCACCTGCGGCATTGCAGCAGGCGCCGACCGGATCACCAACCGGTCCGAGAATACACAGCGACATGTCGCTGTCCTCGTTAGTGAGTATCGAGGCGGTATCGAGCATCATGTGAGCGCTATCGAGGCCATAACCACTCATCCACAGGAACCAGCACGTCGACGCATCGGTCCCCTGGATCGACACCCAGCCATCGCTCAAGGAGACGGAACCGGTTAGATCAACCCGGTACTCATCGAGTTCGAACCCGGAGAAGAGCATGCCGGTCGGTGTACCGGAGACGGTTACGTCGAAGGTCGCCGCGGCCGTTCCAGGTTGGCCGGCAACGTCGGGATAGAAAATGACCTGCAGATCGCGCGGTGTTTCATCGCATTCGAACCAGCTGGAACCGTCGTTGTACGCGCTGATCGCCCAGAAATGCAACCCCACAATATCGTCGGACAATCCGGTGAAATACTCGTAGCGCAGCAACGGTCCATCAATGAAGCCGACATCGCTCACGCCGGCCGACCAGCCGCCAAAGCTGGGGGTGTGAGTAGGCTGACCGAACATGGTCGTGTCAACCGGACAATCGGGCGGCGGATCACCTTCCGTGATGTTCAGGAAATAGGTACCAGACGAGCTGCCGTAACCATCGATAACAATGTAGTACGTATTGCCTCCTACGAGCTGAAGACCAGGCAGCTCAGACTTGTAGCCATCACTGCCACAGGCATCGTCGTTACATGCAAACGGAGAGCCGGGAGTGACGGTGTTTTCGTAGATGTACATCTTGGTGTCATAGTCGGACTGACAGATCTCCATGTCCACCCATTCGGTTGTCGCCGGCGTATAGGAATACACGACATCGGGTGCGGTCGACCCGGTAAAGGTACAGACTTCATCGTAGTCGTTGGTGTACCCGACCGTGGTGCCGGTATTAGAGTAGGGGACAGAGGGGATTACCACGGCATCGGCGACCGTGTCACCGCCTTGTTTGGTGGTAGCTTGCGATGGTGGCGGCGCCTCACCTTCGGGCGGCGCCTTGATACTGGCTGTCGG
This sequence comes from candidate division GN15 bacterium, assembly GCA_014727815.1. Lineage (GTDB taxonomy): Bacteria > Zixibacteria > MSB-5A5 > GN15 > FEB-12 > WJMS01. The sequence goes on from WJMS01000138.1 coordinate 24,371, forward strand.
CGAGTCTGCAGTCAGGGTGTGCTGATAATTCGAGACGGCCAGTGCTGTCAGGGCAAACAACAGCAGACCAGTCAGCACGACACAGAGCGCCGGAAAACGCATCCTGTTCATACATTCCTCCGCGGATTGAAGTATAGCTAACCGTACGTACGGAACGAATCGCCGGAAATGAAACCAGGATGTCAAAGGCGGAGTAGCGTGAAGATTGGATTGTCTGCCGGAACCGCGTACGCTCCCTCGGCGGTACCGATTACGTGAACTACCTGCGCCCAGACCCCCAGCATCCTAAATATACACATTTCTTACATATTGTCCAGCGACAACCTCCCGGTCATCGCCTATCGGAGACGGCGGAGCGGTAGAATCCGCCCCGCCGGTCTATCGAAAGAAACTGCTATTGTTCACAATCCGGATTACACGCTGCCGGCGGCGGACCGCCGAGGAAGAGCGCATTCACCAGATGAATCACGTCGGCCAAATCGACATCACACTCGGCATCGCCATTCACATTCGCCTCGGCGATGCATGGTATGTCCTCACCACCCAGGAAGAGACTGTTGACCAGGTAGATGACGTCGGGCAGATCGACATTCTCTTCGGGGTCGCCGTCGATATTACCGGTGCCGTTGATACAA
>WJMS01000139.1 GCA_014727815.1 candidate division GN15 bacterium
ATATGGCGCAGTCGAATACGCTGGCGCACTCGGTGGTCAGCGCCTTCAAGGTCGAGCCGGATCACAAGATCGCCATACACCAGATTCAGACCGAAAGCGCCCGCGAGGCGATCAAGCGTTTTAATGTTGCCTTTGGCGAGGCGCAGATCGACGGCGGCGATCGCTTTGCCATCTACCACGACTCGCTCAGCAATATCCGTTTCACCGCCGACACCGCGCCGCTCGGCTCTAAGACATACTATGTCGAAGGGACAATGCCGGCCGGTGTGACATCGGATGGTGAGTTGTATCGTCTCGGGATCGGCAATGAGCTGCTCAACGAACAGTCACTGACAGTAATACAAAAGGGTCCGGTAGCAATCTGGCGCTGGATTATCGGGATCGTACTGGCGAGTCTCGTCGCGACGGTGATAATCGGCGGGATTCGACGGATCGGCCATGTCGCATCGGTGCTGACGCCGTTCATGTCGGTGGTTTATGTGCTGAGCGCATTGATTATCCTCGTTATCAAAGCCGAGGATATCTTGCCGGCCTTCCAGTTGATATTCCACCATGCCTTTAACCCGACCGCTGTAGTCGGCGGCTCGGCCACGGGGGCAACGGTCTGGATGACGATCTCCTGGGGTCTGCGCCGCGGCCTGTTCTCCAACGAGGCGGGACAGGGCTCGGCGGCAATGGCACATTCGACCGCGCGGGTCAAAGAGCCGGTGCGCGAGGGACTGGTGGCGATGCTGGGGCCGTTTATCGATACGATTTTGATCTGCACGATGACGGCACTGGTGATTATTAGCACCGGTGTCTGGGACAGCGGCCTCAACGGCGCCGAGCTGACCATGACCGCTTTCGACAAAGCTCTGCCGATCTACGGCGAGTGGATGGTTGTGGTTGGTATCGTGTTATTCGCCTTCTCGACCGTCATTGCGTGGTCATACTACGGCGAGAAGGGGATTGAGTTCCTGGCCGGCAAGAAAGCCAAGCTGCCGTACAAGTGGGTGTTTGTGCTCTTCACGCTGCTGGGGGCCCGACTTGATCTCGAGGCGGTCTGGTCGTACGCCGACACCGCCAATGGCCTGATGGCGGTGCCGAACCTGGTCGCGCTCATCGGCCTGTCCGGCGCCGTAGTTGGTATTACCCGCAAGTACATGCGTGAAAAGCGCGAAGGTATCCACATCCCGTTCAAGCAGCGATCGAAGCAGTGAGCCTGGAGGGCAGGTCCCACCCACGGTATTGACGAAATGTCGCTTTCATCGCCAGATGAAGAGAGCCGTTTAGATTAGACAGGCCGGGCGAGGACCTGCCTATCGACGCCTTTCATCGGTCAGGTCCCTGACATCAACCCAAATCTTCACAGGATAGTATACGCTTAAAATCTCGCAGCAGCACGCAGGCTCGCTGGTGGGGACCTGACCTCCAGGGTTATCGATTTTTCGGAAACGTCAACCGTATACCTTCCCTCCCCGGATCTGGAGGGCAGGTCCCATCCACGGTATTGACGAAATGTCGCTTTCATCGCCAGATGAAAAGAACCGTGCAGATTAGACCGGCCGGGCGAGGACCTGCCTATCGACGCCTTTCATCGGTCAGGTCCCTGGAATCAACCCAAATCTTCACAGGATAGTATACGCTTCAGATCTCGCAGCAGCACGCAGGCTCGCTGGTGGGGACCTGACCTCCAGGGGAGATGGCGGCACTCTGATTGCAGCGTGTTCCTGTCTTCCCCCCACCATCCGTTGACATCGCCCACCCCACCCGCCATATTCACCGCATGGAGCAAACCTGGCAGTGCGCCTGTTGCGGCGAAGAGAATGAGACATTTATCGATCCCCAGGGTGGCGACAATCAGGAATTTGTCGAGGACTGCCCGGTCTGCTGCCGACCCAATGTCATCACCGCCCGCTACAATCCGCACGCGCAGCGATACGACCTGTCGACCTACCAGGAGGATGTGGGCTAACCGATGAGCCGTTATCACCGTGAAACGCTGATTATTGCCGTCACGACCATAGCCGTGCGGTTGGCCTATCAGCTGTACACCGGCTTCACCGCCGATGATGCCTTCATCACGTTCCGGTATGCCGAGAATATCGCCAACGGCTTGGGCTTCGTGTACAACGAAGGCCAGCGGGTACTGGGGACAACCACACCGTTGTACGGGCTGATCATGGCCGTGGCGTCGTTTTTTAAGTTTCCCCTGCCCGGTGCGGCGCTGGTGGTATCGCTGGCGGCCTCGGCCACGACTGCGGTGGTGATCTATCGCTTTGCAGTCGCCCTGCGGTTTCGCCTGCTGGCGTTTGTGCCGGTGATCTGCTATATCCTCTGGCCACGTTCTCTTCCCGGCGAGACCGCCGGAATGGAGACGGCACTGTTCACCCTGCTTGTTATCTCGGCGTTTTATTTTCGCCATCGACGCTATGACTATTACGCGATCGGCATGGCTACCCTGGCCACCCTGACCCGTCCGGAGGGCGCCTTCCTGCTGCTTCTGCTGATTGTGGCAGAGACAATCAGCTTGCCGCAGCGGTGGTGGCAGTATCTGCTCGTACCGGCATTCCTGATCCTTCCCTGGGTCATTTTCGCCACGTTCTATTTCGGCAGCCCCATCCCGCATACAGTCGAGGCCAAGGCGGCGCTGTACAGCCAGTTCGGGACGATGACCGGCACCGAGGCGTTGACCTATCTGCTGGCGCTGCACACGCCGTTCGGCTGGCTGCTGGCAGGATTGGTGATTGCCGGCGCGATCTGGCTCTATCGGTCTCAGCGCTCCGGACTGCTGATGTTGATCTGGCTGACAGGTATCATTGCGTTTTATGCGCTCAGCCCGACCCGGCTGTTTTTCTGGTATGTGGTTCCGATCTACCCGATCTACCTGCTGTTTGCGACGGCGGCGGGGCTGATTGTCTGGGATCGTTTGCCGCTCAAGATACAGCACAGTGTTTCAGTTCGCACAGCGCTGGGGATCGCCCTGGCGGCGCTGCTCGTGGTCGGGGCATACCGACCGCTGCAGTTTTACCGCAATTATCAGCAGGCGCTGGAGTCGATGCACCTGCAGGTCGGCTACTATCTGTTTGCCGAGGCAAACCCGGACCATCTGGTGGCGGCTGAAGATATCGGGTATATCGGGTTCTACTCGAAGCGGACCATCCTCGATCGCGATGGGCTCGTGTCGCCCGAGGTAGTCCCGTACAACCGGATCGGCAACTACCTGCAGTTGCTGCTGGACTACCGACCGGAGTGGGTAGTAGCCGCCGAACCAAGCGCGACCAGTCCGTTTCTGGACGACTCAACTTTCATCCGGCGCTACCGGCTCGAGCGCAGTTTCAGCACTGATGAAATCGCCTACCATGTCTACTCTCGCAAGGTGAGCCAACCCGATACAACCGACAGCGGAGCCAACTGAGTCATGCACTCGCCCGGGCGAGTGATTGTCGGCGGCGGGCTGGTGTTGATCGGCCTGGCGTCGGTAGCGGCATTTGACTCAATTGCGGGCTGGTTTCTCACGCTCAGCGCCGATGCCGACATGCACCGGTACAGCCTGTTGCAGATTCGAATCATGCTGGCCGCGCTGCTTCCGGTCGGTCTGGTGGTCTGGGGATACGCCGGTATAGCGTATTGGCTGCGACGAATCCAGCGGCCGGTGATGAAGACGCCCGAGCGACGGTTTCTGATTTGCTGGCTGCTGGCGGCGGTGGGACTGCGCCTGGTCTCGCTGCTGTTGTTTGATATTCCGCTTACCAGCGATGCGTTCGACTATCACACGCTGGCGGCCGAGTGGGTTCGGCACGGCTGCTATTGTGTCGAGGGGCTGCCGACAGCCTATCGACCGGTCGGCTACCCGGCGATACTGGCGGCGATATATGCAATAGCCGGGGTTGCTCCACTGGCCGGAGCCCTGTTCAACCTGATTCCGGGAGTCGCAATATGTCTGCTCGGCTACCTGCTGGCGAAGCAATGGCTGTCGCACGCAACCGCCCGAGTGAGCCTGATGATTCTGGTCCTGTTGCCGAGCGTGATACTGTGGACAAACCTGCTGATGTCCGAGCTCTGGTTTACGGCTTTGCTGTTGGCAGCGGTACTGTGCGGTACGATGCGGCAGGTTCAGTGGGTTGCGTCGGGTGGGATTCTGCTTGGCCTGGCCGCGCTGGTTCGCCCGATTGCCGTGTTCGTGCCGGTGCCGATGATTGCGTTTTGGTGGCTGCAGCAACGGTCGCTCCCCAAAACGGCGATCCGCATCGGCGCCGTTGTTCTGCTGATGGTGGCGGTGACGTGGCCGTGGATGAATCGCAATGCGCGGGAGGTCGGCGGTTTCACGTTGACCACATCAACTGGCGTGAACCTGTATATCGGCAACCATCCGGGCGCCTCGGTTGGCTATCAAACGCCTGACCCGGATCTGTTTGATCTATCCGATCCCCGGCGTGAATCGGTCAATGACTCCCTGGGAACGGCGCTGGCGCTCGAACATATCTCCAGTCATCCGAATGAATTCATCACCCGCGGGTTGGGGAAAATCGCCTGGTTGTTCGCTTACGATGCCGAGCCGCTGCGGGAGCATCTGGTCAACTCAAGCGGCGCCCGTCGCGGGCTGCTCGAGGTGCTGGCGATGCTGGTGCAGGCGTTCTATCTGCTGCTGTGGCTGGCTGCGCTGGGCGGGATGTGGCGGCTGGCGATCGGGCGAGACTGGTTGGCGTTGAGTCTCCCTTTGCTGCTGGTGCTGTACTGGTCGGCAGTGCACTTCGTATTCTTCGGTGGGGGGCGTTTTCACACGCCGTTGCTGCCGTTTCTCGCGTTTCTGGCGGCGGTGTGGACAACCCGCAATTGGGTCGACAAGCCACAAAAAAGGCGACCATCACACTCTTCTTGACTTTTTCTGTCACACGCTCACCAAGCCTCACGATATTTTAACAATCTGCTTTTTTTCGGCTGAAGGTCACTTCAACGCTCGATCCTGCATGTGAACTGGCGTATGGGCAAAAAGTTACCGTGTGAAGGGCCGGCTCGAATATCGACAAAAGATGCGACTATATGGATTTGCTTTTCTGCCGAAGCGGAAAAATTTGTTGAGTTGAAAAGTCCAAAAGCCGACACAACGGTTGAAGGAAGGAGTGAACGGCGACCTGGCCCCGTGGCTGGCCGGACCGAACCCACCATGTGACTGCAATGGTGATGGAGCCGGAGATAAAGTCGCCCGACGCGTCCGAAACCAGAAGACAACCCTTCGCTAAAGGACTGCGAATCCTGCGAAGACTGCGATGGAACAAAACGTACCAGCGAAACGGAGACCCGCCTGAACCTATGCCCCCCAATTGAACGCATGGACTGCGCACAAACCCCACAATTGCGCTAGGATCGAACAGGAAAAAGTCGATCTATGGGGTAAGGCCCACACCATTGTTTCAACTAACTGTCTGTGAAACAGTGGCTTGTGAAAAACGGAACGATTGGCCCGCGATTTGTACTCACCGACGGGCGAGAAGACTCGGAAGTACGGAACGGAAAGGGGACCAGCCCACGTGAATAAGTCAACTTTTGCCTCGATTATCAGCATCCTCACGCTTGGCCTGACCATTACCCTGCTCGGACTGCCGTCAGGCGCCACGGCCGCGCTGCATGCCCCGGCAGCCGGCAACAGTACGATAACTCTAACCTGGACCGCGCCCGGTGACGATGGCGCGTCCGGTACCGCCGATGTATATGATATCCGCTATTCGACCGAGATGATCTCCGATGCCAACTGGGCGTCAGCAACCCAGGTGGACGGTGAACCGACCCCGCTACCGGGTGGTACGCCGGAGTCGTTTGAGGTCACCGGCCTGGAATCGTCAACCACCTATTATTTCGCGATCAAGGCTTGCGATGACGCTGACAACTGGTCGCCGCTGTCCAACGTGGTCAGCCGAACCACGGCGCCCGACCAGATCCCGCCGGCAGCGATCAGCGATCTCGATGCCGCTACCGGTACCGCCGACGGTGAGATTGATATCACCTGGACGGCGCCGGGTGATGACGACATGGACGGCACCGCTACCGCCTATGAGATTCGGTACTCCGAGAACGAGATTACCGATATCAACTGGTCATCGGCAACCGTCTTTGGCAGCGCGCCGACTCCCAACGCAGCCGGTTCGGTGGAGGAATTGACGGTCGACGGTCTTATCCCCGGCCGGGTGTACTACATCGGCATCATCGCGCTCGACGAGGAAGACAATCAGTCTGAGCTGTCCAACGTTGTTTCGGCCGAGGCCTATTTCGAGTTTTCGACCGATATCGGCGATGATGATGGCAACCTGCCGGTTGACTATCAGCTCAGCCAGAACTATCCCAACCCGTTCAACCCGACTACGACGATAGAATTCGCCGTGCCGATCCAGGCCCATGTGTCGCTCGCGATTTACAACGTGCGCGGGCAGCAGGTGCGGACGCTGATCGATGAAGTCCGGACACCGGGTGTCTACACGGTCGAGTGGGATGGTCGCGATGCGGGCAACAGGGAAGTTGCCTCGGGGGTCTATTTCTATCGCATCGTGGCGGATCAGTTCACGGAATCGCGGAAGATGGTTATGTTGAAATAATCCCTCCCATTGATGTTAGCTGTCACCACACGCTCTGTGTGTGCAAGATGACGCGGCCGGTTCTCTCCCTCCTCTGTCCGGCCGCGTCTTTTTTTCTGCTCAGAAGCCGATCCAGCGCCAGTAGCCGAAAAAGGCCCAGACCCACAACACGACAAAGGACAGCAGGAGCACGGCCAGGCCATGCTTGAAGAAATCACCCAGCGTCACCAGCTGCTCGCCGGTCAGCGGGTCTTTGGCAAGGGCGTAGGCGATCGCATTGTTGGGTGTCCCGATAATGAGCATGTGGGCGAACGATGACGCGAAGGCTGTCGCAAAACCAACCATCCACGGAGCGGTACCGGAAATCGACGCCATCGGCACGGTGATCGGCCCGATCGCCGACACGGTGGCGCCATCGGACATGAAATTGGTGGTCACGCCGGTGAAGATACTGCAGGCAATGGCCAGCCCCTCGCCACTGCGCATGAACTCAGGCAGCAAAGCGATGAAGCTGTCGGCCAGATAGAGCGCCGCGCCGGTATCGGCCAGGCCTTTGCCCAGGGCGCAGGCACTGGCGTAGAGCGCCACGACATCCCAGGGAATCGCCGCCATGTCTTTCCAGCGCACGACTCGCAGGATATTCAGTATGACCAGGCAGAGAATCACCGGCCCGCCCATCCCGAATTGACTGCTGAGGGTGATCCACAGGATCACGAGGGTGACCAGGGCGATAGCTACGATATACTCATCGCGATGCATCGGCCCGATCTTTTCCGCCGAACTGCGAACGATCTGCGATACATCGAGCTTCCTCACCTGGACCTTTCGGCGAAACATGACGAAGAAGTACCCGGCCACAACCAGGCCCATCACCGGCACAAACGGCAAACCGTACAGCACCCACTCGCCGAACGTCGGGACCGAGCCGTAATCGCTGAGAATGCCCAGCATGATGGCGTTGCGGCCCCCGGCAGCCGGTGAGCCGGGACCACCGATATTCGCGGCAAAGCAGATCGAGAGGACAAACATGACCGCCAGGGCTTTGTCGCGGCGAATCCCGAGCGACGTCACCGAACTGACATAGATCATCATGAATAGCGGCATGATAAACGCGATCATGGCATGCTCGGAGATAAATGAGCAGACCACCGCCAGCAGCGGCAGGAAGATGAACAGCAGTCTCGGCAGACTTCTGGCAGGACCGAGCAGGAGCAGCCCGATCCGTCGGTCAAGCCCGGTCTTGGAGATTGCGGCGGCGAGCGCCAGCACCCCGAATATAAACACGACCGCATCCTTGGCGTACGCCTGTGCGATAGCATCGGGCTTCATTACACCGAGGAAATACATGAGCACGCCGACCAGCAGCGCGGTCACCCCCACCGGCACGGCGCCGGTCGCCCAGAAAAGCGCGGCGACCGCCAGGATACCGAGCATCACCTGCGCCTTAAACGCCATCCGCTCGGGCGCCACCGGGGTGTAGGTCTGGGCGCCAGCGGGGCCGACCGTCCGCTCACCCATCGCGTGCGTCCGGCTGTAGTACGAGGTAATGTTCTCGCCCGTTTCCATTTTGCGATACGACGCGTAGCCGTAGGATTCATCGGTCATCTCACCGGTCTTGGGCGCCGTCAGCAAGCTGATCAAGCGCTCCGGCGGCGGCATGAGCAGCAACGCAGTCAAGAGGAGGATGCCGAGAATCACCACGCCCGGACGGGAACCGTTGGAGCCGATCAGCCATCGGAGAACCGACCCCGAAAAGCCGTGCGGGATTTCGTGCCGGGCATGGGCGTGGACTTTGTCCTCGCGGGCCGACCCAATCACCCGCACCAGATCATCGATATCGCACGGTTTTTCGAGATAGGAGAAGGCATCGAGCCGACCGATCTCCATCGCCGAGCGGTAGCTGCCGTGGGCGGTAAGCAGAATGACCTGCAGTTCCGGCCGGAAACTCTTCAGTTCTTTGAGCAGTTGCTCGCCGGTCATGGCGGGAAGCTTGCGATCGAGCACGACAACATCGATATCGTTACGGCTGCGAACCAGCCGCAGCGCCTCCTCGCCGCTGCCGACCTCGAGCGTCTTGATCTTGCGGGCAGAGAGCTGTTCGGCCAGCCCGGCGCGCTCATCGTCATGCTGATCTACTAACAGGACATGTGCCATGGTGAGGTTTCCGTGCGGTTATTGCTGTCCTTCCGCCAGTTCGATCACGGTTGCGGCCAGCTCACTAAAGAGGTCACCGAGCCGCAACAGGCCGACAATATCGTTGCCGCTGCTGACCGGCACCGAGAGCGCTTCCCAGACGATCAGTTTGTGGATAGCGGCGGCCAGGGGGTCATCCTGATCGACAGACTCTTCGATCGGGTGCATGATTCCGGTCACCGGGATATTCATGGCGGCCCGGCACATTTCCGAAAGTCGATCCTGGAAGAACTCGTAATGCTCCATGATCGAGGAGATAAACTGCTCGTTGACGCCGGCGCCGGGGACGGTATCGAGATCGCTCAGCAGGTTGTATTTCGGCTCGAGCGCCCGGAGAAGCGCGAGCTGGCCGATTTTGCCCAGCACCCGGCGGCGGGAATCGACCACCAGCACCGACTGGTACGGCGGCCGGCCGGGCGTGAGACGACCCGAAGAGTCAGCCATGGCCCGGATCGCGTCAAGAAAACTGGCCGACTCATCAACCACCGCGCACTGATCGAGCGGCACCATGACATCTTTCACCAACTTGTCATCCATTCACATATCCTCAGCTACGGTCAGTGACTGTCACAGATCCCCCGCAACATCAAGTATAGTATCTTTTTCGGTCAAAAGGCAGAAAAATAGTAATTGCTAATCGATCATATCCACTTATATTAGCGGCTCGTCGTACCTCTCCGACGTTGCACGAACTCACGACATACTTACAGTGGCCGCACAATCCACAAACAGTGCCGCTGCTTAAAGTGGACACCCGTCCGAAACAGGGCATAGTAGCATAAAGGGGCTATACCATGTCACGTTTACTCGCCATCCTCGCCTGCATTATCATGGCGCTGGCGGCGTTATTTCCGGCCGAGTCAGCCGAAAAAGGCCCGGCGGAAAATCAGAACTTCTTGACGGCGGCCTCGCCGGCCCAGCCGGATTCATTGATCTGCAGCTCGCGTACCCAGTCACCCGACCGATCCTCCAGGTAATCCACACCGGGAACGCTTTTCAATTGACAATGTTCGTTAAGACTGTACTCTGATCCAGAACCGTTTCGCCAATGCACCACGGACAGCAGGAAAAGACGTGTCTGACGAACAGCCGATGATATCCGTTGTCATCCCGATCCGCAACGAAGAGCGCTTCATTGCGCAGACGATCGCGTATGTCCAGGCCCAGGACTACCCCCGCGAGCGGATGGAGATCCTGGTGGTGGACGGTGAGTCGGATGACCGGACGGTGGAGATTGTCTCAGAAATCGCGGCCAACGACGACCGGGTGAAACTGCTGCGTAACCCCCGGCGGCTGTCTTCGGCGGCTCGCAATGTCGGCGCTCTTGCCGCCAAAGGTGAGATCATCACGTTTATCGACGGCCACACCTACATTGACAACACGCAACTATTGCAGAACACCGCTCGGTTGATGACTGAGAAGAACGTTGAAGCCCTCTCCCGTCCGCAGTTTCTTGAAACACCGGAGAATACGGAATTTCAGCGGGCGGTGGCCCTGGCCCGGCGATCGGCGATCGGGCATGTGCTCGATTAGACGATCTATACTGACAAGGATGCCTACGTCGACCCGAGTTCCTCGGGCGCCAGCTACCATCGACGGGTGTTCGAGGATATCGGCTATTACGATGAGCGCTTTGATGCCTGCGAGGATGTCGAGTTCAACTATCGCGTTCATTTGAGCGGGCGGCAGTCGTTCACCTCGCTGAAACTCGCGGTTTACTATTATCCCCGTGAAAACCTGCGGCGGTTGTTCCACCAGATGAAGCGTTATGGGATCGGCCGGATGCGCCTGGCACGCAAACATCCGGGCAGCCTGTCGCCCGGTACGCTGATACCGGCATTGTTCACGGCCGGCCTGATCGCCCTGCCGCTGTTGTCGCTGGCCTCGCGCTGGTTCGCCTATGCCTTCCTGCTCTTCTATGGCTTGTACTTTCTCATGATTTTCTTGTCATCGGCCACCATCGCGGGTCGGCACGGATTGCACTTCCTGCCGAAACTGCTCCGGATCTATCCGATGATCCATCTGGGGCTCGGCTGGGGGTTCCTCAGTGAGTTGGTCCGCACGCTGCTGGGCCAGGGACCGGATCTGTCACCGGCCGGTGACCAGACACGGGCGCCGACAACATCATAACCAACGCGGACCTATGAACCGGTATTCCGTTGCATTATTGCGACAAAGTCGTTTATTACAAGCCCTGTCGGCAACGGGCGGGGCCGAATCTCTCGAATCAGTGAAACAGGAGCACATGTGAAAACCAGAGTCCTCAAGCATCTGATAACACCCCATGGCGGTGAACTGAAACGGCTGCTGGTCGACGATGACCGGGCGGCGGAACTCAAGACGGAGTCGCGTGACTGGCCCTCGTGGGATCTGACCCCGGCGCAGGCCGGTGATCTCGAGCTGCTGCTGTCCGGCGCCTATTCACCGCTGTCCGGCTATCTCACCAGGTCCGATTACGACTCGGTGGTCAAGTCGATGCTGCTCGCTGACGGCGTCTTGTGGCCGATGCCGGTGGTGCTGGATGTGACCAAGGTTTTTGCCGAAAAGCTCTCGCCCGGAATGGTGATTTCGCTGCGCGATGCCGAGGGTGTTATGCTGGCGGCGTTGCATGTCGAGGACGTCTGGGAGCCGGACCTCACTGGCGATGCCAAAAAGATATTCGGCACCTCCAGCAGTGACCATCCCGGCGCTGCGGCCTTTATCGACACCACCCGGCCGTGGTTTGTCGGTGGCCGGGTGGAAGGCGTGCAGATGCCGACCCACTACGATTTCCCCTCGCTTCGGCATACCCCACAGGAAATGCGCGAGGATTTCGCTCAGCTCGGCTGGCGGCGGATGGTGGCGTATCCGAGTGACCGGATCATGCACCGCGCCGAGCAGGAGTTTACCTACCAGGCCTCGATGGAAGCCAAGGCCAACCTGTTTTTGCATCCGATAGTCGGCACTGCCGACGCCGGCGACAAAGATTACTATGCCCGTATCCGCTGTTACCGGGAGATGGAGAAGTTCTACCCGCCGCTGACAACGCGTCTGTCGCTGCTCACCGCGCCGATCCGGCAGGCCGGTCCGCGCGAGGCGCTCTGGCACGCCCTGATTAACAAGAACTACGGCTGCACGCATATGATTGTCGACCCGGGCCTGACCAATCCGTCCGGGGACAAAGCGTTCTACAAGGAATCGGCGTATGCCGAGCTGTGGCAGAAGCACGGTGACGCAGCCGGGGTGGCGATGATCCCGTTTCAGCAGATGTTCTATGTCGAGGATGACGATGCCTTCCTGCCGAAGGAGAAGATTGCCAAGAACGCCCGCGTGCTCGCACTTTCCGATCATGACCTGAAGGAGCGGCTCGATCATGGTCGCGATATCCCCGACTGGTTTACCTTTCCGGAAATCGTCCAGCAGATGCGCCACGCCCACAAGCCGCGCTACGAGCAGGGCTTCACGGTCTTTTTCACCGGGCTGTCGGGGGCGGGCAAATCGACTATCGCCAATGTCCTGCTGGTGAAGCTAATGCAGCTGGGCGGCCGACCGGTGACGCTGCTCGATGGCGATATCGTGCGCAAAAACCTGTCGTCGGAGCTGGGCTTTTCCAAGGAACATCGCGACATCAATATCCGGCGGATTGGCTTTGTCGCCTCGGAAATCACCAAAAACGGCGGGATCGCCATTTGCGCCCCGATTGCCCCGTACGACAATGTCCGCAAGGAGGTCCGCCGGATGGTCGAACCGGGCGGCGGCTTTGTCCTGGTGCATGTCGCCACGCCGCTGGAGACCTGCGAAGAACGTGACCGAAAGGGCCTGTACGAAAAGGCTCGGGCGGGGATTATTAAGGAATTTACCGGCATCTCCGATCCGTACGAACCACCCGATGACGCCGAGCTGGCGCTCGATACGACCGAGTTGAGCCCCGAGGAAGCGGTCTGGGAGGTGCTGATGCATCTGGAACGCGAGGGCTATATCGGGGTCAAGCGCCACGAGGTCCAGTAAACCAAGCAAGTTCACCGCTGGAGGAGTCATGACAGCCGCATCCGACCGCACCGAAATCATGCAGCGCATCCGCGAGGCTATTGATGCAGCCGTGGAGATATTCGACCGTTTCACGCCGGGTAAAATCGAAGCGGCCGATAAAGGTGGTAACGACCCGGTCACCGAGGCCGACATGGCGGTCAACGATGCGCTCAAGAAGCTGCTGCACCGGGAGGGCGAAGGCTGGTTGTCCGAAGAGACCCGTGATGACCGCAATCGGCTCAACTACGATCGGGTCTGGGTAGTCGATCCACTCGACGGCACCCGTGAGTTTGTCCAGGGGATTCCGGAGTGGTGTGTCTCGATCGGGCTGGTCGAGAATGGCCGCGCCGTGGCCGGTGGCATCTGCAATCCGGCCAGCCGGGAGACGATTATCGGATCGATTGAGACCGGCGTGACCTACAACGGTCAGCCGGCGAAACCATCGCCGCGTACCTCGCTCGATGGCGCCGTGGTGCTGGCCAGTCGTTCGGAAATCAAGCGAGGTGAGTGGGAGCGGTTTGCCGATTCGCCGTTCGACGTGAAACCAACCGGTTCGGTCGCCTACAAACTCGGCCTGGTGGCCGCGGGGCAATGCGACACCACCTGGACCCTCGCGCCAAAAAACGAGTGGGATATTGCGGCCGGCGTGGCGTTGATTACCGCAGCCGGCGGATTCGTCAAGACGCTGGACGGCGACCCACCGACGTTCAACAATGAATCGACATTGCTTTCCGGTTTGATTGTCGGTCCGGCCGGCCTGGAACGTGAGATCGATCAACTGCTGGCGCCGGTTATTGCAGAAATAAAGACGGCCCGCTGAGGCGGGCCGCTCGATACTTCATCGTCGTATCGGGAGTTACTTCCAGAACTCCCTGCCGAACCGTTCTTCCATCTTGCGCACCAGCCGGTCGTTCTTGTCTTCGACCTCGGCCATCTCCACCGCTTTCTTCTTCAGTTCAGTCTTGGTGTTGACCCGTGAGCCGACCAGGGCATCGAGACGATCCGGGTCGTGCACGATCCCGAGGTTTTCGAACATCTCCAGCAGCGCCGCCTTGTCATTGAGCTGCTCGGTTTTCATGGAATGCCACCGCGCCTGCGGATACTGCTGCCGGGCGGCTTTCACCCGCGTCTCGATCTCATACCAGTACCAGAGGCACTTGTAAAGATCATGGTCGAACTGCGGATCGCCATAGAGCAAATCACCGATCTGCACCAGGTTGTCCTTGTGATCGGGATAGAGCAGGTAGGCCCGGCCGGTGCGGGTCTTGCCGGGGATCGAGTTGATCGCGTAGAATGACGAGGAGACCTTGAGGACATCGCGGTAGATATGCAGAATCCGCACCTTGTCATCAAACTCCTCCAGCGCCAGCGGCAAAAAGCTCTTGATGAACTGGTGGTTGGTTTCGACGTAGTAGCGATGGCCGGCCGCCGCCCGCTTGATATTTATCCGCTTGCGGGTGAGAAAGAGGTGGCGAAAGTATGCCTTCTTGTTCTCCGGGTCGGGATAGTCGGCATACATGATCGGGTACGGCTCATGGAAACAGACGGCATCATCGGCCGCCTGGAAGATCTTGCTCAAACTCTGCGAGCCGCTGCGGCCGGTGGTG
>WJMS01000140.1 GCA_014727815.1 candidate division GN15 bacterium
GAACGGCTCGTACTGCTTCCCGTTGTATTCCATAGCACTCTCCCGGCAGAAATCGTTCGGGATAGAGTATACCAAAGCCCGCCCGGAGTCAAGCCGGACCGGCGCCCTCCGGCCCCACTGCCCACAAAAATACCCTGCGATCCCGGCAATCTCCGGGACCGCAGGTGGCAGCGAGTCGCAACCGCCTCCGGCCCGGACCGGACAAGTTATGTCCGGTTTTGTCCCGGCAGTCGGCGACCTTGACCCTGAGGATTGAGGATAGAAATCTGCCTTTCTGCCCACTACGCGTACGGACAGCTCAAAGACGATCAGGGAATATCGGAGAATCTTCTAGAAAGTTACTGGCGACGGGCGATGATGCGGCTGATTGCGTGCTGGTGCGGAATCCCCCCGGAATGACAGTTGATGATCTCGTCCTTGTAAAACAATACCGCCCAGTCATCATAGTACGCCAGCAGCTCCCCGGGCTCAAACAGGTAGGCATTCGGTTCGGCATCCGGCGCCGCCCCGAGATTGGGATCCCGCACAATAACCGTAAAGGCATGCAAACCATCGGGCGCCGTATGCTCGCGGAAATGCCGGAACCGGGCCGGCCGGACCGTCTCGGGAATGTAGTGCAGCGCCCCCGATGAAAAGATCACATCGTAGTGCCAGCGAAGACCATAATCGATAATCGAAGCGGTGACCGTGTTGACCTCCACCCCCATCTCTCCGGCCTTTTCCCGGGTCTTGTCCAGACCGACCGGCGATGTATCCAGCGCCGTCACATCAAACCCCGACCTGGCAAAATAGAGCGCATCGCGCCCCTCACCCGATCCGAGATCTATCAGGGTAAGCTTCCTGAAACCGCGCGGCTGGGCGATAATATTGACCCGGTCACACAGTGCCGACCGCCCCTCACCCCAATAGTACTCGGCCCCGGCATAGCGATGGTCATGTGGATTATCGCTGGTCATAGCAGAAAAGTAGCACGCGGCCCCGAACCAACGCAACAACAAGCTTGCTGTCCCCCGCACCCTCGGTGCGTGGTGGGCGTTCATACCCGGTGTCCCGTGCGTGGTGTACGTCCTCGTGCACCACGCCACCGCCCGCACTACTTCTTATCCAACCCCTGCCGCAGCCACTCCTCACGCATCATAAACGACTGGCTGTCAATCGCCCGATCGGTAGCGAGAATGCCGTCGAGATGATCGATCTCATGCTGCAACAGCTCGGCCAGCTCACCCTCGGCCGCCAGGACCCGCGGCCGACCGGCTTCATCGACATACTCAACCCGCACCCGCCGAGCGCGCGTCAGCCGCACCATCAGGTTGGGCAGACTGAAACAGTCATCCCACATGGTGAATCGCTCGGATGACTCCTCGACTATTTCGGGATTGATCAACGCCCCCGCAAAACTACCGTCATGCATCCTGATGAAAATCGCCCGCTGGGTGACCCCGATCTGCGGCGCGGCAATCCCCCGCCCGAAACCGTTGCGACCCCGAAAATCCGCCAGCGTCTGATCCAACTCCGCGATCAATTCCCGTATCTCCGGCGCGGTGGCATCGCTAATCCGATCACACACCTGCCACAGAATCGGGTTACCGAGTTGTAGGATGGGACGGATGGGCATGGTTCACCATCGTGAATGTGTCAGGGATTCCCCCCTACACCCCCAACCGCCCCAGCGTCTCCGGGATATCCTTGAATGTCTTGCAGGCGTGCGCACCGGCATCGGCAAGCATCTCCAGCTTCTCCTTCGCCGTCCCCATCTTCCCCTCGACAATCGCCCCGGCATGGCCCATCCGCTTGCCGGGCGGCGCAAACACGCCACCGACCATCGCCAGCACCGGCGTCTTCATTCTTGAGATTGCCTCGGTCGCTTTCTCTTCGTAGACCCCGCCGATCTCGCCGCACATCACCACCGCTTTAGTCTTGTCATCTTCCTCGAACTTGAGCAGGATCTCCGCAAAGGTCGACCCCAGCACCGGATCACCCCCCAGCCCGACACAGGTCGACTGGCCATAGTCGGTCCGGGTCAACGTATCGGCAACATAGTACGTGATCGAACCGGAGCGCGACACCGTCCCCACCCGGCCCGGCTTAAACGCGATATCCGGCATGATCCCCAGGTTCGCTTCACCCGGCGTGATAATCCCGGCCGTGTTGCCGCCGATCACGGTCGTCCCGTGCTTGACCGCCTCCTCGCGGACATACAGCATATCATGAATCGGAATATGCTCCGGGATCACGACCAGGAATCGAATCCCCGCCCGGATCGCCTCGATTGCCGCTTCCTTGACGAAATGCGCCGGCAGGAAAATGACCGATACATCAGCGCCCGTCTGCTCGATACACTCCTCCACCGTGTCAAACACCGGCCGCTCGGCCACTGTCTGCCCGCCCTTACCGGGCGTGACCCCGCCGACGATATTTGTGCCGTACGCAATCATCCGCTCGGTATGAAACGTCCCGGCCCCGCCGGTAATCCCCTGTACGAGGACTTTGCTGTTTTTGTCAACCAGGATAGCCATCAGTTGCCCCCTTCCCGGGCCAGCTCAACCGCCCGTTTGGAGATCTCCTCGATCGGGGTCTCGATCCCATGAAACTCGATATGCTTGAACAACTCCGGCTCGGCCTCCTTGGCTTCTTCGAAGATCTTCACGCCCTCCTGCCACATGTTGCCGGTCATCCGCATCACCATCGGCTTGGACAAGCCGTGGTCCTTCAGAAACATGATCACACCTTTGGCGAAATCATCGCAACGGCTGATGCCGCCGAACCGCGCCCCGAAGATCGCCTTCACATTCGGGTTTTCATCGAGTAGCACCAGCATCTTGGCAATCCGCTCCGGCTTCGGCCCGCCGCCCGAATCCATGAAATTGGCCGGCTTGCCGCCGTAGTAATGGATGAAATCATTGCCCATGATCCCGAATCCCGCCCCGCCGGGAAACATGCCGATAGTGCCGTCGAGATCGAGATACGGGATCCCCCACTCGGTCGCCTGCTGCTCCCGGGGCGTCATTTCGCCCTCTTCATGGCGCTTTTCGATCCCCAGGTCGGCCAGCTCCGGGTGACGGAAAACTGCGTCGTCGTCAAGCGACACCCGGCTGTCGGCCGCCATCAACTCATGCTCATCGGTCAGCACCAGCGGATTGATCTCGACCAGCTTGGCATCATACTGTTTGAATAACTTGAAAAGGCTGACTATGATTGCTGCGGCCTTTTTGCCGAGGTCCTGTGGAATACCGATCTTCCTGGCAATCGCGAGCGCATCAAACGTATACATCGGCTCCCCGATCGAAAACGTCTTGCGCACGATCTTCTCGGGCGACTTCTCGGCGGTCTCCTCGATATCAACCCCGCCCTCGCCGGAGCCTATCACAACCAGCTTGTAGTTGGCCCGGTCGATTGTCACGCCCAGGTAGTATTCCTGTTTGACCGAAAACTTCGGCTCGATCAGCAGCTTCCGGACCGGGAAGCCCTTGATCGTCAGGCCGAACAGCTCGGTCGCCTCGGTGCGCGCCTCGTTGGCGCCGTCGACCAGCCGAATTCCGCCGGCCTTGCCCCGGCCGCCGGTCAATACCTGGGCCTTCAGCGCCACCGGCTGTTCCAGCCTGGCAACAACATCGTAGGCTTCTTCCGCCGAGGCCGCCAATTGGCCCTCGGCGACAGGGATTCCGGCCTTCTTAAACAGTTGTTTCCCTTCGAATTCATACAGTCGCATAAAGTGGTCCTTGATATCGAGTATGGGTCTGTACGGCCCGGTTTTGGTAAAGCGTCAAAATAGCTGATCCCCCCTCAAAGTCAACCGGAAACGGCTGTTCCATGCCTGTCCCGCGACTCATCCGTATACCGGTTCACAATCTTCATTGCTGCTGATGTTAAAACTTTACAAGAGGGGTCTGCGGCGAGTCTTTAAGGTAACCAATGAGGAAGATGCCTATGGCAAAACTGCTCACGACGCTTCTTTTTACAATCTCCATCGCCGCTTCACTCGCCCGGGCCGGGTCGTACTATGTCCCGTATCTCGAAGTTCTGCCCGAGGCGGCCTCGATCGTGGAGATTGATCCGCTCGTCTCAGCAGACGGCGAGTTCCATGGGTACGTCGTGTGCGATACGGCACGTCAGGTTGTCTCGATCGTTCGCTGGAATGAACCGGCGGTCGATATCGACCACGAGTACATTCCGCTCAGTTCCGTCAATCGATACAGCCGCGATGGCGATTCCCTCTACCTCTATACCGTCGAACGTGAGCCGACCGGGACCAACCAGCATCTCAATCGTTATGTCGTGGTCGACAACGAAGTCGAACTCACCGCCACCCGTTCCCTGCGTATCCTCTCCCTTGCCGAGGCCGATATCTGTCGCTCCGAGGTCAGTCTTGTATTCGATGACAGCGCCGTCACGGGCGTGCTGTTCCAGACCGTGATCCGTGAAGAGATCGATGAGTCAATTGGCTGGTCGGAGGA
>WJMS01000141.1 GCA_014727815.1 candidate division GN15 bacterium
CGGCGGCCGGTTTTCGCGGCGCCGGTCGGCTCGTGGCCGACCGGCGTCAATCGGCTCCCCCTCTTCCACTCCCCACTCTCGAGCCGACGGCTGCCGACGAGCGACAGCCGTCGTGTCTGCTCAGTCATTCCGATGTCAGTCCATGCTGCAAGAGCGTCGGAATACTCAGTGTATCGTCCCGTCAAGGAAAGTCATAACAAGACTTAGACAATGACAAACCAAGTACATGGTATACTCGGTCTCTGAGCAAAAAAGCCGGTTGTCGCCCGGCGATCAGTGGGTGATTCGGTACCGAAAAGATGCTGGATGTCTATATTGTCTTGAGATATGTCGCGAGATTTATCTGCTCGTTCGAGATGCCGAGCTTCTTGCGGATGCGCTGGCGGTGCTTGAGGATTGTATTGACCGACGTGTTCAGTGTCGATGCGATATCCTTACAGGAAAGCCCGCTCTTGATCAGGCTGCAGATCTCCACCTCACGTGGGGAGAGAGCGCTGTAGGCTGATTCCAGACGGTAGATGAACGGCGCCGTGATTTCACGAAGCGAAGCATTGAGTTGATTGAGAATTCGACGGTCCGGTCCATCCACCCGCGCCAAGAGCTGCCGCAGCAAGGGAAAGACCAACCGTTCCATGTTGGCGTGTATCTCCGATGCAAACTCGTCGCGCTCTCGCTGCAAGCGCTCCAGCAGTTCAGACAATGCCACGTTCTTTCGCTGCAACCGGGCCTGCTCCGCTCGAAGCGCCTCGTTGGCCGCACGAAACTGCTGCTCAACCAGCTTCCGGGAGGTAACATCATGCAACGCCGCCATCCGGATCTCGCGGCCGTCATACTCGACGGCTCGCGCGATAATCTCGACATAGACGGCAGAACCGTCACGGTGCTTGGCCACCGCTTCGTACGGTCCGGTGTTGCCCGAGGCGATCTTCGCCATGACTGTCGATTCCGACTCAGGCATGAACAGCTCACGTACGTGAAAACCGATCAACTCCTCCACCGTGTAGCCGAGCATCTCCGCCAGCACCGGGTTGGCGTCGAGAATCTCCCCCTGATCATGCAGCACCACCCCTTCAAACGTCGGCTCGATAAACGGCCGCCCGTACTCGGCCGACCCGCTTGATTGCAACACTGCGCCAACACGCCCGGCCAGCCGTTCTCCCCTGGCCAGCGACAACACCATCTTATCGGATGCTGCGCCGGCTTTGGTGGCCGATCTCTTGCTGTGCGAGAGCGTCAGTCTCTTCTTTGCCTTTGGCATCGAACAGGCAGCCTCATTGTTGCGTCGAACTCGTGGCGTCAGGGTCACGGACAATCGCCAGCATGCCCTCAGCGTAATACGGGCACGACCGAACCATCTTGTCCAGCTCCCGACCCAGGTCATCCTCGGTCGGCCAGTAATACATCACCAGCCGTGCGAGTTCCAGACCATGCTTGCCCAGCAGCGTCTTCAGGGTTGTCGGCGAATAGTAGTAGTTGTGATCCGGGTGCACCAATTCGACACAATTGCCGAGCAACTTCATCACGCGGAACGAAAACGCATTCGGCGTGCTAATCAGGATCTCCCCGGTGAAACCGCAGGCCTTGAGATTGGCCAGCGCCGACCCGACGTTGTTGAGATGCTCGATCACCTCGGGAATCACAATCACATCAACCTCGGCGGCCAGCTTCTGCAGCAACTCGCCATCGGTCTCCAGGTCGAGCTTGCGCACATCGTAGCCACGCTCGGCCAGGTAGTGCAACCCGTCCTCTTCGATATCCACGCCGATCAGTTTCTCGGCAACCTGATCGATATGGAAATGCAGGAAGTTGTTCGACTCGATTCGCGATTCCATGATCCCGGCATCAACACAACCGACATGCAGGACCCGCTTGCCCTTGCAGAAGTCGATCGTGAATGCCTTGCGATTCTGGGACAGTTCAACCTGACGCGCCAGCGGCTGGTAGAAGTTGATCGTCGCCGGCTTGCTCTGCTCATCACGCGGCGCCGTATTCTGCGTTGTCCGCTCTGGCTGCGCCGGCGCAGTCGAGATCGGTTTCGAGACCGCACGATCACTCGTTTGTACACCGCGACCGTCGAGAACGGACTTGAGATACCGATCGATCCGCCGGACATTGGTGTCGGCGTTGAAATGCTCCGCGACATGCGCCCGGTAAGCAGCCGAGTCATACGCATTTTCGTTCAACAGCTCGACAAAGTTATCGACCGTGTTGAAGACCAGTTCCCTGGGAAAGAGCGTGGCTGCCCCCTGCCAGTTATGAATCAGTGGCTTGATCCCACAAGCCATCGCCTCGATCAGATTAAGCGGGCACCCCTCCCACGGACTGGTCGAAACAACATACTGCATCGACCCCAGCCATTCCGGGATATCTTTGACCCAGCCGTGCATCACCACATTGTCCTGCAGGCCCATCTGCTCGATCAGGTGCGTCATGTAAACCTCGAAACGGGTTTCCTGAAACGTCCCCGCCACATGCAGGCGATACTCCGGGTCACACTCAGCCGCCGCCTTGAGACACTGCAGCAGCAGGCCAATGCCCTTTTTGTGATTGATATAGCCGACATAGCCGATGTTCTTCCCCGGCCGCTGTGAATGGACGGGATACTCGGACAGATCGACGGAATTGTAGATCGTGGTCTGC
>WJMS01000142.1 GCA_014727815.1 candidate division GN15 bacterium
GACAACGATGACGGCGTGTCCGACCTGATCGAACGCTCCAACCAGCACGGCCTCGACCTGACCGTAGTCAACCTGGCCGAAGAACCGGATCAGGAACCGGCCACGCTCGAGTGGACCGACCATGACCGCAGCCGCTATCCGATCCTCCGAATGGGCGGTGACAAAATCCGCGCGATCTTCTTCAATGCCCGCGGCGCCGTGCTCAATCGCCTCGTGGGCGAGGTCCATGATCATCGCGCCGCTCCCGACACCACCATAACGGTCTACTCCACTCCCACCTGCGGATCGTGCAGGGCGCTCGAGCAGTGGCTGCGCACGATGGGGGAGTCGTTCAATCGGGTCGATATCACCGAGGTCGACGGCATGGCCGACAAGCTCATCCAATGGTCGGGCGGTCGACGGGTCGTGCCCACTATCGAGTTTGCCGACACCGCCCGCCTGTTCAACCCCGGCCTGCCGCTCATCAGCCGGTATATCGGCAAACGCTAACCCCACCAGAGCGGCCTTGCGTCCGACCGCCGGCAAGTGTTATACTGTCGGGCTTGCGGTTAGCGGCAATATCGCCGACCCAATAGTCTATTTTTGGACAGGACGCTACTGATGAAGGACAAGCGCATACTCGTCACCGGCGGCGCCGGCTTTCTGGGCTATCATCTGGCCCGGCAACTACCGGCCAAGGGTGTCGCCTTTATGGCCTTCAACGATATCGTCCCGTTTATCGAACGGGAGTATCCCGAGGGAAGTGTACTGGCCGAGGTGGACGTGCGCGACAAAGAGAAGATGCGCGACCTGATCCGCGACAACCGGATCGACCAGATCATCCACGCCGCCGCCGCCCTGCCGCTCTGGCCGACCCGCGAGATCATGTCGACTAACATCCAGGGCACCCGCAATGTCCTCGAACTCGCCAAAGAACTCGATCTCGAACGGGTCATCTACATCTCCTCGACCGCCGTCTACGGCGTCCCGGAGAAACATCCCCTGGTCGAATCCGATCCCCTCGTCGGGGTCGGCGCCTACGGCACCACTAAGATCGAGTCGGAGAAGATGTGCGAGCAGTACCGTGATCTCGGCATGTGTGTCCCGGTGATCCGCCCCAAGACATTCATCGGAACCGCCCGGTTGGGCGTCTTCCAGATCCTCTACGACTGGGTCGATTCCGGCAAACGAATCCCCGTGATCGGCAGCGGTGAGAACCTCTATCAACTGCTCGAAGTAACCGATCTGATCGATGCTATCTACCTGGCCGGGACGGTCGATCCGGATTTGGCCAACGATACCTTCAATGTCGGTGCGCAGCACTACGACAAGGTCAAGCGTGATGTCGGCGCCCTCTGCGAATTCGCCGGCAACGGCGCCAGAGTTCAACCAACCCCGGCCAGACTCGTCAAAGGCGCCCTGGCCGTCTTTGAGTTCATGAAGATTTCGCCGCTGTACAAGTGGGTGTACGGCACGGCCGACAAGGATTCGTATGTGTCGACCAAGAAGATCGAGGACAAACTCGGGTGGCGCGCCAACTACTCCAACGAGGATGCGCTCATAGCCTCGCACAAGTGGTATCTGGAGCACAAGGATGAACTGGCGCATGTCGAGTCAGGGGTATCGCACCGGGTCGGCTGGGACCAGGGCGTGCTGAAGCTGGTGAAGCGGTTTTTGTAACGGGTGGAGCTCACCTGTGAAACGGCAGAAGCGCTTCGTGCGTCGCACCCGGGTTCTGCCCTACAGTTACTACGGGTGGCCTCGGCCCACGCGACCGCCACGCCGTCATGCTGAGCGGAGTCGAAGCTTGACAATATTGAGCGACATCGCACAGCCGCCCGTCGACTCCGCTCAGGACAACGTTTTACATCGGACGGGTATACTTCCTATGTACTCACAGTCGAGTAGGCCAAGACTGCCCTGCGGCGCGACCAGGGCGGGCTTCCAGCCCGGCCGGTATGTTGTCGAAGCGTGACTACTGACTCACACTTCTTCCGTCTCCGGCACCGGGGCGGCCGGATCAGGATGCAGCTTCAACTCGAAAATCTTCAGCAGCGTTACGAAAATAGCAGCAATAATCGGCCCAAGCACCACCCCCAGCAGTCCAAATACGGCAATCCCGCCCATGATCGAGAAGAACAACAGCAGGGGATGCATCGATGTCTTCCCGGCAATCAACATCGGTCGAAGCAGATTATCGATCTGGCTGATCACCACCGAACCGAATATGATCACGATCAGCCCCTCCACCCACGACCCGGCAATGATCAGAATAATCCCCGCCGGCACGTAGATGATAAACGCCCCGATCAACGGGATAATCGACAGAAACGCCATCAGCGCGCCCCAGAAGACCGCCGAGGGTATCCCGACCGCCCAGAACAAAATGCCGCCCAACACCCCCTGAACCAGCGCCACCACCAATCCGCCATACATGGTCGCGGTGATAATGTCATGTAGCTGCCCGAATGTAATATTGATCTGGGTCGGCGTCAGCGGCATCAGCCGGCGCAGGCGATGGATAATCTGGGAGCCGTCCTTGAAGAAGTAGTACATCGTGAAAAACATCAGCACGAAATAAAACGCCGCCTGGGCGCCGTTGGCGAGAATATTCCGGGTCTGCGCCACCAGCACCGAGGAGACGACATTCATGGCGTCCTTGGTGATCTCCTCGATATTGATCTTGCTCAGGTCATAGTACTTGCCGAGTTCCTCGCGCACACCCTCGAGCCAGGGAAGGTTGAACGAGAACAACTCGGTCAACTCACCCTCCTGGTACATCTCGTTGACATACGCCACCGCCGTGGTCGCCTCTGATACCAGTGCCACCAGCAGGTAACCGACCGGCCCGATAATCAGCAGCAGGACCAGCACACACATGATCAGCGAGGCGATCCCCTTGCGTTTGACATGCGGCAACAGCCGTTCATAGAGCGGGTAAAACAGGATCACGAACACACCCGCCCAGCAGATCGGCACGAAAAACGGAATGATCACCTGGTAAAACAGGTAGAAAAACGCCGCCGAGACGAGAAAGAACAGTGATATGAGGACGTGTTCGCGTTTCATGGTATTAGTGTCGGAAGAATCCCGATTCAATAAAACCACGGCCGGCTCCAATCGCAACTAGAAACCTCCGTGCGCCGCGCGCCACTGGACAAACCTCTCCTAACCCCACCGCACACGTCGCTTTGGCGCCTCACCGTGCGTAATTATTGCACAGTTGTGAACGAGCCACTCGGCCCGTCGCAGGCACTCGATCGCGCTCGCCGGACGTGGTCACGAAGTCACGACCATGTGATCGGTCTCGCTCATGTCTGACCAAACCCCCCGAGCGCCGATCCATGATTCCCCGTAAAACCCTTTCTGCCAATGGCTTAGCATGGCCTCGGGGGATGCGTGACCGATCTTGCGGCAGCTCTCCCTGTAGCCGGGTTCGCCGCCGACATGCTACCCGCATCGGCGGTGGAATCATGGACCGTCACAGTCGCCCGATGATAGCGGACCAAAACGGGGGCAAAAAGGTAATCGATTGTGGTCAAGTATTTTAAAGAACGGGTCGATGAGAAAGTAACAAATGGTAACAGCGGCCGAAGCTCGATGGGGGGTTGCGGCTGCAAGCTTTAACGACTCACAAAAGGAGTAACGCATGGCTACCAAGAGAACCAGAACCGCTAAGCGTCGCACCACACGCAAGCACTACGGGCGTCGCGGTGTTGCCGGTACGCCGTGGACGAAGCAGGAAATCGCGTTCATCCGCA
>WJMS01000002.1 GCA_014727815.1 candidate division GN15 bacterium
GACTGACATCGGAATGACTGAGCAGACACGACGGCTGTCGCTCGTCGGCAGCCGTCGGCTCGAGAGTGGGGAGTGGAAGAGGGGGAGCCGATTGACGCCGGTCGGCCACGAGCCGACCGGCGCCGCGAAAACCGGCCGCCGTAACATCGACCGCTAACAGGATTTGACACACGGATACGACGAGGTAGTGAGATGAGCTGGAAGGACCTGAAGATAGCGCGGAAGCTGTATATCGGCTTCGGCATCGTTGTCGCGCTGGCGATCGCGGTCGGCTATGTCGGCTGGAACGGCCTGGGGACGGTGTCGGAGAAGGTGGCTAATGCTACTGACGCACACACATTGAACGCCTGGGTCAAGGATATGGCCGCGGCGCGGCAGAAGTTTCTCGCCAAGAGAGACGTCTCTGTATACACGAGTATCTCCGAGACGCTCGATAAGATGTATGAGCAGATGGAGATCACGACGGCCCGGTTTCAGGACCCGGCCGATGTCGAGTTGATGGCTGACGCGACCAAACAGTTGCAGGAATACGATAGAGCCTGGCAGGAGATGGTGCGCATTCAAAATGACATCGAGGCCGCAATTGCGCAAATGGATGAGGCGGCAGCAATCGCTGTCGAGCGGGTAGCGAATCTCGAGGAAGGTCAGCGGCAGAAGCTTCAGGACGACCTGGCCGCAAACTTGAGCAACAGTGCTATCCGCGAACGTACACAGAAATTTGATGACGCCGGTACCATGCGCGCGCTCCTGCTCAACAGCCGCATCCAGTACCGCGATTTTCGCCGGACGGAAGACGACCGGTACGCCGAGGCGCTGAACGCCACAGTCGATCAGCTGCTCGAGAAGTGTGTCTCCAGCCGGAAGCTGATGAAGGATGCGGAGGACATCAAGCGGGTCGATGATGTTTCATCGGCAGCTCAAACCTATCGTGACGAGTTCAATGATGTCGTTCGGCTCAAGAATGAAAATGTAACCGCCCAGCAGAATGCACAGAGAGTTGCGATAGAGGTTGTCAAGTCATTCGATCACCTCCTGGAAGGTCAGCAGGCCAAGGCGAAGGATTCTGAGACTTCGGCAATCACCCTGGCGGTCATCTTCATGATCGTGGCGCTGGTGGTCGGCGTCGGTACCGCCTTTGTTATCGCCCGCGGCATCTCGCGACCGGTCTCGGATATGGCCCGGATCGCCGAGCAGATCTCCGAGGGTGATGTTGAGCATCAGATCAAGCATGAATCTCGCGACGAAATCGGCACGCTGGCCGGTTCCTTCCGACGTCTCATCGACTACATGCGTGAACTCTCCGGCGTTGCCGAGCGTGTAGCCGACAACGACCTGACGGTTCGGGTTGAGCCGAAGTCGGAGCGTGATGTCTTGGGTCATGCGTTCAAGACGATGGTCGGCAACCTGACGGGCATGATCCGTCAGTTGACCGACAACGCCGGTCAGCTGGTCTCGGCGGCGAACGAGATTTCGTCATCGTCGGAGCAGATGTCACGCGGCGCCCAGGACCAGTCCCAGCAGGTGACGCAGGTTTCGACGGCGGTCGAGGAGATGACGGCGACGATCGTGCAGTCCTCGAAGAACGCCGGGGAAGCTACCGACGCCTCCAAGAATGCCTCGGATACCGCCTCCAGCGGCGGCAAGATCGTCGGTGATACGATTCAGGGGATGCAGCGGATCGCCGAGGTGGTGCGTGGTTCGGCCGAGTCGATCGGGAAGCTGGCGCATTCAGCGGACCAGATCGGTGAGATTATCGGCGTGATCGATGATATCGCCGACCAGACGAACCTGCTGGCGCTCAATGCGGCGATCGAAGCCGCCCGGGCCGGCGAGCAGGGTCGCGGGTTTGCGGTGGTAGCCGACGAAGTCCGGAAGCTGGCGGAGCGTACGGGTAAAGCGACCGGTGAGATCACGGAGATGATCAAGGGTATTCAGTCGGAGACGAGTGAAGCGGTCGAGTCGATGGAATCGGGTATACAGGAAGTCGACAAGGGTCGTGAACTGGCCGATCAGGCCGGTACGAGCCTGAATGAGATCGTGACGATGTCGCAGCGGGTGATGGACATGATCCAGCAGATCGCGACGGCGTCTGAGGAGCAGTCGACGGCAGCGGAGCAGATCTCGAAGAACATCGAGCAGGTCTCTTCGATTACGAAGGAGACGGCTTCCGGCGCCGAGCAGTCGGCCGCGGCGGCCGAGGAACTGAACCGCCAGGCGGAGGGTCTGCAGCAGATGGTAGCGCAGTTCCGGCTGGCCGGAACGGCGGAGGTTCAGGAAGAGACCTACGAGTAAGAACAGCACAAAAACCCCCAATTGAGTTGATCGCTGCCCCGTAGATCTAACTCAATCGCTGCAGCGCGCGGACCGCCCACAGTCCGCGCGCTGCGTCTTTGTATCGATCAGGACCGGGCAGTGCAGAGATTGAGCAATTGGACCGGAGTGCACAACCCGAGGACTTAACCGTCGGCAATCACCGCCGATACTAGAAGTATCTGTCAAGATTGACGGAGTGGGCCATCAAGAAGAACTACAGCGAAGAGACAGATAAACAGGGAAGAGCGGTTTCGCACCACAGCTGGCGCACCGGGAGTGTATGGGCCGGGGGACTTTGCCACGTGGCGGGGAGACAGCTACAGACCAACGGACGAGGAGGGATTCACACGTGACGCTCAAAATCAAAGCGAAGCTGATCGGCGCCTTTGGGGTCGCGGCGGCAATTTGTGCCGTGGTCGGCCTGATCGGCTATTACGGCATCAGCCAGACGCGGGGCAGCATCGAGGAGATCGCCGATGTGCGCCTGCCCAGTGTCGAGAACCTGTTGATCATTGAGGGAGCCGCCCAGAGAATTGACGGGGCCATCAAATCACTCAGTGATCCGACGCTGACCAACGAGGAAGTGGAAGCGACCATGGCCGGTATTTCTGAGGCGCGGGATCGCTACGAGAAGGCCTGGGAGATCTACGAGCCGCTGCCGCAGACCGAAGAAGAAGCACGGGTATGGCAGGAGTTCACAGCTGCCTGGGAAGCCTGGCGGGTTGACAACAATGCCTTCATGGACATGCGGCGCGAACTCGAGGCTATGGCGATCGAGAACCCGACCAGACTGCGCCAGCAGATCGAGCGGTTTACCAAGGACCACTACGCGCTGATGGACGAGATGGCCACGTCCATTCTGCTCGGCCGGAATTTCGATGGCCAGACCGATCACACCAAGTGCGCGTTCGGTAAGTGGATGGCCGGGTTCAAGACCGAAAATCCGGAAATCCACGCGGCGCTCGAAGAGATCCGCAACCATCATCGTGCGTTCCACGAAAACCTCGGCAAGGCCGGCAGTATCATGAACAGCCGTGGTTCGGCAGGTAGTCAGCAGGCGACGGCTATCTATCGCGACGAGATCGTTCCTACTGCGGACAAGACGTTCGCGCTCCTCAATGGAATCAACGAGCAAGTAGCTCGCGCCGAAGAGCTGTATGACCGCATGGGCACGCAGGCGCGAACGGTCAATGCGGTTTCCGCCAAAGAGGCAATCGCTCTGCTTGAGGATCTTGTGACCATCAACGAGCATGTGGCTGCCGAGTCGGCCGAATCGGGCAAATCAATTGCCGCCGGAATGACGACAGTAATCTGGATCAGCTTGATTCTCGGTGTTGCGGTTGCCATGATATTCGGACTGATAATCGCCCGGAATATCTCCAGGCCGGTGGTGCAGATCAGCAAGGCTGCGGAGAAGATCGCGGTGGGTGATGTCGATCAGCAGATCGAGGTTACCAGCAAGGATGAAATAGGTGTATTGGGCGAGTCCTTCCGATCTCTGATCGATTACATCAAGGGCCTCGCCGGTGCGGCCGAACGGATTGCCGACAACGACCTGACGGTTCGGGTTGAGCCGAAGTCGGAGCGTGATGTCTTGGGTCATGCGTTTAAGACGATGGTCGGCAACCTGACGGGCATGATCCGTCAGTTGACCGACAACGCCGGTCAGCTGGTCTCGGCGGCGAACGAGATTTCGTCGTCGTCGGAGCAGATGTCACGCGGCGCCCAGGACCAGTCCCAGCAGGTGACGCAGGTTTCGACGGCGGTCGAGGAGATGACGGCGACGATCGTGCAGTCCTCGAAGAACGCCGGGGAA
>WJMS01000143.1 GCA_014727815.1 candidate division GN15 bacterium
CGGTTCGGGGGCCGAAGCGATCGAGGCAGTCCGGTCTGATAATGCCATCGCGGTGGTGGTGATGGATATCAAGATGGCCGGGATGTCCGGGATCGAGGCTGCCCGCGAAATCCGCCGGATTGCCCCGCACACGCGGGTGATCTTCCATACCGCCTATCCGGGGGAGTACGACGAGGACGAGATCGATTCGACCGAACAGCCCTTCGGCTACGTCCAGAAGAGCAGCCCGTCATCGCGTCTCACCCGGGAGATCCGCAACGCGATGGAGGCGTATATCCTCTCGTGCGACAGCAACCGCCTGATCGCCCTGGCCGAATCCGCGTTCGGGCTGGTCGGCCGCTCGCCGGCGATGCAGGAGATCTACCGACTCATTCACAAAGTCGCTGCGTCGGACACCAGCGTCATGATCCTCGGTGAGACGGGGGTCGGCAAGGGCCTGGTCGCCCGCGCTATCCATGAATTCAGCCCCCGGCGGCAGAACCTGTTCAAGAAGTTCAATTGCAACCACACGCCGCAGGATTTGGTCGAATCCGAGTTGTTCGGCCATGTCAAAGGCGCCTTTTCCGGGGCCCACGCCGATCGTATCGGCCTGTTCGAATTCGCATCGGGCGGGACCGTCTTTCTCGATGAAATCGGTGACCTGAGCATGGCCTCGCAGGGCAAGATTCTCGATGTGATCGAAACCGGTGAGTTTGAACCGATCGGCTGGACCGGCCAAAGCCGCCATACCGATGTGCGAATTGTCTGCGCCACCAACCGGGACATGAGCAAGCTGCTGCGTGAGGGTGATTTCCGGGAGGATGCCTACTACCGGCTCAAGGGCGCCGAGATAACAGTACCGCCGTTGCGCGAGCGAAAAGAAGATATCCCGTTGCTCGTGGAGTGGTTTCAGCGGCAGTATGCCGATTCCGAGGACGGCAGCCTGAAGCACTTTGATAGCTCGGCGACCGATGTGCTCATGCATCAGGACTGGCCGGGTAACGTCCGGCAGCTGCAGAATACGGTGCGTTCGCTGATGGTCCTGGCTGACTCACCGGTAATTGTCGCTTCCGATGTCGAGCGGTTTTTCGGCTCTGACCAGTCTTTCGATGCCACCAGCGCCAACGGCGACAGTCTGGCCGAACGGATCCGCCACTACCGTCGCACCTGCATTGTCCAGGCGCTGCACGAGACCGACGGCAATGTCAATGCGGCGGCGCGGATGTTGCAGGAAGATCCTTCGAATCTGCGACGATGGATCAAGACACTCGATATCACCGTACCGCACGAACAATGAACTGGGTCCTCGCGCTCTTTCTCGTTCTGTTCGCGGTGTTGCCGCTGTCTAATGGCCATGCCGATCCTGTCGAGCGCTTTGAAGTTCGCCAGTACGATGACACGGCTTTCCTTCCGTATCGAATAGATGTCGACCGTGAACTGCGGGCCAAACCGGAATCGCGCCGCATGGGGGCGATCGCTCTGCTCTGGCGTCCCCGCTTCGACGACACATCCCAAGCCTACTACATCGGCTTCAACCTGCCCCACGCCTGGGAGGACCAGACTTTTTCAATCGACGCCATGAGCTATCCGCCGATCGATCTTATTCGCACCGCCGCCGTCCGCATGACTCCGGTGACCGCGGTCTGCCACCCCGATTTGCTGCCCGGTCCGGCGTGTCTTCTTGTCGCCGGCTTCCACAATGACTCGGCCTGGCTGGTAAAGTACGATTTTGAGACGGCTGCCTATGAACGCAGATTTCTCCAGTCCGGTGAGGATGGCACCGGTAACAGTCACTGGGAGCCGGGTCTTACCATCGCGCTGGTTGAAGACTATGACTACGATGGCCGCACCGAGGTACTCGTACATGTTGCCCCGGTTCGCGACAAAGGCACTCGTACGCTGTATTGTCTTGAGCTGGCCACGTTCAAAGAGGAATGGTCGCTGCCCATGGCCGTCAAGCCCAGGACCGGTGTCGACATGTACCGTCTGGCTGATACGGTCAACCCGGGCATAGTTCTGTTAGCATCAGGTTCGCGCCAGGGGAAGGTCGATGAGCACTATAATGAGTTATTCAAATACTACTCCGTAATCGACACGGCCGGGCAGGTGCAACTCAACCAGATTGTGCAGTACAGTACATCCGGCGGTCAGTTGATTGCGACTGATGACCACACCCGATTCTATCTGGCGCACGAATTTGATCCGGTCGACCCGGCGAAGGTCGATTCACTGATTGCGGCGATCGAATCCGAAACGATTTCCCACGGGACTTTCCGATTGTCAGCGCTTGACCGCCGGGGTCACCTGGTACGCTCAATCACCCTGGATCATGCGGCATGGCGGATCTGGCTCATGCCGTATCGTGACAGCCCGGACTTCCATCTCTGGGTGTACCATGCGGACAAACGCGTGCGGGTGTATGACTCCATGTTAATCTTGCTGGCCGAGTCGAACCGGCTTGACCAGCACCTGGGGTACTATTACGGGAAGATCGACATACCCGGCCACACCGATGCCAGGCTGTTTCATGACGGCATCTACTCGACTGAGATGGAGCAGTTGGCACTGTTTGATTTTCCCTGCAGGCCACAACCGATGACCTACGACCAGGCGGGAGTTGTTCGGGAACTGCTCCTGGAAGGAGGTACCCGGGCCCAGTTTGTGCGGATAGAGCAGCGGGACTGGTACGACATGATCAGCGTCATCTACTTCCGCTATCAGTTGTACATCCTCGTAGCACTGAGCGGCCTGTTGGTCGGCCTGATCGTCACCAACTACTACCGTGCCCGCACCCGCAAGAACCTGCTGGTTATACGCGAGCAGAAAGAGGCGCTGGAAAAGGCCCAGGAGGCCCTTCGTCGGGCCCAGGCCCAGCTGGTGGCGCAGGAGAAGTTCCGGCAGGCGCGTGATATAGCCGGCGGATTCGCCCACGAAATTCGCAACGCCCTCTCGCCGGTGCGCAATGCCCTCACCGCCCTGGCGAAGATCGATCCCGATACGGCTTCTTCCGAGCAACTCGACCGCCTTCGCCGCCTGATCGACCGTTCCGTGAATCGTGCGATCGATCTCACCCAGAGGATTTCTGAGTACACCCATCTCGAAG
>WJMS01000144.1 GCA_014727815.1 candidate division GN15 bacterium
GCGGCTGTAGTGTTTGCCGACGTCGGCCAGTCGGCTGAAGCGCAAGCGAAGGTGACCAAGTGGCTCACCGGGGTTGGCGTCGTCGGACATAGCCGCGATCTCATCGAACAGCTTTTCGGTCAGCTGCAGTTCACCGACCAGTGCCTTGTTTTCCTGCTTGAACGTGTGGACCGGGTGGCCCGGTGGCACATCGGCTTGGTCGGAAGCTTCCAACGCACCCTTCATGGCTGCGGAGTGGAGATCGCACAGCTTCAGAATCTCCTCGGCCGGGACGCCATCGGCAATCAGCTCCTGTTCCACCGCAACGACTTCGTGGTAGGGAACCCGGCCAAGCAGTCTGAGCAGCTGCGGCCTGACTTCATCGGGAGCCGATCCCTCATGCAATTGCAGGATCAGGTGTTTCAGGACGGCCCGGCGGGCTTTAGCATTGTCAACCAATTCACTCATATGTCACCTTTCGACAGTATCTGTATTCACGCAAACCCGGCTTCATGAGGCTGGCCGGCCGGGTGTCCATTGTATACTGGAAGCACTCGCCAGAATCATTGACATAGGTCAATTCAACCGACACCGCCGGGGTCAGCCTTTCCAATCCGGTGTTTCCATCGTGGGCGAGCATCAGTGGGAGCAGGCGTCGGTGGGTCAACTCCGGTCGCAATTGCAGAAACGGGGCGGGGCGATGAATCCCAAGCTGCGACCGCAGCTGATGGCGGTGTGCGACCCCGAAGATGTCAGCGCGGCTTGCGAGTGGTGTCGTCTCCCGAGAGTTATTGTAGCGTATTTGCAGGTGGAGCTGACCTGCAGATAGGTCTGCCGTACGATCAGGTGCACGCAGAGGTGCACCGGGCTCAATTCAAGTCGGGTGATCCAGGACAAACCGAAGGCTCAAGACGCGCACTACTGCCGTGCAAAGCGACGTTTGAACTCCTCGGTCGCGATCACATCACTCGACGGGTTCACACCAAACACCTCGGTGATGTCCGTCACGACCATCCGGTCCAGCTCATCGAGACTACGACACGTGATATCGTCGTAGACCTCGCGCGACATCTCGACAAACGTGTCAAGCAGCCCTGGATCAAAATGCCTCCCCCGCTCCGCGACTATCGTGTGCATCGTCTCCTCGTACGATGACGCCGGTTTGTACGGCCGCTCGCTTGAGAGCGCATCGAAAACATCGGCTATCGCAAAGATCCGCGCCGCCAGCGGGATGTTATCGTGTTGGAGGTGATCCGGATACCCGGAACCATCGTACTTTTCATGATGATGCCGCACGACCGGACGGGCTTCATCGAGCCAGCGGACGCCGTCGATAATCTCGCAGCCGCGCACGACATGGGAACGCATCTCAGTCGCCTCCGCGCCGGTCAGCCGATCCGCTTTGCGCAGGATGTGATCGGGGATGCCGATCTTGCCGATGTCGTGCACAAACGACCCTTTCATCAGTGCGCGCAGCTCGTGGCGATTCAGCCCGGCCGCCCGGCCGAGCCGCTGCGAGGACAACGTCACGCGGGCATTGTGCTCCGATGTCCCCGTATCGCGCTGGGCGATGGCGCCACCGAGCGCACGAACCATCTGCAAATTGCCGATAAGCATGTCATGCTCGGCGCCCTTAAGCAACCCGCTGAGGACGTACTCGAAATCGATCGGGTGTTGGGGGGAGTGGTCCGGATCAGCGGCCCGGGGGGCCGAGTCGCGGCCGAGCTGATGATCGCATTCGTCGCGAAGTCGATCGTGCAGTTGCAGCAGGATCAGGCGGGCAACCTCATGCCCAAACGCCTCGATACTCATCTCCGGCGGTTTCTGGGCGCACAGGGCCGACATCTCCTCGACAATCTCCCGGCGGACCCGGGAATCATCGAGCAGTTCCGTCAGTCGTTTGGCGATGACACTGTCGAGCATCACACTCTCCTCTCCGCGATAAGCTGAACGAGGCCTGAGTGGCTGAAGCTAAGGTGACGGGCGGTGGTGGTACGTGCGAAAAGTTTACCTTACCGTATTAATATAGCCAACCGGATTTGAATGTCAGCCGAAAAACCGATATCGATGCCCGATTCGCGGTAGCGGGCTGTTACGTCCGGGCCTATTTTGGAGTCATGACGACGCTTTCGTATGACAGAATGGTACGCGCCATGCGGGAAAACGATGCATCGTTCGATGGCCGCTGCTATGTGGGCGTACACTCGACCGGTATCTATTGCCTCCCCTCCTGTCCGGCCAGGCTGCCGTTGTTGAAAAATGTTCGTTTCTACCGTACCCGCGAGGAGGCGATCGCGGCCGGACTGCGCGGCTGCAAGCGCTGCCGGGCCGAACGATATCCCGATACCCTGCCGGACTGGTTGCCCGAGTTGATCGGTGTGATGCGGCGAAACCGCTCGGAGCGGCTGACCGAGTCAATGCTGGCCGAACTGGCCGGGGTTGATATTACGACGGTGCGGCGGCATTTTCGCGCGCAGCTTGGGCTCAGCCCGATGGCCTTCCATCGACGCCAGCGCCTGCTCTACGCGCGGCAGCTTTTGAGCGAAGGCGCCGACTACCTGAGTGCTGCCTTTGCCTGCGGCTACGAATCGGCCAGTGGCTTTCGTGAGGCGTTTCACCGTGAGTTTGGTACGACGCCGGGAAGGATGAAGAACCATGCCGGATAAACTGATCTACTGTGATCTCGACTCACCGCTGGGTCCGATGGTTGCCGGGGCGAGCGACAAGGGCGTGTCATTTCTGGAGTGGCACGACCGGGGCGGGCTTGAGAGGATCTCGGCACGGGTCAGGAAGCGTTACCGCTGCGAGCTGATTGACGGACGCAACGAACATCTGGAACAACTGGAACGTGAACTCGCCGACTACTTCGATCGAACGCTGACCCGCTTCACGGTCCCGATCGATATCACGGGCACGACATTCGAGCAGCGCGTGTGGCAGGAACTGTTGCAGATACCATACGGCCAGACTCGTTCGTATGGCGAGGTCGCCCGGTTGCTCGGTTCCCCCGGCGGGTCGCGCGCGGTCGGTCGGGCCAACGGGGCAAACTATCTCGCTATCGTTATTCCGTGCCATCGGGTGATCGATGCCAACGGCAATCTGCACGGCTATGGCGGGAAGGTCTGGCGCAAGAAAGCGCTGCTGGAACTGGAAGCCGGTGTGGCCGCGATGAACCTGTAATGGCTACCAC
Source organism: candidate division GN15 bacterium (assembly GCA_014727815.1). Taxonomy (GTDB): domain Bacteria; phylum Zixibacteria; class MSB-5A5; order GN15; family FEB-12; genus WJMS01. Next base: position 3,170 of record WJMS01000144.1, read on the forward strand.
GGCAGGAAGCGGCCAACCTTGGTCTGGTACGCGCGGTAATCTTCACCGAAATGCTCAACCAGTATTGTCTCCTCCCGCATCGTTCGATAGTGCCAGGCCGGGAGACTGAGCAGCAGTGTGAAGACGATCAGGGGCCAGTAAGCGAAGGCGAGTCCGAGCCCAAGCTCGGCCATCAGGTTGCCGGTGTAAATCGGATGGCGCGAGACCGCGTACGGGCCGCTGGTAATCAGCGGCTGGTTCTCACGAATCCGCACGTCCTTTTCCATCACGTTCCCCTGGGCGTAGAGGCCCCACACCCGAACGACATTGCCGATCAGGAAGAAGACCACGCCCACCGGCCCGGCCAGGGCCGGGACCTGATTGTTCGCTAGATGCTGATAAGCATGCAGGAACGGCAGCGGATCGATATCGACCAGCAACAGCAGCACGGCAGCAGTGTGCAGTATCATCAGCAGGTGCGGCCCCCACTGAAACCAGCCTGATGGCTCAGTGACAATCGGGGCCCTCTGCCGCCGGAGCCATCGGACAAACCACGGCCCGACCGCGACCAGGGTCACGGCGCCGATAAAGACGATGCCGGCTTTGATCAGGTAGAGTGGTAACATGCTGGTCCTCAGGGCCGCGGACGGCTATTGTTGACGCCGGGCCACTATGGGTGGAACCCCATACTCTCTTCGCTTGTGCCGGTAATCCCGGCGCTGTCCGCAAATGTTATCATCAAGTTATACAATGCCTTATATCCCTCGGCATCAAGTTTGTATATCTATCGTCCGGACAGACATAACTCGACAGAGAAGGGGCACGATTATGAACGACTTTTTTGCCAACCGGACCTTGCTCCGGATTGCAGCGGTTTGCTTGCTGATCATCCCTGCCTCGGCGGGACTACTTATCGCCGGCGCCGACAGCGACCAGGCAGCCGAGGTGACCGTTATCGATGCCGATTCGACCGCTCAATACGAACGGCGGATTGACCTGACGGTTGATGGCCTCAGCCATGCCGTTGAACTCTGGCACGATGCCAACCTCAAGGAGGATGCACAGCTCGCCGCCCGCTACGAAATCCTGATCGACAACATTCTGCGGGCCGATCTCAAGGCGACCGAGATGGTGCTCAAGAACCTCGAGGCGGAATGTGATCGCGACGGCTCCCGGCAGGATCCTAAAGTAAAGGCCGAACTCGAAGATACGCACCGGGTGCTCTTTGAGAAAGAGCAGTTGGTGAATTCGATTCGGAAGTCGGATACGTTCAGCGAGAAGTATCGCCTTCTGGGTGGCTATATCAATTCGCTGCGGCGAGAACTTGGTCTGCCGAAACTCCGGCTGGCCGATGACAAGGAGCCATCGAGCCTGCAAAACCCGTAGCCACCACACTCGATCGTCGATGCAGGGGCACAGCATGACGTTCGATTGGAGATAGATGTGGACTGACAAGGTATTGTGCTCTCTCCCCCTTCTTGTCTGTCTCTTCGCGAAAACCGTCGCGGCCTTCCCGGCCGCGGCGGTCTTTTGTTGTACTGTGACAGTCATTGACAAGACCGGTCAAACTTTCGGGTCTGTCGCTCCGACTCAAAAACCAATCGTAATCAGATTATTAACAATACGTTATGCGATAGCATCGCCTCTCGCAGTGCTTTTTTTTGACCGCGAACGAGATTTCTGGTCACACACTGCCACAAGTTGACAGGTGACTGATTTATGCTGGTCGCGAGGGGGCGAGGGGTGTGCCTTCGGGCGAACACGTCCAACGGTATGCCCCTCCGAGATGCTCTTGACCAGCGGCGTTTGTTTGTCGGCGACGCGTACGTATACGAAGCGCTCGCCCCGGGAGATGATCGACAGCGATCATGGCGGCAGACAGGGAAAACGCAGAATCATCGTGACAGAACACCAGGAAACTTGACGAGGCGCCAGGGGAATGAGCCGGGCCGGGTGCTCCCGGACGGCGAACGCTGATGCTGGTGAAAGTGGCCGGGCCGGTTGATGCCGGATCGGGGGGCCGAAGAGTAACTGAGTCGCGACTCGCGCACAGTAGCGCACGCGATCATCGATACGGAAATGTCAGCAGGGGGAGAGGAGAGCACCGCAAAGTTGCGGGAGTGCAGCTCCCGCGATGAGGCTGGTTGCCAGGTCCGGATCGCCCCCCAGGGTCCGGACGGTTGCCACGCGTCCCCTCGAGACGGCGTCAGCCGACTATCTTGTCGCGCCCAGTGCAAGGTCGGCTGGCGCCCATGTTTTTGTTGGAAGTGCTGTCGGTCGAGTCGACCGACAGCAGCTCACATGCAACTACTCAATCTTCGGGGCCGGCATTTCCCGGCCTGCCTGATGTAGAATCAGCGATTCCACCTCGCCATCGTCGCCCCGCACAAACGTAATCTGCGCATCAACCACTTTGAGGAAGTATTCATCCGGGGCGCTCGGGAAGATCTCCACTTCCTGCTGCCCGGTGGCCTGGGTAAATATCCGGTCATCACGCGTTCGCACGGTCAGGATAAAGCCCGGCGCGATCTGGTACTGGCCGACATAGTCGGCATAGACCGCCGGATCAACCTCGGCCTCCGGTGGGAACATCTCCGCCATCACTTGCGCCGCTTCATCCTCGGGGAGTTTTTCGGCACGATGGTCCTGTCCCTGCTGGTGGATCACATGGGCCACGACCTCACCGGCATCGTCGCGCACAAAGGTCAGCGTGACGGCATTGTCGTGCTCGAAGAAGAACTTGTTGTCGGCTTCGGGGAAGATCTCAAATTGCGGACCGCTGCCGCGTTTGGAGTACAACCGGTCATCTTCCATCGTGACAACCCGGTATTCGTTGCTGTCGATCCGGTAGACACCGGTGAAGTCATCCCAGTCCGATGGATCGGCGGCGATCGGTTCTTTCTTGACCGGTACGTCGTATGGTTCATCAAACAGGATCGCGGCCAGCGAGGCGGCAACGGTTGACGCCTGCCCGGCGGTGGCATTGCTCAGTACCACTACGCAAACGTCATCGTCGACGAACCGATGCATCATCGAGTTGAAGCCGTCGATTCCCCCCGAGTGGGTCACCAGTGACCGATCATACAATTTGGTTATGGCCCAGCCGTAGCCGTAATCGTTCTTATACGGCGTGAACATCTTCTCTTTCGAGGCTTCGGTGAGGATTTCCTCGCCGTACAGGGCTCGGTCCCAGCGATAGAGATCGGCCACGGTGGAGTACAGCGCGCCCGCGGCGAACGGCAGAGACATATGGATTACCACTGCATTGGCCAGTTCGTCCTCGTGCACCGCGTACCCCTGCACCATGCCATCGACGATTTCCTCGGTCACGGCCAGGCCGGTTTGTTCCATACCGGCCGGGCCGAGGATATGTTCCTCGAGGTACTCGTCGTAGGACATCCCCGAGGCCTTCTCGATTATCAGTCCGAGCAGGAAGTAGCCCGAATTACTGTACTTCCACTCGGCGCCCGGTTCAAAATCGAGCGGCATGTTTTTGAATCGATCGACGATCTCTTCGGGTGTCATCGCTATAGTCCGGCGCAGCATCAAATCCGTAATCTCAGTGTAGCTATGGACTCCCGAGGTGTGTGTCAGCAGGTGGTGGATTGTCACCTTGTCGGCAACCTCGGCCGGGAAGTCATCGAAATACTTCGACAACTTGTCCTCAAGGGTCAGTTTGCCCGCTTCGGCAAGCCGGAGGATCGCTGCGGCGGTGAAACTCTTGGTAATCGACCCGATCAGGAACTTGTGTTGGGCGGTGTTCTCCACGCCGAGTTGCGCGCTGGCCCAGCCGTAGCCGTTGGCGAAAACGACTTCGCCGTCTTTGGCGACCAGGACGGCGCCGTGGAAGTTATTGATTTCGTTGGCGGCCCGGCAGTACTGATCGAACCGCTCTGCCAGGGTCTGGGCGGGCAGTGCTGGGGTCAGGAAGACGCCCAGCAGGAGGAGTGCCAGGGCAACGGACATAGCCGTTTGTTTGACGTGAGTCGGACGC
>WJMS01000145.1 GCA_014727815.1 candidate division GN15 bacterium
GGCTGCCGGGTGCACGACCCCGGCAGACCGAGTGTCAGTCTTGTGATTTCCGGTAAGCGTCGCAAGAGTTTACCAGAGCCAACTAATATATGGATTTGGTGGAAATAGGCAAGGTCTTTATGGACTTGGCGGGAGTGATTTGCGGGTTGTAAACGGTTGCAGGGTCGGTGGATACAGGATTGATGAGATTAATCTCGGGGAGGCTGGTCACTTAAGGGCGAGTAGGTCAGGTCGCCCGTCGTCGGGCTCAGGATAAACGTGCGACCTGACAAACGTAGCTCAACGTGCGACCATGTCCAACCGGCACGTTTGAAGACAAACGTGCCCTACAACCCCGTAGGTCGGAACCCCTGTGGTTCCGACAGACATCCCCGTAGGTCGGAACCCCTGTGGTTCCGACAACAGTGCACGTGATATCTCTCCGCAGACCTAACCCGAATCCATTACCAGACACGTCGAAGACGTGTCATCCCCGCCGCCACCTGTCACCCCGGCCCCCGAGCCGGGGTCCATCCCCGTAGGTCGACCCCCCTGCAGTTCCGACAGACATCCCCGTAGGTCGGAACCCCTGTGGTTCCGACAACAATGCACGTGATATCCCTCCGCAGACCTAACCCGAATCCATTACCAGACACGTCGAAGACGTGTCATTCCCGCGCACGCGGGAATCTATCTTCCCGAGCCCTTGCGTATCTGAGTCGCGCCTACCCGCGCCCCGGCCTCAAAAAAGCCACCTTTCCGGAGGTGAAGTCGAGTCAGACCCCCTTTGTAAACGAAGGAGCCTGACCAAATGCAAAAACACTACTCGTCTGATTGTGATCACACACCGCGAGCACATATTATCAATCTATACCACAGCGGCTTAACGGCCAAAACGCCCGAAAAAAGCACCCCAAATATGCAAAACGAACCCATTTTGCCGTAACCCGCTAACAATCAAACTTGTACAATGACTTTTTCATTTTCCGGGATATGTGTGACACGTGCGTGCGTGCAAACAGGAGTAGCCCGAGGCTGCCCTCAGGTGCGCCACGGGCGGGCTTGCAACCCGGGGGATTCACCCCAGATGCTCCTCCAGCCACGCCCTCCGCAACTCGTCTATCCGCTTGTACGAGCCGTCCTTCAACGCTACATGGCCGCCGCCCTCGATCGGCTCGAACCGGTACGGCACCCCGTGCGTGTCGAGCTGTGTGACCAGCTTCTCGGTCTGCGAGAACGGCACCGTGTCATCTTCAGTACCGTGCATGAGCAACAATGGCGTAGTTTTCGGTAGTTTGTCGGCGAATCGCACTGCCGACATCTCGGTGATTCGCGACTCGCGCTCCTCGTCGGACAGATCCTGGAACTTGCGGTCCGTGTAACTACGAAATGATTCGGAAAAATCCCGGATCGCCTCGATATCGGAGATACCGGCGTGGACAATCCCGCACGCAAATCGAGACTCGCGCGCCAGCGCCCGGTAGGTGGTCATACCGCCCCGGCTGGCGCCCTCGATAGCCATCCGGTCCATATCGCACTGGTCGAGATGCTCGGCCACCGCGATCATATTCAGGGCGTCATCGACATCCTTGCCGCCCCAGTCCTCGTCCCCCTCGCTGCCCTTGTTGCCGCGATACTGGGTGCCGAGCAAAACATACCCCCAGTCGGCGGTGGAGCCGAGAATCAGCCACGAGGTCAGATCATCGAGGGCGCCCCGGTCGCGATGGCCGCCCCGGTTCCAGATAATCACGGGGTAGCGGCCTTTAGCTTTTGGCCGGGCGATATAGCCGGTGATTCTGAGGCCGTCGGAGATATAGGTGATCCGCTCGACGATATTGCGTTCGAGAATTTCGGCGGGATACATGCGCTTGACGGTCTGCTCGAAGACTTTGGAGAGCGAGACCTCCTCACGCGCAACGATTGTACCGGTGGGTTCAGTCATGGCAGAAAGGTAGGGGATTGCCGTGGTGTGGTCAATCCCCCGATGGTTATAGGCCTATCGCCAGTCGAAACCGTCGATAACGTCGATCATTGGATAGACATCGCGCTCAAACTGGGATTTGAGTTCACCCAGCGAAGTCGAAGGAAGGAGTTTGAGCTTTGCTATCGCCCATTTTGTGTTGGCTTTGCGCCAGTCACCACCCGGAAGGTGCGAGTGGATATATTCGCGGAAGCGCTTCTGAGCCTCGAAAAACCCCTCGCGGAAGGAGGCAAACTCGGGCTTGTTGAAGGATCTACCAAGGTAGGGGCTGGTTTCACAATGTAAAAACATCGTAAGTGAATGATCTCGACCACCCCGTGCTAGCTTCATCTCAAGGTGGACATTCCAGTTGTACCGTCCAGCTTGATCTGTCAACCGGTCCTCGTCCTGAATATCGATTTCGGGAGTCTTCCATCGATCGTGATACCATTGTGCAACGTGGCTCCCGGTGTGATCCTGCCAAGCGGAGGTCTGAAGATCCTCCCGCTCACACATGGCAGCAACATAGCGGCGAAACCGGTGGGAGGTGGTTACCAGTCTATGATTGTCCTGATTGATTACATAGTCGACAAGAGATTCAGTTGGCTTGGGTTGGGGGAGATCATAGTACTCCCCAAGACGTTCCCACAGTTCGTCGAGCAGCAATTGGAGCTTGGGATCAGAATTCTTGCAACCGTTGCAGTGCTCAAGGATCTGCTGCCAGGTAATGGATTCGAATTTCGCGGACTTCGCCGTCTCTCCAACAAGAGTGAGGTAGAAGTACTTGTCCGCCTCGCAGGCCTGGTACTTGAGAGTCTGATCGAGCCCCTCAACCGAGTGAATCTTGTTCTCTATGAGAACGTGAAAGGGAGGATCGGTCCATGATAGGATCAGGTCCGGAATCGCAGGCGGTTGGCCCGTCTTGGGGTCGGGCACGCACTCTCTTCTGGTGAAACACTCGGGCTCATCCGGCCGGAAGACTGCGAGTACGCCGTTCAGGAATCTCAGCCTAAACTCCTCACAGTTGTTGATGGCATGGCATAGGAGATCGGTATAGCTGTCCTCGCGAGCGGTGACGCCCAGTATTTCAAAGATATGATCGTTTGACACGGGAAAACCCTCCCCAGTTTGAAAGATGGAGTTGTAAGTACTGTATATCTACGACGTCGAACTGACCACCAAATCAATCTCGGTGTTGACGTCAAGCTCCGCGCCCTCCGGCTCCGACTGCTCCAGCACCGTCTCCGGAAGGAAGTTCTCGTCGGTGCGGTAACTCACCACCCCGACCTTGAGCAGCTTGTCCTCGAGCTTCTTCTGCGCCTCAGAAAGCGGCATGCCGACCAGGTCGGGCATGTAGGTGAAATTCGAGGCGCGACCGCGGTTGACCATCAGGTTCACCGGCGAGCCGAGCGGAATCTCGGTGGTGGCGTTGGGATACGAGAAGACCACCACCCGTTCGGGGATCGTATCGGAGTAGGCCCAGGCGATCTCGCCCAGGGTCAGCCCGTTGGCCTCGAGATCGAGCATCGCCTGGCGGACCGACTTACCGGCCAGGTCGGGAATCGGCACCATCTTCTTGCCGAGCGAAACGACAAACTTGATCGCCCGGCCGGACTTGACCTGCGTGCCCGGCTCCGGGTACTGCTGCAGGATCACCCCGGCTTCCTTGCCCGGCGAGTACAACTCGCTGGCGATTTCGTGGCGGAGATCCAGTTCGGTCAGCTCGACTTCGGCTTCCTCGATAGTCAGGCTGGTGAAGTTCGGCAGGGTGAACTCTTCGCCGTGACGGGTGATAATCGGCATGACGATCCGGTCGACTATCAGCACGACCAGGATGAAACTGACCAGCGGCACCGCGACCCACAACGTCAGCTTCCGCTTGAGCGTGCCGTACGGCAGCCACCTGGTCAGAAAACCGATTTTCGGGCGGTTGGAGCCTTGCTTCTCCTGAAGCCGGCTGGCGCGTGGTCGGTCCATATTCATATATCAGTTATACCGCTGGTTGTGCTGATTGATACAACGGACCTATGCTGGGATGAATCGTTTTGCGGCGCAACAAAAAACAGGGTCAGGGGTTGAGTTTGCGCTTCAGGCGGGCGCAGAAAGAGCCATCGAGCCCCTCCACCACCGGATACGTCTTCACGAAACCGCGCTCATTGACGACCGACTTGTCGAAAAATTGGTCGGCCGGGTCGATCTCGAAATCCGTATTGCGCAGCAGGAATTCCTCGACAATCTGGTCGTTTTCATCGCGGATAATCGTGCAGGTCGAATAGACCAGCACCCCGCCCGGCTTGACCAGTTTGGCCGCCCGATCGATCATCTTGGTCTGAATCCGGCTCAGGTTGAGGATATCATCTTCGGTCTTGGTCCAGCGCAAATCGGCGTTCTTGCCGGCGGTGCCCCAGCCGGAGCAGGGCGGATCGAGCAGGACCCGGTCGAACTGGCCGGCCTTGAATTCATTCATGTCGCAGACGACCGGGGCGATGATCTTGATGCCCAGTCGTTCGGCGTTTTCGACCACCAGCTTGAGGCGGTCGGGCGACTTGTCGATGGCCGTCACCCTGCCCTTGTTGCGCATCCGGATCGCGGCGTAGGTCGCCTTGCCGCCGGGAGCGGCGGTCAGGTCAACGACATTGCCGCCCGGTTTCGGGTTGAGCAGGCGCACCGGCATGCCGGAGGACTCATCCTGAATAAAGACCTTGCCCGATGACAGCAGTTGATCTTCCAGCGGAAGGCCGCCCTGGTGGATGTGAATGAACTCCGGCAGGTAACGGCCGAACGAAAACTCAACCTCGCTCTCCTGCAAGACATGGGTCACTTCGTCCGGCTTGGCCTTGATGAAATTCACCCGGTAGGTAATGTGCGGCGGCTGGTTGTAGGCGGCCAGCAGGCGCTCGGCGTTCTCGAGCCCGAACTCCTTATGGCAGTACCTCGCGAAGTAGTCCGGGTAGCTGTAGTAGTCGGCCAGGTAAGTCACCGGATCGCTGTCTTTGTTGGCGAATCGGACCTTCTCCGGCTCACGCAAACGGGCCCGCATCACCGCATTGACCAGCCGGGCCAGCTTTTCATCGGTGAAGCGTCGCGCCAGATTGACCGACTCCGACACCGCCGCCGCGGCCGGGACCCGATCGGTGAAAGCGAGCTGGTAGAAACCGAGGCGGAGAATCTGCCGTACTTTCGGATGCAGTTGACTGGCCGGTTTGGTCAGGTAGGCGTTGATCTCAACATCGAGCCGCCGTCGCATCTTGGTGGTGCCGTTGACGAGCTGCTGGATGAAGCGATGGTCCAGGCCGCGAAGCTGCTTGCCGTTGGTCACCGTCCGGATAGCATCGTCGGTCTGCTGTCCCTCTTCGATTTGTTCGATCGCCTCAATAGCAAGGGCGCGGATTGGATCGAAGGTCGGGCGGCGCTCGGTGTTGCGTGAGGTATCGGCTGCCATTAGATCTGCATCCCGTCAATCATCTCATGTTCGTCGATAACCCGATACAGGCCGCTGCGGTGGACTGTCACAGCCTGCACCGGCAGGCGCAGCGTGTCGGTCAGTTGTTCGAGCACTTCCGATGGTCGCGCATAGCCACCCTCACCGATCCCCAGCAGCATGTCGAGCTGCGTATCGGTCACGGTCAGGCCATATATTGCCGGTCGGATATCAACCTCCTTCACGGCATCTTTGCCTTTCCGTGGGACAATCAGCGACTCACGGGCAAGCAGCTGCTCAGCCTGTTTCTCCAGCGATGCGCGATCATCCCACAGTGACAGGTCGATCGCATAGCGCGCCCGATTGAGCATGGCGGTCAGCGACGCCGATTTGGTGTGGACCACGCGAGCTTCGTACAGCTCGATCCCGTCGGGGATGGTGCGTTTCAGTTGCTCCAGCATGATCGGAGAAAAGACCTGGTCAAGCGTGATCTCCACCAGTTCAGCATCGGACGTAAAGCCGACTGTCAGCGGTGGCCCGAACGAGAGTTTCATAGTCGGGTTGAAGCCCTGCGAATAAGCCACCGGCAGGCGGGAGCGGCGAAGGCTGCGTTCGAGCAGGCGGAGGCTGTCGAGGTGCGACATGTATTTGTACCGTTCGGAGCGGCCCCAGCGAATGCGCACCCGGCTTTTGGTCGGCTGGACCAGGTTGCGCGAGGCCAGCTTCTTCTTGCCGCGACCAAACGAGGCGCCGGTATCGGCTTCGCCTTTTGAGGAACCATCGGTCTCATCCGGTGGCGTGTACTCCTTGAGTTTCAGCGAGGTGCGATGCCGCTCTTCGCGCAGATGCTCTTTCGACGGGCCTTTCAGGATGTGGTCCCATGGCAGCCGGCGGTCAAACCCGATTGCTTTCTGGGCTTCGGCGACATTGATTCCGCAGGCATCAAAGGCCTGCTGCCATTTCTCCCAGTCGAAGTGCTCGGTCCAGGCATCGAAACGCGCACCATGATTGAAGGCATGCTCGATGGCCGGAGCAATATCGCGGCCACCCCGACCGAGGATTGCCACCAACTGGGCCAGGATGGTGCTATTGTGGCGGATCGAGGTGTGGCTCGTGCGGATCTTGCGACGGACAAACTGGATCCGGTCAAACATCTCTTTCTCAGGCATCGCTTCGTCCCACTGAAACGGCGTGTGCGGCTTGGGGACGAAGGGCGAGAGGGTAACGGTCAAGCTTCGCTTGCCGGGATATTCGCGGCTGATCGCGTGGATCGAGCGGCAGAGATCAACAATACCCAATAAGTCCTCCTCGGTCTCCGAGGGCAGCCCGACCATGAAATAGAGTTTGATCGTATTGATCCCCTTGGCATAGGCCAGCCGTGCCGTATCCAGCACGGCACGATCCGGGAAGTCCTTGCGAATGAACAAACGCAGACGCTCGGTTCCGGCTTCAGGGGCGATTGTCAGGCTGCCAACGCGCACCCGGTTAACCGCTTCGAGCAGAGTCGGGCTGATCGAGCCGGGGCGAAGTGAGGGCAGGCTCATCGATGTACGTTGCGGCTCGAGCTTGCGCGAGAGCTTGACTACGAGATCATCGATATCGGGATAGTCCGACGATGACAGCGACAGCAATGTGACTTCAGTGTATCCGGTCGCATCGAGTTGCTGCTCGACCTGCTGAAGAATGTCGGCCACCGGACGCGGACGAACCGGCTTGTAGATTGGCCCGGCCATGCAGAAACGACAGCCCTGCGGGCAGCCGCGCATAATCTCGACTCCGAGATGCTCCTGGGTGATCTCGATCAACGGCAC
>WJMS01000146.1 GCA_014727815.1 candidate division GN15 bacterium
CAGGCAATGTCGGAACCACAGGGGTTCCGACCTACTGAACTTTGACGATCAGAACCGAACGATCATCGTCGGTGTCCCCAAACTCCGAGGCAAAAGCGAGCAAGCGCTGAGCGATGTCGGGCGCGGGCCGGGTGGCAAGCTCGGTCAGTTGCTCCGCGAGCGGTTCCACGCCCAGCATCTTGCCCGCTCGATTCTCCGTTTCGGTAAGCCCGTCGGTGAATAGTACGAGTATATCACCCGGATGCAATTCCACATCCTTACCCTCATACGGCATACCAACCATGACGCCGACCGGAATGCCGGTGCTCGAGATAAGATCCACCGAACCGGTCCCGGCACGATAGTGCAGCGTATCGGGGTGACCGGCGTTGTAGATTCGACAGGAGCGGTCCTGGCCGAGAATCAGCGTAGTCAGTGTGCAGTACATATCCGGTGAGCTTATCCGATGAAGCGTGGCGTTCACCGTGTTGAGGAAACCCCCGTTGTCTCCTGTGCATCCATCGTCAGAGAGCGAGGTCAACAAGCTGCCTTTCAACGCAGACATCAGTATCCCGGCCGGCACACCATGACCGGAGACATCGGCGATTGTGACACAAACCCGCTCATCCACTTCGGTTACATCGGTGACATCACCACCCATCTCTGCGCTGGCGATTGATATCCCCGCAATGTCGTAGAGACCGTTGTCGAACTTGATCTCGGGCACCAGGTAGGAATGGATCCGGCGTGCAACATCCATCTCGGCCTGCAGTCGAACGGCCCTGGTACCCTCGATCTTGATGAAAACGACGAAACCTACATAGCCGACAACGATAAGCACAACTGCGGCGATGCTGACCGGCAGCGTGGATTCAATCGGCGTCCCATCCGTCCAATAATCGAGGGCTGGGAAGCCGAACGACAACAGGACGGTGACGGTCGGCGGCAGCCACAGGTGTTTCTGCTCGAAGTAGCAGTAGGCCCAGGTGATGGCGATGATGCCACTCAACACAAGCCAGCCGGCAATCCCGATCCAGGTGCGACCCAAACCGACCGGGGCCGACACGATCAAGGAAAGCGGCGCAAAGAGGGCGAATACCGCCGCGAGTATGATCGCCTTGGATCGGGACGGCAGCTTGCTGAAGAAGTTGAGATCACTGCTGTTCGACATAGTATCCCGGTTTTTGTTGTGCGTTGGAAGTCTGGCAAATATAGGACTGGAAAGACCCATTATCAACTGATACTTGCACCTGTTCGTCCCGGACATTGCTGACCGTCCGGGAGTTCCGGGACCATCCTTGCGGGTCGAACAGATATTCGAGAAATCCCGTAACTTATTGACCCACCGCGCTGTTTTATATACATTGACGGCAAAAGAAATCGATGCGGAGGCATGGTTATGTCGAACTTACAGCACACAGATCCCGAGATATATGACGCGATGATCAAAGAGACAAACCGTCAGGCGACCAAGCTTGAACTGATCGCGTCGGAGAATTTCGCGTCGGAAGCTGTCATGGAAGCCTGTGGCGGTGTCATGACCAACAAGTACGCCGAGGGCTACCCGAACAAGCGCTACTACGGCGGCTGTGAGTTTGTCGATGTTGCCGAAGAACTGGCTCGTGGACGCGCCAAAGAACTGTTCGGTGCCGAGCATGCCAATGTCCAGCCGCATTCCGGTTCCAGCGCCAATATGGCGGTCTATTTCACGGTGCTCGAACCGGGTGACACGGTCATGGGACTTGACCTGTCGCACGGCGGCCATCTCACGCACGGCCACCCGATCAACTTTTCCGGGATCCTGTATAATTTTGTCGGCTACCAGGTCGACAAAGAGACCGAACAGGTCGACTACGACGCCCTCATTGCGCAGGCCAAAGAGGTCAAGCCGAAGATGATTGTCGCCGGTGCGTCGGCCTACCCCCGGTTCTGGGATTTCAAGAAGATTCGCGAGGCGTGCGATGAAGTCGGGGCGTACATGATGGTCGATATCGCCCATATCGCCGGACTTGTCGCAGCCGGTATCCATCCGTCGCCGGTGCCGATGGCGGACTTCGTCACGACAACCACTCACAAGACCCTGCGCGGCCCGCGCGGGGGGATGGTCCTGTCGAAGGAAAAGTACTCCGCCGATCTCGACCGGACCGTCATGCCCGGTCTGCAGGGCGGACCGCTGATGCACATCATCGCCGCCAAGGCGGTGGCGTTCAAGGAAGCGATGACAACCGAATTCAAAGACTACCAGAAGCGGGTCGTTGAAAACGCCCGCACGCTGGCCAACGCCATGAAAGAAAAAGGCTATCGGCTGGTTGCCGATGGCACCGATACGCACCTGTTCCTGCTGAACTTCATCGATGTACCGAAGGTGACCGGCAAGAAGGTCGAGAAAGCGCTCGACAAAGCCGGTATCACCGTCAATAAAAACACCGTGCCGTTTGATCCGGAGAAGCCGTTTGTGACATCGGGCATCCGGGTCGGCACACCCGCCGTCACCACCCGCGGAATGGGTCCGGAAGAGATGGTCCAGATCGCCGAGTTCATGGACCGCGGCATCCAGAACCGTCGCAAAGACGAGGTTCTCGAAGAAGTCGCGGCCGATGTTGCGGCGTTTTGCGACCGCTTCCCGCTCTATCCCGAACGTCCACACACAATCGAGGAGGTGACCGCATGATTCTAAACCTGTCTATCTTTCCGACATCCAAGACCACCGATTCGGCCTCGGAAGATGTCGCCCAGGTGATCGAGATCGTCGACAAGTCCGGCCTGCCGTACAAGCTCGGCCCGATGTCGACCGCTATCGAGGGGGACTGGGACGAAATCATGGACGTGGTCAACAAGGCCCGGAAGAAACTGCACGAACAGCATAATCGCGTCTATATCGTCATGACCGTCGACGACCGTGAAGGGGTTTCCGGCCGTCTGACGGGCAAAATCGAATCGGTCGAAAAGGAACTCGGCCGGGAGGTCAAGAAGTAAGGTGGAAACCATCCGCGTCGTTTTTATCTCCATCCCGCGCGACGAAGCGGGCACGTTCAGTCGTGAACTGGTCCGCGAACGTCTGTGCGCCTGTGTTAATATCATCCCGCAGATCGAGTCCTATTTCTGGTGGGATGATGATGTCGAGAAGGACGAGGAGGCTCTGCTTGTGGTAAAGACCACGGCCGAGCGCCTGCCTGATCTCATGACGTGGGTGAAACAACACCATCCCTACGATGTCCCCGAGATTATATCACTCCGGCTGGCCGATGGCCTGCCGGAGTATGTCTCGTGGATCAAGGACGAGACGCGTCCGCGATAAATCACCCCGCGACCAGTCACCCGTCCACGGATACGCCTGCCCCTCAGCAGGTGATATCGGTCTGCACGTAAACCCCCGGGCCATATGTCCGATATGCGGACTATGGCCTCCAAACGAAAAACGACCTCCCGCACGACCGACCGGATTGCCATCCTCGGCGGCGGCAACATCGGCCGGGCGATGGCCAGTGGTTTCGCGTCGGTTGGCGGATTCAAGCCGGATCGCATCTACCTGACCCGCCGACAGGCCAAAGAGCTGGGCAGTTTCGCCCGGCGCGGCTTCCGCGTGACCGCCGACAATGCCGAAGCGGTGACGAACAGCTCGACAATCATCCTGGCGGTCCGTCCGGGCCAACTGCTCGGCCTGCTGGATGGCATCCGCGAGTCGCTCGACCCGAAACGGCATATCCTGATGTCCACCGTCACCGGCGTTTCGATCAGCGATATCGCCAGGCATCTCGACTCGACGGCGCCGATCGTCCGGGTGATGCCAAACACTTCGGTGGCGATTGGCGAGTCGATGACCTGTCTGGCGGCCAATGGCCGCTCGGGGCGGGCATTGGGCGCCGCCGGGACGCTGTTTGATCGGGTCGGGCACACGCTGGTTATCTCGGAGGAGCAGATGACGCCCGCCACGGCCCTTTGCGCCTGCGGCATAGCCTTTTTCCTGCGCGCAATCCGGGCTGCCTCGCAGGGTGGGATCGAGATTGGTTTTCATGCCGATGAAGCCCTGACCATGGCCGCCCAGACCGCCCGGGGGGCCGCTTCGCTGCTGCTCGACGGCACCGGTCATCCCGAGTCGGAGATCGACAAGGTCACGACCCCGCGCGGCTGCACGATTGCCGGCCTGAACCGCATGGAGCACGAGGGCTTTTCCTCGGCGATGATCAAGGGCCTGGTGACGTCGACGGAGATGGCTGCCTCGCTGTTCAAGTCCGACAAGTAGTCCTCAGAAAAGACTCCCATAGAATCGTCCCATCGGCTATATTCCTGCCCGTTGGCAGGAAGTGACTTATGCGATGCCCCAAATGCGGACATGAAGACAACCGGGTAGTGGACAGCCGCTCGTCGCAGGATGGCTGGGCGATTCGACGTCGCCGGGAATGCCTCAACTGCAAAGAACGCTACACGACCTATGAATATGTCGAACGTCCCGGCATGACGGTGGTCAAGTTCGACAACCGGCGGGAGAAATTCGACCGTAACAAGGTCATGCAGGGCATCAAGCTTGCCTGCAACAAGCGGCCGGTCGACCGACTGCAGATGGAACAGGCGGTGGATGACATCGAGGCCGATATCCAGACCCGCGGCAAGCCCGAGATCTCCAGCCAGGAACTGGGGGAGATGGTCATGCAGAAGCTTCGAAAGCTGGATGAAATCGCCTATGTGCGCTTTGCCTCGGTCTACCGAAAGTTCAAGGATAAGGAAGAGTTTCTCGACGAACTGAAGCGCCTGATGGGCTGACGGTATTCGACCAGTGTCGAGCTTGTCGCGAGACCCGTCGCGCTGCATGCATGGATAGTGTGAACGTGCCGCTCGATCAACAGACCTCCGATGACAACTCGCTGTTTGGCGGGAATATGCCGTTCCTCGACCATCTCGAGGAACTTCGCCGACGTGTCCTCAAGGCGATCCTGGCGGTCGTTGTGCTTTCGGCGGTTTCGTTCTATTTCTCCGAGCCGTTGATGCAGTTTCTGATCAAGCCGCTCGGCGATGTCAAACTGCATGTCACCGAGGTGACCGGGTCGTTTTACGCCTACCTCAAAGTGGCCCTGATCTTCGGGATCGGCGGGTCGCTGCCGGTAATTGTCTATCAGCTCTGGATGTTCGTCTCGCCGGGA
The DNA here is from genome assembly GCA_014727815.1 of candidate division GN15 bacterium. Lineage (GTDB taxonomy): Bacteria > Zixibacteria > MSB-5A5 > GN15 > FEB-12 > WJMS01. The sequence goes on from WJMS01000146.1 coordinate 5,118, forward strand.
CTGTACAAGAGCGAGCGGGCGATGATCCTGCCGTTTATCCTCATTTCGCTGATCCTGTTCGGGATCGGCGCCGGTTTCTGCTATTTGGTCGTGCTGCCGCTGGCGCTCGATTTTCTGATAGGGTTCGGCGGGGAAATACTCAATCCCATTATCACGGTCAGCAGTTATCTCGGTTTTGCGGGCATGCTGCTGTTGTCGTTCGGGTTTGGCTTTGAGCTGCCGATCGTGGCGTTTGTTCTCGGCAAGGTGGGGATTATCTCCTCGGGCATGCTGGCGAGGGGTCGCCGCTATGCCGTGGTCGGGATCCTGATTGTGGCCGCGGTGCTCACTCCGACCCCGGATGTCTTTACCCAGTTGATGCTGGCCGGGCCGCTGTACCTGCTCTACGAGCTGTCAATCATCGTCGTCCGTATAACCGGGCGCCGCAACTAGTTGGCTGTTGACAAGCCGGGCTGGGACCGGTAGATTAGCAGGTTACAAGGCAATTAGCGGGCGTAATTCAGCGGTAGAATGCAAGCTTCCCAAGCTTGACGTCGTGGGTTCGACTCCCATCGCCCGCTTTTTTTATGTGCCGGAAAGACAGTTGTGAGATGAAAGTACTGAGTATCGATCCCGAATCCCCGCTGTTTGGTTATGTGCGGCCGGGCTACCAGGTCCTGTCGGTGAACGGCGCCAGGGTGCAGGACGAAATCGATTTCCGCTTCCGAACGACCGACGAGCGGGTTGATATCGTCTTTGCGGATCCGAGCGGGGAAGAGCTGCATTTTCAGTTCGATGATTTCTCGGCCTTTGAGCTGGGTATCACGCTCGATGACCGGAAGATCAAGCTGTGCAAAAACGACTGTATCTTCTGCTTCATTGTCCAGCAGCCCCAGGGCATGCGGCGGTCGCTCTATCTGAAAGATGAGGACTACCGGCTGTCCTTTACGCACGGCAACTTCGTCACCCTGTCCAATACGACCGATGCCGATATCGAACGGATTATCGAACAGCGGCTGTCGCCGATGTATGTCTCGGTGCACGCGACCGATGACAGCCTGCGGCGCTGCATGCTTCGCAATGAGAAGCTGGCGCCGATCATCCCCAGACTGCAGCAGCTTTCCGACAATGGTATCACCATCCACACCCAGGTGGTGCTCTGTCCCGGCGTCAACGACGGCCCGAATCTGGAGCGGACGATCAACGAGCTGTCCGATCTTTGTCCCGGGGTGGAAACGCTGGCGGTGGTGCCGGTGGGGCTGACGAAGTACCGTGAGGGGTTGGCGAAGCTGCGCACCTACTCCCGGCAGGAAGCCAACGAGATCATCGACTATGTGGAAGCGCGCCAGCAGGCGTTTCTGGACGATCTCGGTACTCGATTTGTCTGGCCGGCCGACGAGTTTTATGTGATTGCCGATCGTCCTTTCCCGGCGAGAGCATCGTACGAACAGATGGACCAGTTCGAAAACGGCATCGGCATGGCGCGCGAGTTCATTACGATGTTCAACCGTCGCCGCCGCCACCTGAGATCGATCGAGTCCAACAAGCGCGTGCTGTTTCTGACCGGGCATTCGGCCTACTCATTTCTCAAACGTGAGATCTGGCCGTACGTGACCGGTGAACTCGGGCTCGACGCTGTCCTCGAGCCGGTCACCAATCGGTTCTGGGGCGAGACGGTGACGGTGTCCGGACTACTGACCGGCCAGGACCTGCTGCGTCATGCCCGCAGTCGCGATTACGACTACGATGTCGTGGTCCTGCCGCCGAATTGCCTCAATCACGACGACCTGTTTCTGGACAACCTGTCGCTCGAGCAATTCGAGCGGGCGCTGCAGAAGCCGGTCTTGGTCGGCCAGTACAACCTGGCTGAATCGATCAAAGACGCATTCCAATGAGCCTGCCCACGGTCGCTATTGTCGGCCGGCCGAATGTCGGCAAGTCGTCGCTGTTCAATCGATGTCTCAAGCAGCGACTGGCGGTCGTTGATCCCACGCCCGGCGTCACGCGTGACCGCAACTACGCCGTGTGCGACTGGGCCGGACGGTCATTTCGCCTGGTCGATACCGGCGGTATTGTACCGGGCTCGGGCGACCTGATGGAGCAATTGATCACCGACCAGGTCGAGTTCGCTCTCAACGAGGCCGATCTCATTCTGTTCGTGGTTGATACCCAGGTGGGTATCGATCCGACCGAGCGCCAGATCGCTTCGCGTATCCACCAGACCACCAAGCCCTGTCTGCTGGTCGCCAACAAGGCCGACAACGACCTGCTCCAGAATGATATCTACGAGTTCATGAAGCTCGGGCTGGGCGATCCGGTCGGGGTGTCGGCGACGGTCGGCTTGGGGATCGGGGACATGCTCGACGAAGTGGTGGCGCGCCTGCCCGTGGAGACGCCGGAGGTCACCGGCGAAGAGGGCGTGATTCGAGTGGCCCTGGTGGGGCGGCCGAATGTCGGGAAGTCATCGTTCATCAACAAGCTGCTCGGCGAGGAGCGCCTGATTGTCTCGCCGATGGCCGGGACCACCCGCGATGCGGTGGATACGCCGGTCGAGGTCGAAGGACGGGCCAACCGGTATGTCTTTATCGATACCGCCGGTTTGCGCAAGCGCTACAAGGTGAAAGAGTCACTCGAGTTTTTCACGAACCTGCGGACCACCCGGGCGATCGAGAACTGCGATGTTGCGATTGTCCTGGCCGACGCCGATGCCGGGATCAGCGTGCAGGATCAGCATATCATGGACCAGATCGTGTCGACCCGGCGGGCCGGGATCCTGGCGGTCAACAAGTGGGACCTGATCGAGAAGGATGATATGACTGCAACGCGATTCGAGCGTGACATTCGCGAGCGGATCGCCAAGTTCGATTTTCTGCCGATCATCTTCATCTCGGCCCTGACCGGCCAACGTGTCATGAAGGTGCTCGACCTGATCGACCAGGTCTACGAACAGCACCACCGTCGCATCCCAACCAGCGAGTTGAACGACTTTCTCAAAGATGTCTTCGCGAAACGCAAACCGCCGGCGCGACAGCGCAAGTACATCCAGATGAAGTACATCACCCAGACCGAAACCGCCCCGCCGACCTTCATCATTTTCACCAACCATCCCGAACTGGTCGAGAAGTCCTATATCGCCTATCTCACCAACCAGCTTCGTGAACGCTATGGCTTTTCCGGCGTCCCGCTGCGTCTGAAGTTCCGTCGGAAGTAACAGCCGGCGCACCTCGTCCGGTGAGGTTTGGCGCTGGTGGTTGGCGCACGTCCGCGTCCGCCGACCGGCCGTAACAGCGCGTTCCCGTTTCAGAATGAAACATCGGCCGTAATCGCCCGGCTGCTCAATACCTCTGCCGTTTTGGTCGATAGCTTTTATATGAAGAGCACCGTCGACTCCGACCATTTGATCGAGGAACTCGAGAACGCCCTGGCGGCCCAGAAAGCGCAGCTGCACGACCTGGCCGTGATGGGTACGGTCATTACCTCGATCCACGAAATCGATGCTGTCCTGTCAGTCGTTATGGATATGGCCCTGCGTCTGGTTGACGGTGAGGTAGGGGTCGTACTTACCGACGAGGATGGGCCGCTCAAACAGAAAGTCACCTGGGGGGTTGGCGAAGATTTCCTGAAAGCCCTGCGATACAAGGACGATCTCGATCTGCCGACATGGGTCTATCGCCACCGCGAGGCGGTCGTGCTGTCGGATATCGGTTTGACCTCCGACGAGGGCATGCTGTTGCATTCGCTGCTGGCCTTGCCGATCAAGACCAGTTCGAAGTGTCTCGGGGTCATGGCGATCCTGAACAAGTCCGGTGGCGGCAATTTCACCGATAACGATCGGGAAGCGATGGAGATGCTGCTGAATTTCGTTGCCGTGGCGCTCGATAACTCCCTGCTGATGAAACAGCAGCTGCGGCAACAGAAGATGGAGCAGGAGATGGCGATCGCCCGCGAGGTCCAGGAGACGATCCTGCCGCGCGATATCCACCGGGTTGCCGGCGTCGAGATCGGTGCGGTCTATTTCCCGGCCCGCGCGGTCGGGGGAGACTTCTACGATGTTATCCCGCTTGATGACAATCGTTTCATTGTCGTCATCGGCGACGTCTCCAACAAGGGGGTGCCGGCGGCGCTGATTATGTCGGCCTGCTCCGGGATCATCAACACGATTGTCGGCTCCGACCCGACCATTACCGTTTCGGCGCTCGCCGCCCGCCTCAACGACATCCTGGCCAAGGTGGTCATCGGCGAACGGGAGATGTTTGTGACCCTGTTCTTTTCGATTTTCGATCTGGCCGAACGCCGGATGACGTACTGTAACGCCGGTCACCTGCCGGGCCTGTTCTGGGAGCAGGACGAGGCAGCTGTTACCGAGCTGGCCGAGGGCGGCCCGATTGTCGGGCAGTTCCCCGGCATCACCTTCAAGGAAGGCAGTCGCCCCATCAGTTCAGGCGACCGCCTCTTTTTGTTTACCGACGGCTTGACCGAGGCAACCGACCTTGCCGGCAACATGTTCGGCCGGGAGCGGGTCGAGCAGGTCTTTTCGGTCGAAATCGGGCTCTCGCCGGCTGACTTTTGCCTGAAAGTCAAGGATTGGGTCGATCGATTCCAGGAAGGGACAGGCGATGACAGCCATGACGACTTCACTATCGTGCAGGTAAAGGTGGATTGAGATGGCAACGGTGCGTTTGACCTACCCCTCGCGAATGGACTCGGAGAACCGGATGCTGGATGATGTCAGCCGGAGCCTCCAGGAATTCTCACTGCCGACCGATATCCGTCAGGCAATCCTGCTCACCGTCTCGGAAGCGTTCACCAACGCCCTGACGCACGGCAACCGGCTGGACCCGAGCAAGACGATCGCGATTGAATTGTCTATAAACGAATCTACGCTGGTTGCCGATATAACGGATCAAGGTACGGAGGGCTTGAAGCGCGTGGCGCAGCATCAGCCGCCGGGACCGCTGTCGGAAAGCGGCCGGGGCCTGAGCCTCATCCGGCACTATGCCAGCCGGGTGGCGCTGGCCGAAACGGCCGAGGGCGGGCTACACGTGCGTATCGAGTTTGACCTGATAGAAACAAACACGCGACCGTCATAGAACAACGTTCGGAGGAGATCATGGATATCCAGGCACGTGAAGAAAACGGCGTGGCCGTGCTGAGCCTGAGCGGGCGGCTGGATCTTGCCAGCGGCTCACAGTTGAAAGACGAAATCAAGAAGTACCTCGAGAAAAACGTAACCTCGATTCACCTCAATCTCGCCAAGGTCGAGTTCATCAACAGTTCCGGTCTCGGGTCGCTGGTGTCGATCATGAAGGAGATCCGGCTGCTCAAAGGGCGGTTCACCATGTCCGACCTGGCCAGCTATGTCCGGGAGATTTTCGAGATCACCCAGCTGTCGCACATTTTCGAGATCTTCGCGACCGAAGAGGAAGCGCTGACCTCTTACCAGACGCCGGTTACCCCTTCCTAAGATGAATGCGATCCCGAGAGGAGGGGACAACACATGAACACCGTGATTGATCGAATCGGCGATCTGCTCTCGCAGCTGCAATCACCGGACTACTACGAACGGGAAGAAGCCGTCAAGGAGCTCGGCACCTACAGCCAGGATGAGGCGGTGGCCGGCCTGGTGATCGCCATGGAGGATCCCGACCTCGGTATCCGTGAACTGGCTGCCGATTTTCTCTCGCAGTTGTCCGGTCCTACGGCCGTACAACTGCTGATTCGTTTTCTGGCGCACGACGATATCGGCACCCGCAACCTTGCCTCAGAGATCCTCGTCAAAATCGGCAACGACGCGGTCGAACCGCTGATCGAACACCTGACGGTTGACGACCACGATGTTCGCAAGTTCATCTGCGACATCCTCGGCCTGATCGGTGATGAGCGAGCAGTCGATGCGCTCTGCGAACGCTTGTGGGATGACAACGGCAACGTCGTCTGTTCGGCCGCCGAGGCCCTCGGTGAGATCGGTTCCCCGCGAGCCGTCACCAGCCTGCTGGCGGTGTACGACAAGATCGACGATGTTCGGCTGCAGGCCGTCGAAGCGATCGGCAAGATCGGTGACCCGGCGGCGCTTGATGCCCTCTATCAGTACATGCAGTCGCCTGATCCGATGATCAAGTATGCCGCGCTGGAAGCGATCGGTACCATCGGCGATGCCCGTTCGGTAGAGAAGCTCACGCCGGTACTGACCGACGCCGACCGGCTTATCGCCGAAGTTGCGATGATGGCGATCATCCGTATCAGCGACCGCAACCAGGACAAAATCGACATCGACCTGCCGCTCAATGAATTCCAGGAATTCCTCTTTGACGGTATCCGTAACCGCAATGAGGAGATCACTCGCTTTACGCTCAAGCGGCTGTCGCACTGGTTTGGCAGCGATGTTATCCGCGGCCTGCTCGATGTCGTCGATTTCGTTGACGACGACACCCTGACGGAAGTCACCGGTATTCTCGGCCAGGTCGGTCCGTCGGCCGGCAAGTTGATGACCGAGAAGATCAAGACCGGTTCGACCGGGCTGAAACTGAAGCTGCTCGATGTGATCAAGCAGTTTGTGGATGAGTCGATGGCCGAGGAGCTGCTGCCGCTGGTCGCAGATCCTGATCCCGAAGTTCGTCAGCGCGTGGCCCATGTCCTGGGTATCGCCGGCTACGACGGCGCCATCGACAGCCTTACCAACCTGACTACCGACCCGATCGGCCACGTTCGTTCGGCCGCCTACTCGGCGCTCGGCTGGCTCTGCACTGAAAGTCGGGCCGATCTGCTCTTCACGGGACTCGATGATCGGTACCCCGACGTGCGTGATGCCGCCATGGGCGCCCTGATTGTGATCGGCGGACGACCGGTCGTCGAGGGCTTCACCCGCGATCTCAACCACGAAAACCCCGAGCGGCAGCGGTTGGCGGTGACCGCGCTTGGGTGGATCGGTGAATACGATGTTGTCAGGCCGCTGCTGTCGGCGATCAACAACCCCGATCCCTCGATTCGGCGCTCGGCAATCAACTCCCTGACCCGGATCGGACAGGTAGACGATCTGGAGCCGATCGTGATGGCGCTGTCCGACGAAAACTCGGCTGTCCGGAAGGCAGCCGTCACGGCGCTGCTGACCCTGCAGGGGGAGGAAGCGATCGGCGAAGTGCGCGTACTGCTCGAGGATGAGGATGTCTGGGTCCGATACCATACGATCAGCACGATCGGTGAACTCGGCTCCCGTCGCTATGCCGAGTATATCCTGCCGTACCTCGACGACGAGCAGGACATCATCAAGATCGCGGCCGCCAAAGCGCTGGCCCAGCTGGGCAATCGATCGGCGCTGCCGGCCCTGGAACGACTCCGCAGTGAAAAGAACCAGGACCTCGCCGCGGCCGCCGAACTGGCGGTTCAGCAACTGGGAGGCAAGAAATGAGCCAGCCCTCGATCATGGTCGTCGATGACGAACTGCTCATCCGCGATCTCCTCTATGACTTTTTCACCGGGCAGGGCTGGTCGATTACGGTTGCCGAGAGTGGTGAAAAAGCGCTGGAGCTGCTCCGTGACAAGCCGGTCGACCTGGTGCTGACCGATATCAAGATGCCGGAGATGGATGGCCTGCAGCTTGCGGCGGAATTGAAAGAGAGCCATCCCGACCTGCCGATAGTCGTCATGACCGGCTATCCGTCGGTTGACTCCGCCGTAACGGCACTGCGAACGCGGGTCGAGGATTACGTGATCAAACCATTCAATATCAACCAGCTCTACAAGCTGGTCGAAGCTACGGTCCGTCGATCGGGCACGTAGCGAGGGCACGGTTAGAGAAGAGGGACAGAGGGCGGATACATGATTACCGGTCAACATGCAGATCTCGAAATGACTGCGGAAGAGTTTGCGATGATTCGCGACTTCATCCATGAGCGCAGCGGCATTTTCTTCGCCGAAAACAAGATGTATTTGGTTAAGAATCGCCTGCAGAAGCGCATGGAGCAACTCGATATCAAAACCGTGCGAGACTACTTCTATCACGTCAAGTACGATGCCTCTCAGCGCGAATTCAATGTCTTGATGGACCTGGTGACGACCAACGAAACCAGCTTCTATCGCAATGAGCCGCAGCTGCTGTCGTTCTCCGAGGAGGCGCTGCCGATGCTGCTCAAGGAAAAAGCGGCCGCCGGTCAGAAATCGCTTCGAATCTGGTCGGCCGGGTGTTCCTCGGGCGAGGAGCCGTATACGCTGGCGATGATGATCCGGGAGAAGACCGCGATGATGGCCGGCTGGAAGGTAGAGATTTTCGCGTCGGATATTTCCGAAGAGATACTGCAGAAGGCCCGGCGCGGTGAATACCAGGGGCTGACCCTGCGCAACGTCAACCCGGCGCTGCTCGGCAAGTATTTCACCAAGCAGGGTGAACTGTATCGGGTCTCACCGGAGATAAAGGCGCTGGTCAAGTTCTCGCAATTGAACCTGAATGATCAGCGGAAGGTCTCGTTGATGAACAACATGGACGTGATCTTTTGCCGCAACGTGATGATCTACTTTTCCGATGAGGTGAAGAAGCACCTGGTACGCGGTTTCTTCAACAACCTGCGGCCGGGTGGCTACCTCTATATCGGACATTCCGAGACCCTGCACGGTGTCTCGAAGGCGTTCAAGCTGGTCTATTTCAAGAACGCCCTGGTGTACCAGAAGGAAGCCGCCGAAAGCGGTGCGAGTCGTCCGGTTGCCGGTACCACGCGTACGTCGGTCGGCGCCGGCGCCAGCGCCGGCGGTGGCGCCTCGCGTGCGATGGATCTTCTGAGCCAAGTGAAACAGCCGGCCACGGCAGGAAAATGACGATAGACATTCTAGATACAGGACGAACGCAATGAGTCAGACCATTCTCGTAGTCGACGATTCTCCCACAGTCGTGAAATTCGTAACGTTCTCGCTGAAGAGCAGCGGGTACAACGTGGTCACGGCCTGTGACGGCATGGATGCGATCGAAAAGATGTCGAACCTGCCGGAGAGCGTAGACCTCGTGATTACCGACTTGAACATGCCGAACCTGGACGGGTACGGGCTGATCGAGACGCTTCGGGCGAACGACGAGCACCGCCGGACCCCCATTATCATCCTGTCCTCCGAGGAGGGTGAGGACGACCGGGAACGCGGTATGCAGGTTGGAGCGACTTCGTATCTGGTCAAGCCGTTCAAGTCGCAATTGCTGCTCACCGAGGTCTCAAAACATTTGAAGTAAACATCGTGCTTGTAACAAGGAGGAGTTGTGGCGGACCTCAAAATTCTGGCGGTTGATGACAGCCCCACGATGCGGCGGATCATCATTAACACGCTCAAACGGGCCGGCTATTCCGACGTGATCGAAGCGAACGACGGCAAGGACGCCCTGGCCAAAATGAAGGTCGAAACGGTCAATTTCGTCATTACCGACTGGAACATGCCGGAAATGGACGGCTTGACGTTTGTGACGACCCTGCGATCGATGGATGAGTACAAGAACCTGCCGGTCCTGATGGTGACTACCCGATCGGTCAAGGACGACATTCTCGAGGCGATGAAGGCCGGGGTCAACAACTACATCGTCAAACCGTTCACGCCGGACACACTCAAAGAGAAGATTGAGTCAATCCTGGCCGGATAACCAACCCTGTAGGACTCACGGAGGAGAACATGTCTGGCCCCGAATCGCTGCAAAGCAAAATTCAGCGCGAAATATCCGAGCTGTCCGAAGCCGTCAACACCGTCGTCGAGAGCTTCAAACAGGTCAAGAACCCGCTGGTCGAGTCGCAGGAGAAGGTGCCGATGGCCACCGATCAGCTCGACAAGATCAGCGAGCAGACCGAAGCCGCGGCGCACCAGATGCTCGACCGGATCGAGCAGATTACGCAGCGCGAAGAGGAACTGATCGCCGGGCTCGGGCAGATCAAGGATCTGGCCGCCAGCAACAGCGGCGATGAGATCGGCTTGATTGTCGAGAATATCACCGAAAAGGCGGAAACGAATCTCAACGACGCCTACATGATTATGGATGCGCTGCAGTTCCAGGATATTACGGCTCAGCAGATGAACCATGCGGCCTCGTTGCTCGAGGATATCGAAAAGAAGCTCAAGCGCATCATCTCGGCCTTGAACGGCCGGGCTGAGGAGCAGAAGGAAGCGGCGACGCCTGAGGAACCGGCCAGCAAGGCCCGGGACCGGGTCTATGATCCGCACGCCGACTTTGTCGACAAGCGTACCGAACAGGAAGATATTGACTCCCTGTTTGACAGAGCCAAAAAAGACAGATAGAACCGCGGGAGACAGCTATGACGAGCGATATGGACATTGGCCTCGACGACATGAAGGA
>WJMS01000147.1 GCA_014727815.1 candidate division GN15 bacterium
GACATCAAGTACGCCTCCGGCGACGAACTCACCGCCATGACCTACTACCAGCGGGTGCAGACGCTTGATCCCGATGGTCGCGGGCTGGCCTGCCCGTGTCACCCCAAACAAACCGAGACGACTCGCACGGTGACTATCAAGCGGCCGACCGAATCGAAAAAACGAACGGGGCCGCTGCGTAAAATCCCCTTCTACACCGAGACGATCGGCGACTTGTATCTCGATCAGGGCTACCCGCGCCTGGCCGCCGAAGTCTATCGTGTCCTGCACGAAAAGCAACACACGCCCCGCCTGGCCGACAAACTGGCGCGGGCCGAAGAACAGATACGACAGAAGGAACGATGAACATGTCGACTCGACGAATCACCGGCTTGCGCCAGCGAATCAAAAAAGAAAACCTCGATGGCATGGTCATCACCCATGGCGATCACGTCCGCTATCTCACCGGCTACACCGGCACCAACGGTCTGCTGGTGGTGACCATGAAGGAAGCATTGTTCTTCACCGACTTTCGCTATACCGACCAGGCCAAAAAACAGGTCAAAGGCGCGAAATGCCTGATCGCCGACAAGGGCGACCTGATCGCCAACCTGCAGAATTATCCAAAGCTCAACGGTATGAACTGGCGCTACGGATTTGCGCCGGACTACTTCACGGTCGGTGAGTTCAATCACCTTGCCGGCGTGCTCGACAACGCGATTATGGTCGAGGCCGGCGATGTTCTTCGTGATCTCGGCTGGGTCAAAGAGAAAAACGAAATCCAGTCGATCGAGAAAGCGGTGGAGATCTCCGACGAAGCCCTGGCGCGGGTGCTTGGTCTGGTCAAGCCCGGCATCCGGGAAAGCGAACTGGCCGCCGAGCTGGAGTATCAGATGATCATGCTCGGGTCCGAGAAGCGGGCTTTTGAGACGATTGTCGCTTCGGGCTATCGTTCGGCGATGCCGCACGGGGTCGCCTCGCAGAAGAAACTCAAGAAGGATGAGTTTGTGACCTTTGATTTTGGCGCGACTGTCGACGGCTACGTGTCCGATATCACCCGCACGGTCGTGGTCGGCAAGGCAACCAAAAGGCAGAAAAGGGTTTACGATATCGTCCTGCGTTCCCAGCTGGCCGGGATCAAGAAGGTGAAGGCGGGAGTGATGGGCCGGGAGGTCGACGAGACGTGTCGGAAGATCATCCGTAAGGCCGGGTATGGCAAGAACTTCGGCCACGGCACCGGCCACGGGATCGGCTTCTATATTCACACCGGCCCGCGCGTGTCACCGATTTCCGAGGATAAGTTGCAGGCCAACAACGTGATAACAATCGAGCCCGGGATCTATATCTCCGGCTGGGGCGGCGTGCGGATTGAAGATGATGTCGTTGTCACCCGCAAGGGCGGACGGGTCCTGAACAAGGCCGAAAAAAAATTGTTGGAACTGTAGAGACCGTTCGGTTATACTATACCACCAACCCCTCATTATAGTGATGAGTGTGCGAACACGATACTATCGCGCGGTGGTGAGCTATTGTCCGTAAAGGATGAGGAATGAACGAAAGTTATATTAGAAAACTTATACGACTTGTCGAAGAGTCGGAAATCGAGTCACTCGAGGTGTCCAGCTGGGGACGCAAGGTGCGAATCACCCAGCGGTTGAACGCCGGCTCCAACGGCCACAGCAATTCTCCGGCGGTGATGCATTCTCCTGCGCCGGCCCCGAGCGCGCCCGCGCCACAGACACCGGCCCCCGCGCCGACCCCGGCCGCGACCGCCGAACCGCCGGCCAAACCGGCCGAGGAAACCCCGAGCGACAACCTGGTCCCGATCACCTCGCCGATGGTCGGTACGTTCTACGCTTCCCCGGCGCCCGATGCCGACCCGTATGTGTCGGTCAACGAGAAAATCTCGATCGGGCAGGTGGTCTGTATTGTCGAGGCGATGAAACTGATGAACGAGATCGAGTCCGAAGTTTCCGGCCGTATCGTGAAAGTGATGGCCGAGAATTCAAAACCGGTCGAATTCGGCCAGACATTGTTTTTGGTCGACCCCAAAGGCTGATCGACTCGTATTGTATCGAAGTTTCAACCGGCGAGAGCACCCGTTGCTCTTGCCGGTTTTTTTTGCTGGTAGAGACGGGACAGGACGTAGTTCCGCCTTACTAAGACAGACCATAGCTCTGTCATTCCCGTCCGTCTCGGCGGACGGGAATCTATCTTCAATTCTCCCTAGCGCGCCAGCACCATCTTCCGGGACAAAACCGCCTCACCGGCGGTCAACCGATAGAAATACACGCCGCTCGATACGGCCTCACCGTGAGAGTCAGTCCCGTTCCACCCGACCGTGTGCGTTCCGGCCGGGAGGTCTTTGGAGAGAAGAGTCGAGACTTTCCGCCCGAGGACGTTGTAGACGGTCAGTTCAACAGACGCCTTCTGCGGCAGGGTGAATGAGATAGTCGTGGTAGGATTGAAGGGATTGGGATAGTTCTGGACCAGTTCGTAGTCGACCGGCAAGACGTCGCCATCGCCGCCGCCACCGTTGCCGGTGGAGCCATCAAAGCCAGCGTAGATATATACTGTGCCACTCTGGACGTTCACTCCTGAGAACGCAAAGTCGTCAATTCCATCGCCGTTGTAGTCACCTATGCCGGTACAGAACATACCAAACTCGAAATGGAGTCCAGGGAGATCAGACTTGCGGATCCGGAAGTCACACAGACCGTCAAAGTCAGGGCCGCCGTAGTACAAACTCACGAGTCCCTCCCCGACATAGCTAGTTACTATATCAACGTACCCATCATTATTTATGTCTCCGCCCGGACTGACCAGATCGATTTCTTGGTAAATGGTAACGTCCGGCATCGTGTCAATTGTGGGGCCGCCAAAGAAAACGAAAGTAAGAGTGTCGTCGCGTGAATGGGAGCTGCCGACGACTAGATCATCTACTCCGTCGCCATTCAAATCACCAGGTGAACAGAGTACTTCACGGGCGAAGTTTTCGCTCCCGGAGATGTATCCTCCAGGTCGAGAAATGATTAGGTCAGGAACGGTGTCCCACAGAAGCCCCCCCCAATATAGGACCGCTGCACCCCTCTCTGAGTTTGACGAAGATCGCCAACTAGCCGCCAGATCAGGGTCTCCGTCTCCATTGAAGTCGCCGACACAGATCCTCTCTCCAAATAGTAGAAAGGGTTGCAGCGCAGGGCCGGGTCCAAACACCAGATCAGGGACCGAGTCACCGGTTGGAAGGAGATCGTAAAAGACAATTCGAGCATCAAAGAACTGCGAGTTTTGCGTGATGATTTCCTCGGAGCCGTTGCCGTCGATGTCGGTCCCCCTGATTGCCCGTAGGTATCCAGAGTTCAGTGAGTCAACTCCGAGTCGCCGGTCCACGGTAGAGTCTATACTTGGACCACCGTAAAGCAAATCAAGTCGCGCTTCGCTGCTTCCCGCAAACGGCACAGCAATATCATCGTGGTTATCGGAATTCACATCCCCAACAGTGCTCCAGGTGATTTGGATATTGTTGATTCGAACGAACGGGTTGAGATCCACTGATTCGCCACCAAGAAAGAGCTGTGCCACTTGACGGTAGTCCCACACCAGTACATCGGCACACCCATCGTCGTTTTGATCCCCCAGCGGTAGGATCGACGTTCCGAACAGTGAATTGATCGTATCTGAAGGAATGCTGCCCAGATAGGTAGGCTCCTGGGTGTAACCAATGTCGGTGGAAAGGAACAAAAGGACAAGCAGGGCTGTCAGCGAGCGAATCATCATACACTCCCCCGGAGTTGGTGGTCTACGATCAAGATAGACGCGGAAAAGGGATTGTCCAAGGAGTTTTCGACACGCCCAAAGGCGTGTCACCCCGGACTTGATCCGGGGTCCAGTCTGTACGCCATGTCACCGCGTATCCGCTCTGACTGGATACCCCGCCACAGGCGGGCCGGTATGACAGACTTACGTCTGTATCTGTTTCCCCACCCCCCTTAATGTTTCTCCCCAAACAGCCGATTTAAGAGATAGCAAGCTCTGCTCTTGCGGACAAGCCGCAGGCTTGTCATGACCGTGAAAACGGGCATCTATCCGCAACCGCCCAGGCTGAAAGGGAAGTGCATGACGCTCAAACAGATGCTGGTTGA
>WJMS01000148.1 GCA_014727815.1 candidate division GN15 bacterium
AGGCCTGCAGGTACGTGCTCATCGATATACAGCTCGTCGGTGAGCAGATTCCAGTCCCAGACACCGACCTTTCCGGCATGGGCGGCCAACTCGTAGCGATGATGCCGTTCCTGCAGCTCGCGGTCCATCTCCTTGTAGGTCGTGATATCGCGGATAGTGCCGACGATGAACCGACGCCCCGAAACCGGCTCCCGCAGGACCGATTTCTTCGTCGAGATCGTCGCGGTGCCGCCCTTCCAGGTTATCTCCTCCTCGTTGACGTGGGTACGGCCGGTTCGAAGCACCAGTTCGTCGTTGGCCCAGAAGACATCGGCCTGTTCTTTCGGGAAGATGTCGTAGTCGCTCTTGCCGATCAACTCATGGCGCGGATACCCCATCATCTCACACATGATGTCGTTGAGAATCACCCAGCGGTGCTGCTCATCCTTGACGAACACCGGATCATCGAGACCGTTGATAACACTGACCAGGAACTCCCGGGAGTCTTCAAGGCGCACCTCGGCAATGGCATGCGTAAAGGCGGCCAGCAATCGGTCGATGCGCTGGTAGCGATCGTCGGGGCGCTTTTGCAGCGCTCGCGTGATGACTTCATCGAGCTGTGCCGGCAAGCCGGGCCGCAGGTCGGTGATGGGAGTGGCCGTCTGTTCAAGGATTGCCTGTACGGTACGCTCGCGCGTGTCGGCCCGGAACGGATGTTCACCGGTCAAAATCTCATACATGAGCACGCCGAACGAGAAGATATCGCTGCGATAGTCACTGCCGCGACCGTTGAGTTGTTCCGGAGCCCGGTATTCGTAGGCGACAGCCGATTCGTCGTCTGGTGTGTCAGCAGCCTGATTGTATGGCCCGCCGAGCTGAAAGCCGGAAAGCGTCACACGGTGCTGCGGGGTCAGCCAGACATGTCCGGGCGCCAGTTGGCGATGCGGCAGGCCGACATCGTGCGCTGCCTGCAGGCCCCAGCCGACCTGCATGATCAGATTACCGAGTTCGGGGATCGGGCGACGGCGCGCCTCGGGGATCAGGTCGGCGACAGTCAGCTCCGTGAAACAGCCGGCCACCACGAAAGGTCGGTCGCGGTAGGATAACAGTTCATGGATTGGCACCAGGTGCGGGTTGATCAGCCCGGCCAGCTTGCGGGCATCCTCGCGAAATCGGGAAACCATCTGCGGATCACGCCAGTACGGCGACGGAATAAAGCGCAGGCAGACCCGTCGACCGAGATTAACGTCCTCTGCAAGAAACGAGTCCTGGTCACCCTCTGCCTCACCCAGGGGCTGCAGCAGACGGAAATGCAGGACCGTCTCCCCGACCGTCGGCAGCCGGCCAACTCCCCCCTCGGAGCGCTGGTTGTCGATAGCCACGACCTATGCCCTCACATTACAGAAACGAATTGCAATCCGAACCGAGGTAAGAGGCACGGTGACCTCCTCGCACACGCGGCTCCGTTGGGATGTCAAAGGTGTATGACGCAAAGGACCGAGGCGCGAGTCACCTCACATGCCCGGGACCGGCTCGGGGGATTGCGCTCGCTGTGCCCGCCCGAATATACGACAATCGGCCCTCACGCGCAAGCCGACCGATTGTCACATCCGGGCCGGGGCGGCCCGGCCCGGATGTGACGTCGTACTCGCTAGTTGCTCGGAACAGCCTGTTCCGGCTGGTCCACGCTCATCGGCTGTGCGTCCCGCACATACCGATCCATCCACTCGGACATCTCCCACATCACGTGCATGACCGACTCGCGAGCGCGGTAGCCGTGGCTTTCATGCGGCAGCATGACCAGCCGGGCAGTGGCGCCAAGCCCTTTCAGTGCGCCGTAGAAACGCTCGCTCTGCAGCGGATAGGTGCCAGAGTTGTTGTCGGCCTCTCCGTGGATAAGCAGGATCGGCTCATTGATGTCGTCGGCTTGCATGAATGGTGACATCGTGAAGTACACGTCGGGAGCCTCCCAGAACGTACGCTCTTCCGACTGGAAGCCGAACGGCGTCAGGGTGCGGTTATACGCGCCGCTGCGGGCGATACCGGCCCGATAGATATCCGAGTGGGCCAGCAGATTGGCGGTCATGAACGCACCGTACGAGTGACCGGCAATCGCAAGACGATCGGGATCGCCGACACCACGGCGCGTGACCTCGTCGGCAGCCGCCTGGGCACTCGCCACCAACTGCTTGACATAGGTATCGTTCGGCTCTTCGTCACCCTCACCAATGATCGGCATACCGGGGTCATCGAGCACGGCGTAGCCGCGCACCAGCCAGACCAGTGGCGAGTACCAGGCCACCCGAATGAAGCGATACGGTGAATCGGTCACCTGCCCGGCCGCATCGGCGCTTTTGTACTCCTGCGGATACGCCCACATAAGTACCGGCAGTGGACCATCTTCTTCAGGATCGTGCCCCGGCGGCGTGTAGAGTGTCGCCGTCAACTTGACACCATCGTCGCGCTCGTACCGAATCAACTCCTTGTTGGCATCGGCAAGCTGCGGCGTGGGATGCGGGAAGAACGTCTTCTGCACCAGGTCATCCGATTCAAGATCACGGACAAAGTAATTCGGCGGTTCCGTGACCGACTCGCGGCGGGTCAGAACGATCCGTTCGCTCGGATCAATCATCGTTACCACGTACTCATAGTAAGGCGCTTCCGAGCGGAAGAGACGCGTGGCCTCCATGGTACTGAGGTCGAACTCATCGAGGAACGGCCGGTCGCCCTCAGGCGAGGCGCCCGAACCCTTCAGGAAGATCGTTTGCCCATCGTTTGCCGTCAAAAGCACCGGTGTCCCATACTCCGAGAGGGTTGTCACGGGTGAGCCCGGATCGCTATAGCGATCCTCCCACGAGCGATCGAACAACACACGCGCTTCCGTCGAGGGGTCACCCGGCGTGACTATCCAGGATTTGATATTCCGGGTCTGCCACCACCAGCCGGTGACAATTGCCAGATTGTCGCTGCCCCATGTGATACCGGAATAACGGACATCGGGGACAGTCATCAGCTCGATCGGTTCCCCGGTGAACGGCGCCGGCAGCATGAAAAGCTTGTCTCGCGCTTCGGCCTCGGCCGCCGCATTGCCGCCATCCTGGGCTTCGACCCAATGGACCGTCGCGCCCGCATCGTCACGCCAGTCGATACTGCGCCGCCCGGTGCGAACCGAACCGAACGCAATTGGTATCTGATCGGCCAATGGCAAGTCGGCTATTTCAAAGATTTCATCGCCCTGCATGTCCAGGATGACCGAGCGAAGCGGAAAGCGGCTGGCGGGAACCGTATACGAGAACGGTCGATGGATCGTCTCGACCAGCAGATACTCACCGTTTGGCGATGGCTTTACGTAGGCGTGGAGGCCCGGGACACCCAGGTCGGTCACGTTACCGGCAAGATCCGTGCGAACGACCTGCGAGGTCGCGTAGTAGGCGAACAGCGCTTCGTCATGGGCGTTTTCGAGTAGATCCTGATACGTCCGAGCCGGCGCGACCTTGCCGAGGTTTTGCTGAATCACCGGCCCATCCGGTACACCATCTCCCTCCGGTGCGTCACCACGTTCGAGCGGTACGGTGCGCGCGATTAATGTCTCGCTGTCCGAAACCCAGTCGTACGGGGAGCCATAGACAGCGTTGAGCGGACGATCCATCACCCGACGCGCCTCGCGACTGTCGGTGTCGGTCATCCACAACTCGATGTGATCGGCAAAGGTCACCGCAAAAGCGACTTTCCGGCTGTCCGGTGACCAGCTGATACTCTGGATCCGGGGATTTTCCGGGAGGCCCGTAACCGAAAACTCCTCCAGGTCGGACACGCGCTTGAACGTCAACTCATTCGCATACCAGCCCCGGCTCGGGCCGTTGGTAGCCGGATTGATGCGCAACCCGGCGAGACGAAGCTCCGGCTGCGCGATCTCCTCGATCGACGGCAGCCCGGGTCGGCCCACCAGAAGCATCCACTCGCGATCAGGACTCAAATAGACGGACGGCGTCCAGGGAGCGTCGATGATCTCGGCAATCTCCTCTGGAGGCATCTGGTAACCAATCTCCGGGGTGGCGTCATCCTGAGCCATGATACTCGTGGCGAATACCAGGACATACGCACAGACCAGTATCGAGGCAATGCGACTCATGTTGGAGTGAGTGATCGTGTGCAACATGTGATTCTTCTCCTCATCTTTCGCGACAGTACCAATGAGTACTATACGCCAGACTGCATTAGTATGTTGCACACAGTACGTTACGCGTTCTTGCCAGACAAGTACTTTCGTGCACATGACAGCGTACTGCGCTTATTGGCGCAGCCCGCTGCGTCACTAAGAGGGTGGTTCTGATTGCGCCGGCGTTATTCGCCGCAGTGGACGGCCGGTCCACCTAAAAACGCCGCGTTGACCATGGATATGATATCCGGCAGGTCGATCTCCCCGTCGCCGTTGACATCGGCCGCGGGCTCGAAACTCGGCGATGGCCCGCCAAGGAAGAGGAAATTGACCAGGTAGATGATGTCGGTCAGATCGGGGCCCTGCGCATCGCCGTTGATATCGCCGCACACGTATGTCTGAAGCGTTATCGCCTGCATGGCGGTATTGAACCCGTCCGAGACGGTGGTTTCGAACGTCTGCACACCCTGCATGCCGGACGGAACGGTGCCGGTCAGGGAGTCGCCGGAGCGACTGAGCCAGGCCGGATGGCCGACATAGTCAATCGTGTGTGATACATCATCGGCATCGACAACACCCGGACAGTACGCTACCGTGGCGCCGGCGCGACAGAGGAGGGTGGTGTCACCGACTATACTCGGCGTAATGTTGACGGAGATCCGATGCGCCCAGGGTTCGCCAATATACGGATGCGTCTCGACTCGTCCCGAACGATCCGCCGCCTGTACATAGTAGCGAACCTCTGCCCCACCGACCTGGCCGGGAATCGTTGCAACGAAGGAATCGGCCGCCACTGTGGCGAGCGATGACGTCTGCCAGGCGGCCGAATCGACACTGTAGAACACCGTGAGTGAATCGCCGATCAGCTCTTCCGCGGAAAGCGCCTGGATGAAGGCGCCAATCTCATAGTTGGCCAGTGAATCAGCCACGCGTACCAGCGGCGTATGCCGCAGGTGCAGCATGTAGCGGTCGGGCACGCCCATCGTCCGACAGTGAATGGCGTCGTTGTCGTACCAGCTGCCGGTGAAGCCGATAACTTCGTACCCGGGCATGGCATCGCGATAGGTTTCGAGGGCGTCATCATCCCAGCTCGAATTGAAGATCGGCACCAGCACTTTGTCATTGAGGATAATCGAGTTGGTGTAGGCGGTGCCATAGGGACAGTAGACTCGTACGACCGTATACGGCTGTCCCCATGCCGAGGTTTGCTGGGCGAGCCAGTCGGCCCGCGCATTCAGCAGATCATAGCTGTAGCTGCTCTGGGGAACGTCCTTGACCAGGATGGTCGTGGGATTGAGAAACTTGGCCCAGCAGTCAATATGGTGAATGCCGCCGCTTTCGATATAGTCGAGCACGGTGTAATCGTTGCCCAGATAGGCGAGCATGATGGAATCAACCTCGGCCTGTGTCCGACCGGGGTTTTCGTGATAGACCAGTTCAGTCGACATCGAGCGCCCGAGTCCATCGGACATGTGGTTGCCGCCGGTATGAATCAGGTCCATGCCGTAAACCGGGATACTCCATTCACTGCCGAGGATTGAGGGGATCTGGTCATCGAGCGGTCGCGGTCGATTGTAGATATGATCGACGATGCCGAGCTCCTGATCGCTGAAGATAAACCAGGGACCGTAGTCGCGCGTCCAGATACTGTTGGTCGATGCGATCAAGAACTGTGTATTGGCCATCGTCACGCCACCGGACTGGTAGGCGCTGATCGCGGCGTTCTGCTCGGACGTACTGCTGACGATCGTCGTCACCATCAGGTCTTCGGACATCTCCGCCACGATGGCGATCGAAATTCCCAGCGGCCAGCGGATAATGACTCCTTCCGATGGCTCCCATTCGGCAGGATTTCGGATACTACCGGTCGGGGCGGCTGTTTTCTGGTGATTTTGTCCGATTTCGTCGAGTCGGCCCTTTTCCTCTTCCGTCAACTCGATTGGCAGAAAGCCCTCACCATCGGCACTGACAACGGGGGACAGTAGCAGGCACAGGACAAACAAGCGGAACAGAATTGACAACAGGCGGCAGTTAGCAAGAGTCATGGCGGGTACTCCCGACAGGCGTGATGGAAATGTTCGAATCGCCCGACGCTGGTGCGAATCAGTCTATTATGGATAAGATACGCGATTTCGGAAGTTTGGCAACATAAACCTTTGAGCAGCCGTCAGCCGTGATTCTCAGTACCAAAAGCGGCAACAATCAGCAGAATGATGCACTCGATTTGCGAAGATCATGCGGTACAGTGCGACTGACAAAACCGGGAGTGTTGAACTACAAGCGCTTGCATCAAGGCATGCCAGTTGCATACCACTAGCACCGGATTGCACCATATCGCCATTACTTCACACGTACACCGCAACGAATCTTACGGGGCTGATTCTTAGGATGTTACGGTATCGCGCACTTCTCTTGTGCCTGATTGGCATGCTCATATGCGGACAGGTTCTGGCCATATCCGGTGGTGACACCGGCGCGTGTGACGGCCGATGTCATGCGCTGTCCGATCGGACAGCCGACCTGCTGCCCTGCGTCGCTGCACACAATGTCGCCGTTGCCGGCCACACCAATTCCGGTGGGTGCGTCATCGAACCGGTGGTCTTTGCACTGCTGAGTCTATGGTTGGTGGTCGGCGGCAGGACTCGACGCGGGAAGCGGGAACACCATCTTCGCAGATCGTCTTGAGCCCATATGCCGTTGATACGCACTCGGAAATGAATCAGCAGGCGAATCGACCTCGGTGGTCAATTCACCTGCTGCTGTTTCTTCATGTGCTGCCTTAGCGGAAGTAGAAGTGGAAACCGAGATAGGCAATGCTGGCGTCGAACGTCCGAAACTCCGTTTCGGATTCGCCGCGTCGCACTTCCGTTATCCCGTCCTCATCCGGTACCGACGTGATATCAACGGCAATACCATGACCGGCTTCCAGCGAGAAGTGGTCACCGAAGAACACTTCGGCGCCGAGCGTCGCCGACGGCGTAATGCGTGTCCACTTGGCGTCGGACGGTCCCTCGCCGTAGATGCGATTATCCAGCGAGGCTACCTGTACCCCGGGACGAATGAAGAAGTTGGCGCGTTCCGACGGGAAGACCACGATCGGTACGCCGGCTTCAAACCAGAAGCTGGTGGCGGTAGACTTCTCCGGGTCACCGCCGTTGGCGCTCTCGTAAATGGTCTTGCCTTCGAAGCCGACACCCAGATCAATCCCGATTGTCGGGCTCACCCAGATACGGCCACCCACCGGGGCATCGGTATTGAAGTAACCGAGGCCGTACTTCCTGTTCATGTCTTTGGCGTCGATCCCCACCGGAATGACCAGCAGAGCGACCGCGAGGGTAATCAGTAGACGTTTCATCAAGTAGCTCCCTTTTGAATGCAGTTGCGGTTGCGTGTTGTCGTTAACTTACCCGAGGAAACAGGAAAAGAGGTGGTGATTGTTCCCGCTGTCACATTCAGTGACTGTGCCGACGTGGTATCCGGGCTTCCCACTATTGGTTAGACGGAAAAGTTAGACAAGAGGAAAGTCGCTGGTTGTGGCTGTGGCTGAATCGGTCTACTTCGCTGTCCGCGCGGGCTGCGGCGGATTCGCGACCAGTGCTTCGCGCACCGTCTGAAGCAGTTCCGATGGCTTGTACGGTTTGGCGACTGTACCTGTAAAGCCAAAGTCGCGATGACGCGCAACAATCGGGTCGTTGGAATAGCCGCTGCACACGATCGCCCGTACCTGCGGATCGACTTGACGAAGACGCGCCACTGTCTCCTCTCCCCCCAGTCCACCGGGCACGGTCAGGTCCAGGATCACGGCGCGATATGGCGTGCCGTCCGACTGCGCCTGCTCGTACATCGCTACTGCCCGGGCGCCGTCCGGGGCCTCATCCACTTCGAAGCCGTGCTTCGAGAGAATACGAACGGCAAGGTCACGGATGTACTGTTCATCATCCATTACCAGCAGCCGACCGGTGCCCGTCACGGGCGCCTCTCGAGTGGGTGTCGTAGCTTCTATGCGCTCATCGCTGGCCGGCAGGTAGAGGGTGAAGGTCGTTCCACGACCGGTCTCCGAGGAAACATCGATATGCCCCCCGTGCTTCTTCACGATCGAGTACGACGTGGCCAGCCCGAGACCGTTGCCGCTCTGCTTGGTAGTGAAGTACGGATCGAAGATCCGCGGCAGATAATGCGCGGGGATGCCGTGTCCTTCATCGGTCATCGTAATCCGAACATATCGCCCGGGCGCTCGGCCGGCGGTGCCCTCAGCATCCAAATCGACCGTCTCGAGGCCGACGCGCAGCGTGCCGCCGTCCGGCATCGCCTGGTCGGCGTTTAACGCCAGATTGTGTATGACCTGGCTGATCTGCCCGGCGTCGGCGTCCGCCGTCGCGGTCTGATCCGTCATATCGTAAATGGCCAATACGTTGGAACCGCGCAGCGCGAACGAGACTGAGTCACGCACGATATCCTTCAAGCAGACTGTCTTCTTGACCGGCTGCCCACCCTTTGAGAACGTCAGCAGCTGCATGGTCAGTTCGCGAGCGCGTACGGCTGCCCGTTCGGCTTCGCGAAGCCCGTCATGAAGTTCTTCCACGCTGTCCATGGACATCAGTGCCACTGAGATATTGCCGAGGATGCCGGTGAGCAGATTGTTGAAATCATGAGCGATGCCGCCAGCCAGAATTCCCAGCGATTCCAGTTTCTGTGAGCGAAGCTGCTCTTCTTCGCGAGCCTTCCGGTCGGACATGTCGAGGATGATTCCTCTGTTGCCGACAACCTCACCGTGTTGCACGATCCGCGTGGAGTGTACGCTCATCGGGAAAGTCGAACCGTCCTTGCGAACCGCCGTGTATTCGATCGGCCCGAGATGCTCACCGGCGAGGATCCGGCGCTGGTTCGTGATGGCCAGTTCGCGCTCCTCTTCGCAGATCATGTTAGTCGAGCAGATGCCAAAGTAGAAGTCATCGGGTTCGTAGCCGAAATACTCCAGGGCCTTCTTGTTGGCAAAGGTCAACATGCCGTTGATGTCGCACTCGTACACCGCCTCAGGGAGCATCTGGGCAATTTCTCGAAACTTCTCTTCACTTTCCCGCAGCGCCGCTTCAGCACGCTTCTGTTCGGTGAGATCGAGATCGAGACAGTAGAGTTCTCTCCGTCCGTCAGGAGCCGTGAGCATCGTATGACTCGAATGTACCGCCACCGGGCTGCCGTCTCTCCGCCGCAGCATGAGTTCTCCAGCCGGTATCGGGATGCCTCGATTGACCCAGTTGTCGACCGCAGTAACTACTTCATCGCGCATCGATTCCGGAATGATCAGGTCTTCCAGTTGCTGACCGCTTGCTTCCTCGGCTGAGTAACCGTACAGCAATTCCGAGGCGCGGTTCCAGAAAATGACCCGGCGGTCGCTGTCGTACCCCTGCACCGCGATCCCCGGCACGTCCTCGACCAGCGAGCGGAACCGATTCTCACTCTGTTTGAGCGCTTCGGTGAAGCGCGACCGCTCGATGACGGATCCAACAATCCCCGCAGCCGACCGCAACGCATCGAGTTCTGAGTCGCTCCACTCTCGCGGCGTACGGCATTCATCGAAGCCCATGAACCCCCACCAGCTGTCGCCCACAAAGACCGGTACGATAGCTATCGACTGAATGTCCTGTGAGCGGAGAATACGTTGTTCTTCAGGTGGAAGCAGCTCAACCGGCCCCGCGATCGTCTGGTGCTTCGGAAGGATCTTCAACCAGCGCGTCATCCCCAAGTCATCATAGGTGGCGTTCTGCAGTTCCGGGTTGTCGATTTCGGCACTGACACCAGGCGCGGCCCACTCCGCACGCTGGCTGCACGCAGGGCGCCCCGCCTTTGGCTCGACGTTTTCGAATATGTAGCAGCGGCTGACATCGGTGGCTCGGCCGAGCACCGTGAGAACATCGGTCAGGGCCGAGTGCAGCTCTTCGCTGTCAAGGAGCAGATTGGCTACGGAAGCGATGGCAGACAGGATCCGGTCGCGTCGTGATAGGGCTTGTTCGGTGCGCTGACGTTGGGTGATATCACGCACCATCACCAGGCTGTGCGTCACGCCCTGAATCATCACCATACGGGCCGAAACATCGCCGACAAGCTCCGAGCCATCCTTGCGCCGGAATCGGACGATGAAGTCATCGACATAACCCTCGTCCTCTAAACGTGCGACGAAGCGCTCACGGTCGGCTGTATCAACCCAGACGTTGAGATCGATCGATGTTTGTCCGATCACCTCTTCGCGGGTATAGCCAGTCAGCTCGACAAAGCCCTTATTGACCGTGACACACAGGCCGTCCGATGTCCGGGCGATGGCGATTGCATCGGGACTGGTCTCGAAAGCGGCACGGAAGCGCTCTTCGGACTCACGCAAGGCGTCCTCGGCCTTCTTGCGCTCAGTGGTATCGAACAGGAAGCCCTCGATGCCGATAACCCGTCCATCCACGATCACTCGATTCCCGGAGACAAGGTGATAGCCGATCGAGCCATCCTTGCACTGGCGAGCACAGTCGCACTGGAAACCGTCCTCGGAGGCAAGCATCGCAGGGAGATCGAGATCACACGCTCCGTTGCCGCTCTCTGGTTGGGTAATCGAGAACGGCCGGCCGATTACTTCCTGCGGAAAGTCATACTTGTACATTCGCAGCCACGCCCGGTTCACGTAGCCATAGCGACCTTCGGTATCGACGAAGAAATAGCCGGCTTCAGCTGCCTCGACAATGTTCCGAAAGCGCTGTATGCTCTCCTCGAGCGCCTGCTCGGCCAGTTTGCGCTCGGTAATGTCCTCGGCGATGCCGGCGGACCGATATACGTTATCCTGATCATCACGAATCAGGGAGGTCTTCGCCGATATCCATCGGATGCTGCCGTCATTGCGGATTGTGCGAAACTCGATGTCCATAGGCCGCCCCTCGGCCCATTCGCGAGCATTTGCGTCGGCAACCATCTCCTGGTCGTCGGGATGCACGGAATGCAGGAAGTCGTCCGGTTTCCCGGAAAGCTGTTCACTCGAACGCTGAAACATCCGTTCGTATGCCGGACTGATGTAGAGCATCCTGTCGCGGGAGCGCAGCCAGAACAGCTCGTTGATGTTGGCCGCCAGTTGCTGGAACTTCTCTTCATTGTCGCGTAGTTCGCGCTCAACCTCGCGCTGCCGCGTAACATCCTGCATGAGGCAGTGACTGCGGACAAAATCGCCAGCGACATTATAGACTGCCTTGCCGTTGAGCAGCACAAAAACTGTGGCGCCTGTGCCGTCCCTCAATTCCAGTTCGACATCCCGCACCAGCCCATCTGCCTTGAGCCGGGGAAAACAGGTGAGGAAGTGTTCGCGACAGCGCTCGGACAAGAAGTCGCCAAACCAGCGACCAATAACCTCGTCAGCCTCATACCCCAACAACTGCAACCAGTGCTCGTTCACAGCCAGAATCTGTCCGTTCGTATCAAGCGATTGATACGGAATTGGCAGATCACTGAAGTCCTGCATGCTCTCTGGCTGATCAGTTGTCATCGGGCCAATAACTCCTGTCGGCTCCTTTGCCTGATTCAATCTGGCCGACGTCATCGCGCCTTCCGCTGCCGGGGAGAAGCCCCCTCTCCCTAGTCTTTTCGGCCTCGCCAATGGATACTTTACTGTCGTACTTGATTGGGAGCCAAACGATTCGCTGGGTTGGGCGGGACCCGGGCGGCGCCTCCGCAATTGATCAACCGGGATTTTGCGGCTGACCGAGGGTAATTTTGTCTATTTTTGTTGATCGAGCGGCATTGACAATATTATCCATTATCGGTATATTCATAATGCGTCGGAGCTTACAGCAATACTGCAAACACGTCTTCGAGTTACTGCGGGAGTCTATTGGTGCCGCACCGCCACGCACCCATCATGGGGGAACAGCCAGTCGGTTTGCGTCCCAGCCTCCCCAAAAAGTTATCTATAAGTGCAACAATCAGTTATCCGAAGAACTGGAGGCTATTTTGGGAAAAAGGGTTATTGGTCTCGGTCTAACCCTGGCGATCTGCCTGCTCTTTGCTGGCGTCTCGCTGGCCGGTTCGACTCTTGAAGTAAGCAACGCCGACAATGATGTCGCGCTGGTCGACTACGGCAGCGATGGCGTCACGTTACGCCTGGAAGTCGGCGAACTCATGTTTGAAGAAGTTGCCACCCAACAGGGCATGTTTACTCTGCTTTCGGGGGCTGGTCTCACCCGCTCGCACCGGATCGGTGAGCCATCGCTGCCGATGGCCAACCGGCTGATCTCGATCCCGTTCGGCAGCGAGCTGTCGCTCGAGGTCGTTGACAGCGAGTACGACGAATACTCCCTGTCCGACGTGGGCATGACTGCGCCGCTTATGCCGGTGCAGCCGTCGCTGTCCAAGTCCGATGATCCGGGCTCAGTCCCCTTTGAGGTCAACACCGGCCTGTACCAGCAGCCCGGTTTCTACGAGCTACCTCTGGTCAGCAGCGAAATCAAGGGCGTAATGCGCTCGGTGCGGCTCGCCCTGATATCGGTGGCGCCGGTAGCCTATGATCCGGTCAACGCCCGCATCCGCGTCTACACCAAAGTGACCGTTCGGGTGACGTTTGAACACCCCGACTGGGCCGCCACCGAAACGAACTGGCGCAAGGGCTACTCACCCTACTTCGAACCGGCCTACGATCGCGTCCTCAACTACGAACAGCAGGTCGCGACCGTGAAGGATGACCTGGTCAACTATCCGGTCAAGTATGTCATTATTTCCGACCGGATGTTTGAAGCGCAGTTGCAGCCGTTCATCGAGTGGAAGACCAGGAAGGGCTTCGAAGTCATCACCGCTTACACCGACCAGATCGGCACCACGAATACGGCCATCAAGAACTACATCGAAGGACTGTACAACGCCGGCACGCCGAGCGATCCGGCCCCGTCCTTCGTCCTGTTCGTCGGTGATGCCCAGCAGATTCCGCCGTTCTCCGGCTCAGCCGGGTCGCACGTGACCGACCTGCGCTTCTGCGAATTCACCGGTGATATCTTCCCGGAGATCTACTACGGCCGTTTTTCGGCCCAGACGACTGCCGAACTGCAGCCGCAGATCGACAAGACCCTCGAGTACGAGCAGTACCAGATGCCCGATCCGTCCTATCTCGAGCGGGTCACCCTGGTGGCTGGCGTTGATTCATGGTACGCGGCGACCCACGGCAACGGCCAGATCAACTACGGCACCGGCTTGTATTTTAACGCCGCCCACGGCATCGATCCAAACGTCTGGCTCTACCCCGCCTCCGACGGCGCCTCGGCCCCGGCCGATATCATCGCAACCGTCAGCGAGGGCGTAAGCCTGTACAACTATACGGCCCACTGCTCGCATTCGGGACACGCCGATCCGTCGTTCACGACCTCGGATATCCCCGGCCTGACCAACTACAACCAATACGTCCTCGGTATCGGCAATTGCTGTCTGCCGAATACTTTCGGTACCGATTACTCGACTCCGTGCTTCGGCGAGGCCTTCCTGCGTATCGAAGACCGCGGCGGTATCGGCTATATCGGCGGCACCAACTCCACCTACTGGGATGAAGACTACTGGTGGGGTGTCGGCTACGGCCCGGTGGTGGGCGCCGGCCCGTCGTACGCGGAAACCGGTATCGGCGCCTACGATGGTGTCTTCCACGATCACGGTGAACCGGTCAATCTGCACTATATCACCAACGATGCCATCATCTTCGCCGGCAACATGGCCGTGACCGAATCCGGTTCGAGCCGCGAAGACTACTACTGGGAAATCTATCATCTCATGGGTGACCCCTCGCTGATGACCTATCTCGGCGTGCCCGATCCCAACAACGTCATTCACGACGCCGCCATCGTGCTGTCATCGACTTCCATCGATGTCCAGGCCGATCCGGGCTCCTATGTGGGGGTCACCTTCAACGGTGAACTGCAGGGCTCCGGCTATGTCGGTTCATCGGGCACCGCCACGATTGACCTGGCCGGCTTCAGTCAGCCGGGCACGGCCGATATCGTTGTCAGTGCCCAGAACAAGATCCCGTATGTAAGCACCATCCAGGTGATCACGCCGTCCGGTCCCTATGTTATATTCGACGAAGCGACCATCAATGACGCGGCCGGCAACAGCAACGGTTTGGTCGAAGCCGGCGAAGACATCCTCATGGGCATCCAGCTGATCAACGTCGGTCCGGACGATGCCTACGATGTCGAAGCGACGATCACGACGACAGATCCGTACATCACACTCAACGACGGCAGCGAAGCCTACGGCACCGTCCTGGGTGACAACGGTACCGCTTACGTCGCCGACGGTTTCGGGTTTTCGGTCGATGCGGACTGTCCCGACGACCACAAGATCACCTTTGACATCGAGGTTACCGGCACCGCCCGGGATACCTGGACTGGCTCATTCCGGGTGACCGTGCACGCCCCGGTAATCGGATTTGTGGCGCTGGGCATCGATGACACCGGCAACAGCAACGGTATTATCGATCCCGGAGAAACGGCGGAACTCACCGTCACCCTTGGAAACACCGGTACCGGGCAAGGATTCAATATCGAAGGCAACCTGTTTGTCTCCGACCCGTATGTCACCATCACCGACAACTACGGCTACTACGGCCTGATCGATTCGATCGACGGCACCGCGTCGAACGGCAGCGATGTCTTCGCGGTGTCGGTCGATGCAGGCTGTCCGATGGGCTATGGTGTGACCGTGAGCCTTGACGTGTCCGGCGATAACGGCTTCTTCACGACCGTGAACTTCGATGTCACTATCGGTGACCGGGTCGTCTTCTACTTCGACGACTTCTCCTACGATCAGGGCTGGACCGGCCTCGGCGGCTCGGCTGAGTGGCAGATCGGTCCGGTACAGGGTCTCGATGACGATCCCTCGGAAGATCACACACCGACCGCCGACAACGCCGTCCTCGGTAACGACCTCGATTCCGATGGTGAGTACGAGAACAACATCGGCACCACCCAGTGGGTCTACTCGCCGATCATTGACTGCAGCAACATGACCGGGGTCATCTTCAAGTACTATCGCTGGCTTGGTGTCGAACGCAATGCGTACGACCACGTGTATCTTGAGGTGTTTGACGGCACCGACTGGGTTGAGTTGTACCAGAACGACAACAATACGCTCAACGAATCGTCGTGGAGCGAGCACGAGTACGACCTGTCCACCGTGGCCGATCACAATCCGGAGTTCCAGATCCGGTTCGGAATGGGCAGCACCGATGGTTCCGTGACCTATTGCGGCTGGAATATCGACGATATCGAGCTCAAGGGTTACGGCAACGCTGCCAGCCCCACGTGTGACATCGATGACTCACCCATGACAGTCACCCTGACACCCGGCAGTTCAACCATCGAACACGTCCGCGTTCGCAACACCGGCGACGGTACGCTGCGGGTGACGTTCTCATCGGGCGAAAGCTGGCTGACCTGCTCGGGCGACCAGCAGGTGATCGCGGCTGGCGACAGTATCGACTTCCCGATCACCATCGATTGTGGCGGTGTGCCCCAGGGCGAGCACGCCGGCACTCTCGACTATGTCACCAATGATGCCGGACATCCGGCCGGATCCGTGCCGATTACATTGAAGGTCGGCTGCTGTGTCGGCGTCACCGGTAACGTCGATGGCGATCCTGAGGAGAACGTAGACCTGCAGGATGTGATCTTTATGGTGAATAACCTCTTCCTTGGCGGAGCGGCCCTGCCGTGCCCCGAAGAAGCCAACGTGAATGGTGATGTTGGCGGCAATATCGATCTGGAGGATGTTATCTACCTGGTCAACGCCCTCTTTGCCGGCGGCTCGGCGCCGGTGCCGTGTCCGTAACGGCCATTACCGAATGGACCTGCAACGGGCCATCAACCTGCCACGGTTGGTGGCCCGTTTTCTGTGCGACGCATGGTCACGCGCTAAACCCGACAAAAACATCCAAGCCAATACACTTGGTCCCGTTTGCACAGAGAAAATAGACGATGTCGGGACATCCTCCTTGACGATGTCCTCCAGCCCTCTATATTGAATATAGACGAACTTGTCTCCGAATCACACGCAGTCTTCGTCTCTTTTCGTCACAAGTGACTACGCCTCTGCAATCCGGCGGTGTAATCGACAAGACACAAGCAGTCCATATATAACTCAAAACCACTCACGTGGAGATGTACCAATGAAGATGTGGCATGGGGTAATGCTACTGGGCATGACACTGCTGCTCGCTTTCGGTTATCCGGTCCTCTCAGAGCAGCCGCTGTCCGGTATGGACACGGACGGTCGGACGGATGACGGCATGGAAGCTGTGAGCAGCGAACGAGCCTTTTGTTACAAAGCGGCATTTCCGGACTACTGTCCCGCCGGAATGCCCGATTTCGGTCAGCTACAGGACTTCACGCAACCACCCGATGGCACTGTTGACCAGGGTTATTGCGGCCCGGTTGCAGTGGCAAACTGCTTCTGGTGGTTTGACTCAAAGTTCGAGACGAACCCGCAGACACCACCAATGGTAAGTGACAATTACCCGCTGGTGAGTTCCTACGGTGTTTGGGACGATCATGATCCGGCC